>NZ_CP109090.1:306275-612551 GCF_035917575.1 Streptomyces sp. NBC_01788 | reverse complement strand
GCTCCCTCGCCCTCACCCGCTCCCGGATCTCCGTGTACGACCTGGTCGACGACGCGCTCGCCGGGGCGGATCCGCTGGCGAAGGAACTCGGCGTCCGTCTCGTGGCCGGCCACGTCGAGCCGGCGCCGGTCGAGGTGGACGCGGAGGAGATGAACCGCGTGCTGGGCAATCTGCTGGTCAACGCGATCCGCCGCACCCCCGCCGACGGCACGGTCGCGGTCGCCGCCGCACGCGCGTCCGGCGGTGTCGTGCTGTCCGTCGAGGACGGCTGCGGCGGCATCCCCGAGGCGGACCTCGCGCGCGTCTTCGACACCGGCTGGCGCGGCACCCACTCCCGCACACCGCCCGCGGGAGCCGGCCTGGGCCTGGCCATCGTCCGCGGCATCGTCGAGGCGCACCACGGCCGGGCTGCCGTACGCAACATCCCGGGCGGCTGCCGCTTCGAGGTGACCCTGCCGGCCCCGGAGGGCTGACCCCACCGGCGGGCGTGAGGCGCTCCCGCTCCCCGCAGCGCCACCGTGGCACCCTGGCCCCATGTGCGGTCGCTACGTCTCCACCCGAGGTCCGCAGGACCTCGTCCGGCACTTCCGGGTCACCGAGTGGCGCCCTGAGGAGGCGCTCGCGCCGAACTGGAACGTCGCCCCGACCGACGAGGTGTGGGCCGTTCTCGAACGGGCCCCGCGCGAGGACCGCACCCCGGCCGCCGTCCGCAGGGAGCTGCGGCCGCTGCGCTGGGGGCTGGTCCCGTCCTGGGCGAAGGACGTGAGGGCCGGCGCCCGGATGATCAACGCCCGAGTGGAGACCGTGCACGAGAAGCCGGCCTTCCGCCGCGCCTTCGTCAGGCACCGCTGCCTGCTGCCCGCCGACGGCTTCTACGAATGGCAGCAGATCAAGTCCCCGGACACCGGCAGGACCCGCAAGCAGCCGTACTACATCAGTCCCGAGGACGGTGAGCTGATGGCGCTCGCCGGCCTGTACGCGTACTGGCGCGACCCGCACGTGGCGCGGGACGACGACCCCGCCGCCTGGCTGACCACGTGCACCGTCATCACCACCGAGGCCACCGACGAGGCCGGCCGCGTCCACCCCCGGATGCCGCTGGCCCTCACCCCGGACCACTACGACGCCTGGCTCGACCCCCGCCATCGCGACGCCGGCGAACTGCGGGCGCTGCTGAGTCCTCCGGCGGGCGGCAGGCTCGGCGCCCGGCCCGTCTCCCCGGCCGTCAACAACGTGCGCAACAACGGCCCCGAACTGCTGGAGGAGACGACGCCCTGACGGGCCGGACCGCCCCGGCGCACCCGCGCGGCACCGTGCGCCGTACGGGCACCCGTTCCCTCTGATGCCCCCGATGACCGCCCACCCGGCCGAACTGCACCCCGGCCCCCGCCCGGCCGGACCTTACGGTGCTCAAGAGGGCTCAGGATGCTCAAGAGGTTCAAGAGGGCCCCGGACGAAGGGGAGGCGCGGTGGCTGCTGCGGGCGCTCCGGCGGGCGGGCCGGGCCGCGGGCGCCGGCCGGCCGGCCGGACGCCCGGCAGCCGCCCGGCGCACTCCGTACGCCTCCCGCCGCACGCCCGGACCGCCCCGGCGGCCCGGAAGGACGAGGGCACCGTCCCCTGGCTGCGGGTCGCCGCCGCCTACGCCTGGCGCCTCATCCTCGTCGGCATCGCCGTCTACGGCGTCTTCACCGTTCTCGGCCGCTTCCAGCTCATCGCCGTGGCCCTGTTCCTCGGCCTGGTCATCACCACGATCCTGCGCCCCCTCACCGACCTGCTGAACCGCTTCCTGCCCCGGGCACTCTGCGTCGCCGTCGCCCTGGTGGGCAGCATCCTGTTCCTGTTCGCCCTGCTGGCGTTCATCGGCCACACGGTGGCGGGGGAGTCGGCGAAGCTCGCGGGTGAGTTCGGCGGCGGCATCCACAGGATCGAGGAGTGGCTCCAGCGCCCGCCGTTCCGGCTCAGCCGGGGCAAACTGGCCGACCTGCAGAAGCAGGTCCTGGCCTACCTGTCCGCCCACCGCGCCGGGCTCCTCAGCAGCGCGCTCAGCGGCTTCGGCAGGCTCGTCGAACTGGTCACCGGCGCCGCCCTCGCGGTCTTCTCCTCCGTCTTCTTCATCCACTCCGGCGAGAAGCTCTGGCGGTGGGCGCGCGACCAGCTCCTGCCCAGCCGGGCCCGGCCGGTGTGGGACCGGGCCGGGTACGCAGCCTGGCGGACGTTCGCCGGGTACACACGCGGCATCATCATCGTGGCGGCCACCAACGCCGTCCTCGTCGGAATCGCCCTGTCGGTGCTGCGCGTACCGCTCGCGCTGCCGCTGACGCTGCTGGTGTTCTTCGCCACGTTCGTGCCGCTCGTGGGCTCGCCGGTCGCGCTGGCCGTGGCCACGGTGGTCGCCCTCGCGGCGCGTGGCCCGCTCATCGCGCTGGCCGTGCTCGCCCTCATCGTCGTCATCGGCCAGCTCGAAGGACATGTGCTGCACCCGGTGGTCATGAGCTGGGCGGTGCGCCTGCACCCGCTCGTCGTCGGCGTCTCCGTCATCGCGGGCGGCATCGTCGCGGGCGTGGTCGGCGCCGTGGTGGCCGTCCCGTTCGTCTCCGTCACCTGGGCGGTGGTGCGCGCACTGTGGCCCGCCCCGCCCTGACGTCCCGCTTCCGTTTCCTCCGCAGGCGCTTTTCGGCCGCGGCAGAAGGGGCACGCGTCCGTGACACGACCCCCGAGCGGAGGAACGGTGCCGTCATGGCCGAGTACGAACGTTCACGCACGATGCCCGCTCTGCCCGAGCACGTCTTCGACCAGGCCGCCGACATCGGCCGGTTCGACGCCTGGCTGCCCGGTGAACTGCACGTGCACGCGGAGCAGCCCCCGCCGTCACGGTGCACGAGGACCAGACGGACCGGGACACCGCCGCCCAGCTGCGCGCCGAACGCGACCAGATGCGGATCGAGTGGGGCACCCGGGAGCAGGGCGGCTACGCGGGCTGGCTCCAGGTCGCCGGCATCGGCAGCGGGGCCAGCGAGGTGACCGTCCATCTGTCGTTCTTCGACGACCGCCACGATCCGGGCGAGCGGGCCGCCTGCGACGCCCTCGACGGCAGCCTGCGCCGCCTGGAGGAGCAGGTACGGCTGCGCACCGACCACACAGGCGGCTGACCGCCACGCTCCGGGCCATCCCCTCAACATGCCGCGGCGTGCGGCCCCATGACGGACAGGGGTGAGGCGGATGCGTCGTCCGGTCGCGGCCGGGTACCCGAACGGCCGCCCGGAGGCGCGGCCCGACGGCGCATGCGCGGAAGCCCGACCTGGCGTACGGCGTGTCATGCGGACGGCCGCGGGCACTGGGGGACCATGGGCGGGCATTGACACCCGCGAGGTCGGTCTGCGGACGGAGAGGCCAGGTGGAGCAGCAGGTCACGGGAGAGCGAGCGGGCCAGGAGACCGGTACGGACGCGCGCGGCGCCGCCCCGACCGGTCACGGCTCGACCGGCCACGACCCGACCGGTCACGGCCGTGCCGTGGGCGATGCCCGGCGGCGGATTCCCCGTACGGACGCCGTCCTGCGGGACGCGCGCCTGGCGGACGCGGCGGCGCGGCTCGGACCGGGCCCGGTGAAGGCCGCGGTCCGGCAAGCACAGGAGCGGGCGCGCCAGGGCGCCATCGACCCCGAACAGGTGGCGGACACTGCCGTGGCGCTGCTGCCGCGGTCGGCCGGCGGGCTGCGCCCGGTGATCAACGCGACCGGAGTCCTGCTGCACACCAACCTCGGCCGTGCGTCGCTGTCCTCGGCGGCCCGGCAGGCGGTCCAGGACGCCGCCGGACCCACGGACGTCGAACTCGACCTGAGCACCGGCGTCCGGGCCCGCCGGGGCCGTACCGCCCTGGAGGCGCTGCGCGGCCGGGTGCCGTCCGCCGCCGCGGCCCACGTCGTCAACAACGGCGCCGCCGCGCTCGTCCTCGCCGCCACCGCGCTCGCCGCGGGCCGGGAGATCGTCGTCAGCCGAGGCGAGATGGTGGAGATCGGGGACGGCTTCCGGCTGCCGGACCTCCTGGTCTCCACCGGGGCCCGGCTCCGCGAGGTCGGCACCACGAACCGTACGACCGTCCGGGACTACGCCGACGCGATCAGCCCCGACACGGCGTTCGTCCTCAAGGTCCACCCCTCCAACTTCCGTATCACGGGCTTCACCCGGGCCGCCGGGATCCGCGATCTGTCGGCGCTGGGCGTGCCGGTGGTGGCCGACATCGGCTCCGGACTGCTCGCCCCGCATCCGCTGCTGCCCGAGGAGCCCGACGCCGAGACCCAGTTGAGGTCCGGCGCGGCAATGGTGACGGCGAGCGGCGACAAACTGCTCGGCGGCCCCCAGTGCGGGCTGCTCCTCGGCGACGCGGAACTCCTGCGCGTCCTCACCCGGCACCCCCTGGCCCGCGCCCTGCGGGTGGACAAGCTCACCCTGGCCGCGCTGGAGGCGACCCTGACGGGCCCGCGGACCCCGACGGCGGAGTTCCTGACCGCCGACGAGGCCGCACTCATGCGGCGGGCCGAACGCCTCGCCGCCGAGCTGGGCGCCGCCGGGGTCGAGGACGTCCGGGCCGTCGCCGGGACCGCCACCGTCGGCGGCGGCGGGGCGCCGGGCGTGACGCTGCCCAGCGCCGCGCTGTCCCTGCCGGAGTCGTACGCCGCCGTCCTGCGCACCGGGGAGATCCCCGTGGTGGGGCGCCTGGAGGCCGGACGGTGCCTGCTGGACCTGCGCGCGGTGCCGCCCGCCGACGACGAACGCCTCACCGGAGCCGTGCGGTCGGCGGCGGAAAGGTAGGTACGAGGCCATGCGAGTGCTGGCCACCGCCGGGCATGTCGATCACGGCAAGTCCGCCCTGGTGCGGGCCCTGACCGGGATGGAACCCGACCGCTACGAGGAGGAGCGGCGCCGGGGACTCACCCTCGACCTCGGCTTCGTGTGGACGCCGCCGGACGCCGGGGGCGAACGCCTCGCCTTCGTGGACGTACCGGGCCACGAGCGGTTCGTGGCCACCATGCTGGCCGGGGTCGGACCCGTGCCCGCCGTGCTGTTCGTGGTCGCCGCCGACCAGGGCTGGCAGCCGCAGTCCGAGGAGCACCTCGCGATCCTCGACGCCCTCGGTGTGCGGCACGCCGTGCTCGCCGTGACCCGCAGCGACCTGGCCGACCCCGAGCCGGTGCGCGCCGAGGCCGTCAAGCGGCTGGCCCGGACCTCGCTCGGGACCGTGCCGTCCGTCGCGGTGAGCGCGGTGACCGGCGCCGGACTGGACGAACTGCGCGCCGAACTGGCCCTGATGGCCCGCGCGCTGCCCGTACCGCCCGCCGACGCGGACGTACGGCTGTGGCTGGACCGCGCCTTCACCGTGCGCGGCCACGGCACCGTCGTGACCGGCACGCTCGGCGCGGGCACCCTGCGCGTCGGGGACCGGATGGTGAGCGGCGCCGGCGCGCAACCGCTGAGGGTGCGCGGACTCCAGTGCCTGCGACAGGACCGGAGGGCCGTCAGCGGGGTGGCGCGGGTCGCGGTCAACGTGCACGGCCCGCTCGCGGGACAACTGCGGCGGGGGAAAGTGCTGTTGGCGCCCGACCGCTGGCTGTTCACCGACCGGATCGACGTCCGCGTCACCGGCGAGCCGGCCGGCGACCTGCCCCGGAACATCACCCTGCACATCGGCACGGCGGCCGTCGCGGTGAACGTCCGCCCCCTTGGCGACGACAGCGCCCGGCTGACCCTGCGTCCCCCTCTGCCCCTGCGCGTCGGGGACCGGGCCGTCCTGCGTGAACCCGGCGGCGGGCACAGCCCCTGCGGGGTGACCGTGCTCGACGTGTGCCCGCCGGACCTGACCCGGCGGGGCGCCGGGCGGGCCAGGGCCGCCGTACTGTCCGCCATGACGGGCCGTCCCGACGGGGCTGCGGAGCTGCGGCGCCGCGGACTCGTCCGCCGCTCCCACCTGCTGGCCATGGGCATCCCCCCGCCCGCCGAACCGGTCACCGGGGACTGGCTGGCCGACGAGGCCCACTGGGCCCGGCTGCGCGAGCGGCTGGCCGCGGCGGTCGAGGAGCACGCACGCCTGCGTCCCATGGAACCGGGGCTGCCGGCCGAAGCGGCCCGGCACCTGCTGGACCTGCCCGACCGGGCGCTGGTGGACGCCCTCGCCGCGACACCGGGCGAGCCGCGCCTGCTGCGCCGCGAGGGACGCCTGTACCGGGCCGACAGCGCCGGACCCACCCTGCCGCCGCCGGTGCGCGCCGCCGTCGACGCGGTACGGCGCGAACTGGAGCAGGCCCCGTTCCGTGCCCCCGAGGCCGACCGCCTCACCGCACTGGGCCTCGACCGCAAGGCCCTGGCCGCAGCGGTCTCCGCCGGCGTCCTGCTGCGGGTCGGCGAGGGAATCGTTCTGCTCCCCGGAGCGGACGCCGAGGCCACCGCGGCACTCCGCCGCCTGCCCCAGCCCTTCACGCTCAGCGAGGCCCGCAAGGCCCTCGACACCACCCGCAGAGTCGCCGTGCCCCTGCTGGAGTACCTCGACACCCACGGCCACACGGAACGAGTCGACGCCCAGCACAGACGCTGCCGAGCGGACATGGAGAAGAGCGGAGGCGGACAGGAATCGAACCTGCCTGTCCGAGATCCTCGGACACCTCGGTTTTGAAGACCGGGAGGGCCACCAGGCACCCACACGCCTCCACCGGCGGCCACGCTACCGGAAGGCCGGCGCGGACGGCGCGGGCGCACCGACCGGTCCGCCGGGACCGGGAGAGCGCCGGATCATCGAGGCAGGAGACAGGAGCACAGCGTGACCGCCACCCATGAAACCCCCGTACGGCTCACCCAGTTCGCCCATGGTGGCGGCTGTGCCTGCAAGATTCCGCCGGGTGAGCTGGAGGACGTGCTCGGCGGGCTGGCCACGGTGCTGCCGGACACCGGGGACACCCCGCTGCTCGTCGGGCTGGCCACCGGGGACGACGCGGCCGTCGTGGCGCTGCCTGCGGGGGGCGGCGCCACGCAGGCGGTGGTGTCCACCGCCGACTTCTTCACCCCCGTCGTCGACGACCCCTACGACTGGGGACGCATCGCCGCGGCCAACGCCCTGTCGGACGTGTACGCGATGGGCGGCCGCCCCGTCCTCGCGGTCAACCTGCTGGCCTGGCCGCGGGACGTGCTGCCCTTCGAGCTGGCCCGCGAGGTGCTGCGCGGCGGTCTCGAGGTCGCCGCCGAGGCCGGCTGCCATGTGGGCGGCGGGCACAGCGTCGACGACCCCGAACCCAAGTACGGCATGGCCGTCACCGGCCTGGCCGATCCCGCCCGGCTGCTGCGCAACGACGCCGGCCGGCCGGGTCTGCCCCTGACCCTGACCAAACCGCTCGGCCTCGGCGTACTGAACAACCGCCACAAGGCCACCGGCGAGCGGTTCGAGCAGGCCGTGGCCACCATGGTGGCCCTCAACCGGGACGCCTGCGCCGCCGCCCTGGCCGCCGGGGCCTCCTGCGCCACCGATGTGACGGGCTTCGGCCTCCTGGGCCATCTGCACAAACTCGCCCGCGCCTCGGACGTGACGGCGGTGATCGACACCGCCGCCGTGCCCTACCTGGACGGCGCCCGCGAGGCCGTACGCGACGGCTACGTCAGCGGCGGCACACGGCGCAACCTGGCCTGGGTGGAGCCGTTCACCGACTTCGGCGGCGCCGACGCCGGCACCCGCCTCCTGCTGGCGGACGCCCAGACCTCCGGCGGCCTCCTGATCGCCGGGGAGGTCCCCGGCTTTCCGGTGATCGGTGAACTCGTCCCGCGCGGGGCCCACTCCGTCGTCCTGAGGTGAGCCCCGCACGATGCGCCGGTCAGGGCTGGGTTCCGGTGTGCTCGTCGATGCCCGCCCGCGCCTGGTAGGAGCGGACCAGTTCCACCGCGGCCGGTCCCCTCGGGCGGCGGCCCGGGCGGATGTCGACGCCGAACGCCTTGGCCTCCTGGATGTGGACGTTGGGGTCGAGGGAGAGGTGGAGCAGTTCGTTGGCGGCGTCGCCGGTGCTGTAGCCGTTCGGGCCCCAGTGGTAGGGCAGGCCCACCTGGTGCAGGGTGCGGCCGTGCACGGTCAGCGGCGGCACCCGGTCGGTGACCAGCACCCGTGCCTCGATGACGGCCCGGGCACTGACGATCGTCGCCCAGCCGGTGTGCTCCAGACCGCGCTCGGCGGCCAGTTCCGGCGACACCTCGCAGAAGAACTCCGGTTGCAGCTCCGCCAGATAGGGCAGCCAGCGGGACATGCCGCCCGCCGTGTGGTGCTCGGTGAGCCGGTAGGTGGTGGCCACGAACGGGAACACCTCCGAACCCGGCTCGCCGGCACTGGGTTCGTAGCGGTTGTCCGGAAGCGACCGCGTCACGTACCGCGCCGGATTGCGCTGCTGCCCGTACAGGAGGTTCGGGAACGGCGACTCCTGCGGCTCGTAGTGCGTCGGCAGCGGCCCGTCCGTGAGCCCGGACGGCGCGTACAGCCAGGCCTTGCCGTCGGCCTGCATCACGAAGGGGTCGATGCCCGACAGGGCCTGGGGGCCGGTCGCGTCCGGCGGCGGCCGGTGGTGCGGCGACTTCTCCTTGGCGAAGTCGGCGATGTCGTGGCCGGTCCACTGCGCCTCGTCCTCGTCCCACCACACCAGCGCCTTGCGCTCGCTCCACGGTTTGCCGTCGGGGTCGGCCGAGGCCCGGTTGTACAGGATCCGGCGGTTGGCGGGCCACGCCCAGCCCCACTGGTTGGCGACCCAGTTCTGTTCCTTGCCCGGCTTGCGGCGCGCGGCCTGGTTGACGCCGTCGGCGTACACACCGCAGTAGATCCAGCAGCCGCACGCGGTGGAACCGTCCGGGGTCAGCTGCTCGTAGGACGCCAGCGGCCGGCCCTCGGCGTCGAACCCGTTGATCTCGGCGAGCACGGCCTCCGCCTCGGGCTCGGCGGTCTCGCCCTTCGTGGGATAGTCCCAGGTCAGGTCGAGCACCGGCCGGTCCATCGGGTCGGCCGAACCGGCGAGCTTGCGCCGGATGATGCGGCCGAGGTGGAAGGTGAACCACAGGTCGCTGCGCGCCTCGCCGGGCGGTTCGACGGCCTGGTGGTGCCACTGCAGCAGCCGCTGCGTGTTGGTGAAACTGCCGTCCTTCTCGGTGTGCGCGGCGGCCGGCAGGAAGAACACCTCGGTGCGGATGTCCTCCGTGCGCATCTCCCCGCTCTCGATCTCCGGGCCGTCCTTCCACCAGGTGGCCGACTCGATGAGGGAGAAGTCGCGAACCACCAGCCAGTCCAGGTTGGCCATGCCCAGCCGCTGCATCTTTGCGTTGGCGGAGCCCACCGCGGGGTTCTCTCCCAGCAGGAAGTAGCCCTTGCAGACGCCTTCCATCTGGGCCATCACCGTCTCGTAGGTGGAATGGGAGCCCGTGAGCCGCGGCAGGTAGTCGAAGCAGAACTCGTTGTCGGGCGTCGCCGCCTCACCCCAGTACGCCTTGAGCAGGCTCACCAGGTAGGAACGCATGTTGCCCCAGTAGCCGTTGCGCGCCGCCTCGCCCTGGACGAAGGAGTCCAGGTCGTCGTTCAGATGGGCGTGCGGCATCGGGATGTAGCCGGGCAGCAGGTCGAACAGGGTGGGGATGTCCGTCGACCCCTGGATGGAGGCGTGCCCGCGCAGGGCCATGATGCCGCCGCCCGGCCGGCCGATGTTGCCGAGCAGGGTCTGCAGCACGGCGGCGGCGCGGATGTACTGCACCCCCACGGTGTGCTGGGTCCAGCCCACCGCGTACGCGAACGCGGTGGTCCGCTCGCGCCCGGAGTTCTCGGTCACGAGCTCGCACACCTGGCGGAACAGGTCCTGCGGCACCCCGCAGATCCGCTCGACCATCTCCGGGGTGTAGCGGGCGTAGTGCCGCTTGAGCACCTGGAACACACACCGCGGGTGGGTCATCGTCTCGTCGCGCTCGGGGTGGCCCTCGCCGATGTCCGCGCCGCCCGAACCGTGGGCCTCACCACGTGCCGACTCGCTCACCAGGCTGCGCCGGCCCGTGCGCTTCTCGTACTCCAGGTCGCGCTTGCCGGAAGCCGCCTGCATCTCCATGCCCTCGTACTGCCAGCTCGTGCTGTCGTACGTGCCGCCGTCGGGATCGAGGCCGGAGAACACGCCGTCGAGGTCCTCGGTGTCCTGGAAGTCCTCGCGCAGCAGCACGGGCCCGTTGGTGTAGGCCACGACGTAGTCGCGGAAGTACTTGTCGTTGCTCAGGACGTAGTTGATGATCGCGCCGAGGAAGGCGATGTCCGAGCCGGCGCGCAGCGGCACGTGCACGTCGGCCAGCGCGCTGGTGCGGGTGAACCGCGGGTCGACGTGGACCAGCTTCGCGCCACGGGCCTTCGCCTCCATCACCCACTGGAACCCGACCGGATGGCACTCGGCCATGTTCGAGCCCTGGATGACGATGCAGTCCGAGTTCTGCAGGTCCTGCTGGAAGTTGGTCGCGCCGCCGCGGCCGAACGAGGTTCCCAGACTGGGAACGGTGGAGGAGTGTCAAACACGGGCCTGGTTCTCGATCTGGATCGCGCCCAGCGCCGTGAAGAGCTTCTTGATCAGATAGTTCTCCTCGTTGTCCAGCGTCGCCCCGCCCAGGCTTGCGATGCCCATCGTGCGCCGGGTGCGGGTGTCGTCGGCCTCCCACTGCCAGCCGGCGCGACGGGCCTCGATCACCCGGTCGGCGATCATGTCCATCGCCGTGTCGAGGTCGAGCCGCTCCCATCGGGTGCCGTGCGGGCGCCGGTAGAGGACGTAGTGCTCACGGGCACTGCCCGTGGTGAGCTGAAGACTGGCCGCGCCCTTGGGGCACAGCCTGCCGCGGGAGATGGGGGAGTCCGGGTCGCCCTCGATCTGTGTGACCCGCTCGTCCTCGACGTAGACGTTCTGGCCGCAGCCGACGGCGCAGTACGGACAGATCGACTTCACCACCCGGTCGGCGGAGGCGACCCGCGGAGTGAGCCGTGCGCTGGGCCCGCTCTTGGCGGCCGCCCCGCGGCCCAGCGGGTCCGTGCCCTTGAGCTGGCGGTAGACCGGCCAGGAGTCGATCCATGTGCGTACACCCATGAGAGGGATCCCTTCCGGTACTGCTGCTCGGTGCCGTCAGTCCTGCCGTCCGTGCGGGTGCGGCACGGTCGGCGCGCTCTGCCAGGCCTCGACGACCTCGGCCCCCAGGCGCTCGCGGTCCTCCTGCGGAAGATTCTCCCGCAGCAGGGTGAAGACGGCATCCTCGAACGCCACATGCCGGCGCACCTGGCTCTCCAGCCGTTCGGCCAGCTCGTCGAACTCCTCGCTGTCCGGGGAGGCGCCCCGGAGGGCCGTCAGCGTGCTCATGCCCTCGGTTTCCTGCTCGACCGCCCGGTCGGCCAGCCGGTCACCGGTGTCGAGCGCGTCGCGCACGGCCGGCCACAGATGGCGCTGTTCGGCCGGTTCGTGGCTCTCCAGCGCCTGTGCGATCAGAGCGACCAGGGATTCCCGGCGTGCCAGGTCGGGCCCGGTGCCGCCCTTCGTCATTCCAGGAAGCGCCTTCAACTGCTTCAGCAGGTGGGTGACACGGTCGTGGTCACGGGTCAGCACGGCTGTCAGCTCGTGCACGTCACCGGGTGCGCGGTCGCCCTTCGGACGGGCGTCCCACTGTTCGGCGGCCTGTCGCATCCAGCGGTCGGTGACGGCCCTCCGCCGCAGCCACCGTCGCGTCCCGTCCTTGCCGGTGGGGTTCTCGGCGGGCGGGTCGGCGAGGTGCTGGGTGGACTCCTGGGGCATACCGGCCCGGTGCTGCTCGGCGGCGGTGAGGGTGCCGCCGCCGTCGGCGGGCAACCCCGTGACGATCAGGAAGGCCTGACCGGCGGGCACCCCCAGCCGGTGTCCGGCCTCCTCGTAGTCGAGACCGTCCGCCAGCAGGCGCTGCACCTGACTGCGGCTGGGCATGGGCCTGGTCTCCTTCCGGTCCGGTCGCCGCACGGAAGTACCCGGTCCGTACGGCGTGAAACAGCGCACCGCGTGCCGTGCCGTCAGTCCGTGCCGTCAGTCCGTGCCGTCAGTCCGTGCCGGCGGTCCGGAGGCGCTCCCGTTGCGGTACGACCGTGTACTTGGGGTCCTCCGCCGAGGCCACGCCCGCGTGGAACACGCCGAACCTGAGCGCGGCGGAGCCGGACAGCAGGGCCAGCCCGGCCGCCACGGCCAGAGCGCGGCCACCCCGGCGCCGCCCCGCGACCGCCGCCAGCGCGGTGCCGCCCGCCGTGAGCAGCTCCGCCGCCCGCAGCAGACGCCCGGCATCGCCCTGCCCGAACGGCTCGGCCGCCAGGCCCATCCGGCGCTTCATCAGCTGGAAGGCGCCCATCTCCAGTCCGGCCGCCAGCAGCGCCAAACGGTGCGCGGGTCCCGCCTGCTCCCCCGGCACGAAGGCCAGCGCCAGCCCGGCGGCCGCACTGGCGCCGGAACCGGCGAACACGAAGGGCATCTCCCGGTAGCCCTCGTGCCACGAGGGCACCGCCGTGTCGGAGATCAGTACGGCGGTGTACGTGGCGACCGCCGGACCCAGCACGGCGGCACCCGCCGTCGCACCGGCGCCCAGCAGGCGGTAGCGGCGGGCGACATCGGTGGCCGCGGCGACCACCGTCAGCGGCGCGTACCCGGCCAGCAGCCAGGAGCCCACGCTCATCGGCGAGGTGGGCTTGAAGACGCGCAGCATGTTGACGAAACGGGCGGGCCGCCCGAGGTCGTGCACGAGCGCGACCAGCGAGGCGGAGATCGCGCCCGCCGCGCCCAGCTTCGCCGTCCGGGCCAGCGCCGGCCGCCCCGTGGCCTGCGCCCCCGCCGCCAGCAGCGACGATCCCCCGGCGAGGCCGCCGAGGTAGAGGTAGCCGGCGATGTCGACGGACTTCCAGGTCGGCCTCTTCAGGACCGGTTTTCCGTAGTAGGAGGAGAACCGGGCCTCCGGGACCATCGACTGCTCGCCGCGTCCGCGGCGACGCCGGTGCCGCCCGTGCCCGGCCGCGTCGTCGGCCGGGGCGTCCCGGCCGGGCCGCGCCCCCTTCACACCCTCACGGGTGACGTCGGACTCGCTCATCGCGGCCTCCTGGCGAAAGCGGCGACGCCCAGAGCCGCGAGCGACACGGCCGCCGTCGCCGCGTGCTTCCACATCGAGGGCAGATCCCGGGTGGTGACCACCGGGTCGGGCGGCAGGCCGTACACCTCGGGCTCGTCGAGCAGCAGGAAGAACGCGCCGTCGCCGCCCACCCCGTCGTCCGGGCTCTCCCCGTACAGCCGGGCGTCGGTGACACCGGCTGAGTGGAGCTGCGCCACGCGCGTGGCCGCCCGTTCACGCAGCTCGTCCAGCGGGCCGAACTGGATGGAGTCGGTGGGGCACGACTTGGCGCAGGCCGGTTCCATGCCGACGCCGAGCCGGTCGTAGCACAGGGTGCACTTCCAGACCCGGCCGTCCTCCTTGCGCTGGTCGATGACCCCGTACGGGCATGCGGGCACGCAGTAGCCGCAGCCGTTGCACACGTCCTCCTGGACCACGACGGTCCCGAACTCGGTGCGGAACAGCGCACCGGTGGGACACACGTCGAGGCAGGCCGCGTGGGTGCAGTGCTTGCACACGTCGGACGACATCAGCCAGCGCAGCTCGGTCCGCCCTTCGGGCGACACCGGGGAGATCGCGTCGGCCGGCGCGCCCGCCGGGGCCGAGTCCGGCGCGGTGGAGGGCGTGGAACCGAGCTGCCGGGCCGCCTCGAACGCGTCGAAACCGCCGCCGCCCGCCTCCGGTTCCCGACCGCCGCCCAGCGGCCTGCGCTGCTCGATGAAGGCGACGTGCCGCCAGGTGCTGGCTCCGAGCCCCTGGGTGTTGTCGTAGGACATGCCGGTCAGTTCGAGGCCGTCCTCCGGCACGGCGTTCCACTCCTTGCACGCCACCTCGCAGGCCTTGCAGCCGATGCACACGGAGGTGTCGGTGAAGAAGCCCATCCGGGGCGGGGCGTCGGCGTATCCGGACGCCTGCGCCACGTTCGGCAGCGGCCCGAACAACAGGTTTCGTGCTTCCGACGGGTCGCCGCCCGCCGCGTTCAGCGCCGTCGTGTTGCCGTCGGTCATGTCCGGACCTCCTCGCTCAGCTCAGCGGGCAGGGCGATCGCTCGTCGACCGCGCCGACCATCCGCTCGGCGTGCGCGGGCGGCCGGGTCGATGCGTGCCCGTCAGCCACCGCCACGCCGTGCCCGCCTTTCTGCCGCCGCGTGAAGCCCGCACTACGGTGCTCATTTCGAGCCTGGCACGGGTGCCCGGACCGCGCGCGCCCAAAACCGTGCCCGCAGGACACCGCCGACCGGAGCACCGGCCCGCAGCGCGACGTACGGTGTTCGATTCGACGTGACCACGGTGGCCGTCCCTGACGTCCCTGCCGTCACGCGCTCAGGGTGGCGTCTGCCGGCGCCGGTGTGCGTTGTGCCACGCGACGGCGCGGCGGATCTCCGGCTCGTGCAGCCCCGTACGGCGGCCGAGCTCCTCCAGCGTGGTGACCTGGGTGCCGACGCCGAAAGCACGGACGATCTTCGCGGCCCACAGCTCCTCCGGCACGAAGTCACGGTGCCGGTACTCGTCCTGGACGGCCGCGAAGTGCGCGTCACCGCACGCGGTGACGCGGCGCATGCCGTCGAACCAGTCGTTGGTGGGATGGACGCAGGAGGAGTCGGGAACCCAACCGCGTACGGCATCGTCCTGCGGGAAGGTCGCGCCGCACAGGTCGCACAGCTCCAGCGGCAGGGGTTCGCCGGGCCGCCGTACGCGCCTACCGCGCTTCCACATCGCATCTCACTCCCCGCTACCGTGACTCAAGGCCCCGAGGAAGAGGGGTTGCCGCGGTCACCGTACGCCGAAACGTCCCGGTTCAACCGGACAGGTGACGCTGGATCCAGTCGGCGGCGGTCCTGCGGAAGGCGCGGCGGTTGTCCGCGCGCCGGAAGTCGTGGCCGTCGTCGCGCAGGACGAGGAGTTCCGCCTCCACCCCGCGTTCCCGGGCCGCTCGTACGAACTGCTCGGACTCGCCCGGCGGCACGTTGGTGTCGTGTTCACCGTGCACGGCCAGGACCGGCACGCGCAGCGCGTCGACGCGGCTCATCGGAGACAGCGCGCGCAGCAGCTCACGGTCGCGTTCCGGATGCCCGTACTTGTGCGCGGCCGACTGGGCCAGCCACGGCTCGGTGCCCGCGAAGAACGTCGTGAGGTCCGACATCCCGCAGACCGGGACGCCGGTGCGGAACAGCTCCGGATGCCACACGAGGGACGCCATCGTCAGATAGCCGCCGTAGGAGTGGCCCATCACGGCCAGCCGGAGCGGGTCGGCCAGGCCCTCCAGGAGGATGTGCGCCGCGCAGTCGGCGACGTCCTCGATCGCGGCGAACCTGCCTCTGCCCAGATCCGCGTCGACGAAGGAACGGCCGTAACCGGACGAGCCGCGCACGTCGGGGGCGAACACGTCCAGTCCCCGGCCCAGCAACTCGTGGTAGAGCGGGTCGAACACCGGGCGCTCCTGCTCCTCCGGGCCGCCGTGCAGATGCAGGACGCAGGGCGCGGGCTCCTGCGGCGAGCGGCCCGGTGCGCGGTAGTACCAGCCGCCGAGGCCCAGTCCGTCCCGGGCGACGGGACGCACCGGCACCGGCCGTACGGGACGGTGGACGCCGGGGGCGACGACGTCCTCGTCGCGCGAGGACCACGGGGTGCGCAGCGCGGCGCCCTGCGGGAGCCACCAGACCCCCGGCCGGCGCAGCGATCCCGACAGTGCCACGACGGGCGCGTCCGGGTCCGCGGTGACGGCCACACGGGTGACGACCTCGTGCGGGAGCGGTACGGCGCGGGACGGCCCGAGGGCCGTCCCGGGCACCGGGACCAGCGGGACCACCTCCAGCTCGCTGACCCCGCGCGCGTTCCAGGCCAGCACGGCGCCGCGGCCGTCGCGGTCCACGGCCAGCAACTCGAGGCCGCTCCCGTCGCGTTGGGCGGCCACCGTCAGGCCGAGGCGCCGTCCCCGCCGGTCGAGGGCGACCGCGTACAGGGCGGCGTGCTCACGGTCGTGGTCGCTGCGCAGCCACACCGTACGGGCGTCCGGCGCGAACGCGCCGATCCACGGGTCACCGTCGGCCACGGGCAGCGCGCAGGTCACCCGCAGATCCCGGGTGCGCACCACCAAGGCCTCCCGCCGGGCCCGCGGTCCCCGGCGCACCAGCGCCAGCCGCCCGTCCCTGCTGATGTCGCACACGCGCAGGGTGGCGGCGTCCGGCTCGCTCGCGACCAGTGCGGGGGCGGCCGAGCCGTCCGGATCGACCAGGTACGCCGACAGGGTCCGGGGCGTGGGTTCGGCCGGGGCCGTGCTGCCGTCGGCGGCGGAGACCGAGTCGACTCCGGTGACGCGAGTCGTCGGCGGCCCGGGCCGGGCCGGGGCGCCCAGGAGGGTGGCGCGGCCGTCGCGCGCGGTCCAGCCTTCCGGGTGGACCGTCGTTGCGGCGCCGGAGACGAGTACGCCGGCGGAGACGGCGCCCGCGCCGGCCTCGGCCCCGGCCGGGGCCGGAAAGTACGTGGGGGCCTCGGCGACCGTCACGGCGAGCGCCGAGCCGTCGCGCGTCCAGCAGCCGAGGTACGCCGAACTCCCCGGCTCGCCGCCCGCCAGGACCCGCCGCCCGGTGCCGTCGGGGCGTACGCACAACACGCGCGTGTGCTCGCTGCCGCCCGGAGCGGTGGTGTACGCGATCCACCGGCCGTCGGGCGACCAGGCGACCTCGGTCACCGGATCCGGCTCGGTGTCCAGCAGATGCACGTCGTCCCCGTCGACCGGGCCCGCCCACAACTGGGGCACCCCGCCCCGGTCGCAGATGAACGCGACGTTCCGCCCGTCGGGGTCGACGGAGGGGTACCAGCATCCGTGCGAGACGAGCAGCCGCGGCACCGCGTCGAGCGGCACCGCCGCGTCCGGCACCAGCACGACCTCGGGCGCGGCCTGCGCCCCGCCGCGCGCCACCTGTCCGGGAACGGCCGGCGCCGTCGGCGACGGCCCGGCGAGGCCTTCGCGCGCGTGTGGCGCCCACCCCGGCGACGGCGTGCGCACGTGACCCGCCCCGTACTCCGCGCCCGCGGTGCTTCCCTCCCCGGCGGTGCGGGGTGGGTCCACTCCGTGTTCCACCGGTTTCGTATGTGACCGCTGCGCCGCGTTCTCCGCCGCCACGGCCCGGCTGCTCCACGGGGCCGGCTCGCCGGCCCGGTCACCCCGCTCCTGGCCCGCCGAGCTCCCGGCCGGGCCGGACCCGGGGAGGTCCGTCCGGGTCCGCGTGCCGTCCGCGTTCCCGGGCGGGATCGCCCCGGGGGGCTCGCCGGTCAGTGGATTCCGTGGGTCTGCAGCCATATCTCCAGCAAAGCAACCTGCCACAGCGCGTTTGCCCCGCGCTTGGTGCGGTGGGCGTCGGGCGCGGCGAGCAACTCGTCGACGTAACTCTGGCGGAACAGGCCGCGGGCCCGCGCCTCGGGGGCGGAGAGGGCCTCGCGGACGCGGAGCAGCACCGGTGCGGCCATGTGCTTGATCGCCGGGACGGGGAAGTAGCCCTTGGGCCGGTCGACGACCTCCCGCGGCAGGACCTTGCGGCCCGCCGTCTTCAGGACGCCCTTGCCGCCGTCCGCGAGCTTGAGTCCGGGCGGGCAGGCGGCGGCCAGTTCGACCAGTTCGTGGTCGAGGAACGGCACGCGGGCCTCCAGACCCCAGTCCATGGTCATGTTGTCGACCCGCTTGACCGGGTCGTCGACCATCATCACGTGGGTGTCCAGCCGCAGATCCGCGTCCAGCGCGGTCTCGGCGCCCGGCACGGCCATGTGCGCCCGCACGAAGTCGCCGCAGACGTCGTGGCCGGGCAGCACCGAGGGGTCCAGCATGCGCGCGAGGTCTGCGTGCGGCCGGTCGAAGTACGTCTCGGCGTACGCGTCGGCCGCGCGGTGCCGGGGCACGTCCGCCATCGCCGGGTACCAGTGGTAGCCGGCGAAGACCTCGTCGGCGCCCTGGCCGCTCTGCACGACCTTGACCTCCTTGGCCACCTGCTCGGACAGCAGGTGGTAGGCGACCACGTCGTGGCTGGTCATGGGCTCGCTCATGGCCAGGACGGCACCTTCGAGGGCCTGCGAGACCCGGTCGGAGGGGACCATCAGCTGGTGGTGGTCGGTGCCGAAGTGCCGTGCCACCAGGTCGGAGTAGTGGAACTCGTCGCCCTCCTCGCCTGCCTCGGACTCGAAGCCGACGCTGAACGTGGCCAGGTCGCACTGCCCCTCGTCGGCCAGCAGCGCCACGATGAGGCTGGAGTCCAGGCCGCCCGACAGGAGCACGCCCACCGGAACGTCGGCGACCATCCGGCGCCGTACGGCCGTGCGCAGCGCCTGAAGGACCGCTTCCGTCCAGTCCTCGTCGCTCAGACCGGCGTACTCGGGTCGGCGCGTGTAGTCCGGCTGCCAGTAGCGGTGGTCGCGGTACGTGCCGTCCGGCTCGACCACCCGGACGGTGGCAGGCGGCAGCTTGCGCACGCCGTTGAGGACGGTGCGGGGCGCCGGCACGGTCGCGTGCCAGCTCAGGTACTGGTGCAGTGCGAAGGGGTCGATGGACGTGTCCACGCCGCCGGCCGCCAGCAGCGCGGGCAGCGAGGAGGCGAACCGGAGCCGTCCGGGAGACTCCGCGACGTACAGCGGCTTGATGCCCAGCCGGTCGCGGGCCAGGACCACCCGTCCGCTGTCCTGCTCGACGATCACGAAGGCGAACATGCCGGTGAAGTGCTCGACGCAGGAGGTGCCCCACTCCACGTACGCCTTCAGGATCACCTCGGTGTCGGACTCCGAGAAGAACTGATGGCCCCGCGAGGCCAGTTCGCGGCGCAGCTCGCGGTAGTTGTAGATGCATCCGTTGAACACGCCGACGACGCGCGCCCGGGGGTCGGCCATCGGCTGCGCGCCGCTGTCCGTCAGATCGATGATCTTCAGCCGCCGGTGGCCGAGGGCGACGGGCCCCTGCGACCACACCCCGCGGCCGTCCGGCCCGCGGGGCGCGAGCCGGTCGGTCATCCGCTCGACCGCGGCCAGGCCCGGCTGCCGGCCGTCGAACCGGACCTCGCCGCTGAGCCCGCACATCAGCCGGACCTCCCTTCCGCGGCGGCCTCATCGGCCGCCGCGGGGGTCTGCCGTCAGTGCCGGAGGCGCGGGGCAACCCGAGGGAGGCCGGCACGGCCGGGCAGTCGGCGGTGGCTGCGATGGCGGGTGCGGGTGACATGGCGCTGACCACTCTCCTGGGACGGTCTCGGGCGCCGCCGGTAAGGGCGGCACGCGGGTCGGGCCGGGACGAGAAGGGCCCGTCAGGTTCCGGCGCCGGCGGTCGGGCTGGGACGGGGGGCGCGGGCGGGGCGGGCGGGGCGGGCCGGTGGGACCGGGCGCGGCGCGGTGGCGCCGCGGGTCTCGGCGACCATGAGGTCGATGCTGGCGAGGAGGTCCTCCTCCTCGGCCGCCCGCCGCAGCCGGTGCGCGGCACTGCCGAAGGCCAGAGCCCGGGTGAGAAGTTCGTGCACGGCCTCCCGGTCGCCGGACGCCTCCAGCGCGGGACGGAGTCGTGTCGCCATGGCGCGCAGCACTTCGGGGGCGGGGGCCGGGCGCCGGGTGACCGGGTCGACCAGCGGGCCCTCCAGGCCCGAGCGGGCGGCTCGCCAGCCGGCGGCCCGCAGCCACTCGTGGTGGCCGTCGCACCGGCCGGTGTCCCCGCGGGCCAGCCGGTCGCAGGCGTCCTGGACCAGTGCCCGGAAGAGACCCGCGACCAGCACGACCGTCTCCACACGCGGACAGGCGTCGCAGATCCGCAGCTCCAGCGTGGGCTGGTGCGCGGAGGGCCGTACGTCGTGGTAGATCATGCCGGCGTCGGCGATGACGCCCGAGCGGATCAGCTCCTCCAGGGCGGCGTCGTAGGCGGCGGCGTCGGCGTAGCAGCCGGGTGGTCCGGCGGTCGGCCAGCGCTGCCAGAGCATCGTCCGCCAGCTCGCGTAACCGGTGTCCGCGCCGAGCCAGAACGGCGAACTGGCAGACAGCGCGAGCAGCGGCGGCAGCGACGGCGCGACCAGGCACATGGCGCGTACGGCGGTGTCCCGGTCCGGTATGTCGACGTGCACCTGCGCGCTGCAGATGAGCTGTTCGTCGGCGACCCTGCGGTAGTCGTCGGCCATGTGCCGGTAGCGGCGCCCGGCGGTGATGTTGCCGGAACCGACCCGTGCCAGTGGCACGGTGCCGGCGGCCACGGTCGCGAGGCCCAGCGAGGAGGCCGCCGTGTCCAGCAGCCGCCGCGACCGGGCCAGGTCCGCGAGGAGGGCGTCGAGGGTGTCGTGGACCGAGCTGTTGGCCTCCACGACGGACTGCTGGAGTTCGGCGGTGAAACCGGGTCCGCTCAGCCGGTCCAGTACGGCGCCGGCCCGCGGCACCAGCCGGCCGCTCTCCACGTCCAGCACGTGAAACTCTTCCTCTGCCCCGATGCGCAGCGTCACGTCACGTTCTCCCCTTGCCTGGGCGATCACCCGGCGCTCGAGCCCGGTCCCTCTGGGGACCCCGCGGCCCCGGGACCCCCGAGTGCCCAGACCGGCACCTTCGCAAGCGTCCCGGCCACGGACGAAAAATCCGTGGCCGGGGGGATCAGTCCCAGAGGGGATACGTCTCCACTCGTGCGGCGCCTTCCGGGCGGGCCGCCGGGAACTCCAGGCTCAGCCGGTTGAAGTGCCGCAGTTCCGGGCGCTTCTTCCAGGAAGCCGGACTGTCCAGCCGCACGATCACCGGGTAGTCGTGGAACCGTCCGGCCGCGCAGTAGGGCTTGCAGTCGTTGACGAGGTTGAAGCCCCTGGCCGTCGCGGACTGGTCGTTCCACTGCGACCACCGCAAGGCGGACAGGACGCTGTTGCCGTCACCGCAGGCGAGGATGAACGCGCCGGGCCGCTGCCGCGGCTTCGACAGACAGTCGACCAGCACCGGCTGCCCGTTCGTCCGTTTCTCGGCGTGCGGCGAGTCCGTGTTCCCGTGCGGGGCCGCCGGTGCGGCGGAGGCCGTACCCGCGCTCGCCGCGAGCAGCCCCGCGGCGCAGAACGCGACCGCTGTCCTCATTGTGTGTCTGCCCATGTCCGCTCCTGGCCGACGACGTCCTGGGTCCTTAAAGACGCTACGGCCGAGTCGGACGACGTACCACTCGTGCGGGGCTAGGGCGTACGCGTGTCGAGCGGGGGGTCCTCGTCCGCGCCCTGCTGGCAGGCCGCGCACAGTTCGTGGTCACCGTCATCGGTGACCACGGTTCCCCAGCCCAGGCAGGCCTCGCAGTCACGGGCCGGGCCCAGATCGGGGTGGGGAGGCGGGGTCGCGTTGTGGTCGGCTCCGTACGCCATACCGAGGCGGCTCCTTGGAAGCGGTGGTGGGGGGATGTAGACCATTTTGCCCTATTTCCTAAATCTGTCCAGACTCTTTCCTGGCTCTTGGAAATTACGAACGCACCGAGTTGACGGCGATGTTCAGATGGCGCGGGCCGCGCAGCACCGCGTTCCGCCGGTAGGGCGGCGGGTCCTCCACCAGGCGGGGGTTGTCCAGGCGGCGGGCCAGCTCGGCCAGCGCGAGCTGCGCCTCCCGCCGGGCCAGCGGCGCGCCGAAGCAGATGTGGATGCCGCTGCCGAAGCCGAGGTGCTCGATGTCCTCGCGGTCGGGATCGAACCGGTCGGGATCCGCGAACCGCTCCGGGTCCCGGTTGCCCGCGGCGAGCATCAGCCAGATCCGCGCGCCCTTGGGAATCGTGACCCCGCGCAGGTCGATGTCGGCGACACAGGTGCGCTGCGGCACCAGCTGCACCGGAGGCTCGTAACGCAGCAGTTCCTCGACGATCCTGACGGACAGTCCCGGATCCTCGCGCAGCCGGTGCAGATACTCCGGGTGGCGCAGCAGGGTGAGCATCCCGTTGGTGATGAGGTTGACCGTCGTCTCGTGGCCCGCGATCAGCAGCAGCACCGCCGTGCTGAGCACCTCCATCATCGACATGGTCCCGTCCGTGCCGTGACTGGCCGCGAGGTCGGACAGCAGGTCGTCGCGCGGCTCCTTGGTGCGCTGCTCGACCAGACCGGCCAGGTACATGCCGAGCTGCATCCGGGCCTCCTGCGAGGCGCGCTGGAAGTCGTCGTCGGTGCGCTGCCGGGTCTCCGGGTCCAGGGCGGCGACGATCGGGTCCACCCAGGTGCGAAAGCGCGGCTCGTCCTCGCGCGGCACCCCGAGCAGCCGGCAGATCACCGTCACCGGGAAGGGATAGGCGAACTGGTCGACGAGGTCGATCTGCCGCGCGTCGCCGAAGCCGTCGATGAGCTCGGTGACGATCCCGCCGAGTTCCCCGCTCATGGAGTCGATACGGTCGGGCCGGTGCGGCGGGCCGAAGGAGCTGTTGGCGATCCGCCGCAGCCGGTCGTGCTCGGGCGGATCGAGCCTGATGAAGCTCGGCGGCAGCCCCGTGGCCTCCGGTCCCGACAGCTCGTCCGCGCCGGCGGCGATGAGGTTGGTGGCGTCCGAGCTGACCCGCGGGTCGTGGAGCAGCCCGAGGATGTCGTAGTACGAGCTGACGGCGTAGGGGCCGTCCTCCTCCTCGTGCAGCACCGGCGTCCTGCGCAGCTCCTCGTAGAGCGGATACGGGTCGGCGCGGTTGGCGTAGTCGGTGATCCGTTGCAGGAGCGGGCCGTTCGTCATGTCGGGTCCTTGGCGCGTGGAGGTCCGGAGATCCGGGATCCGGGGGGTGGGGCGCCGGCTCAGTGACGGGCCGGCGTGAAGACCAGTTGCCGGTCGGCCGGGGAGTAACCGCTGAGGGTCACGGTCGGGCCGTGCGTCGGCAGCGACGGGTCGGGGAAGTCGGCCGGCACCGGCTTGCGGCCCTCGGGCCTGCGGTCCACCGTCGGGAACTCCACCGGGAACGGCGCGCCCGTCTCGATCAGCCGCTGGTAGAACTCCAGCCACCGCGTGTTGTCGAAGCTCACGGCGGCGATCACGCGGCCCTGATAGCCGTACACCCCGACGAACCGCCGCTCGGTCAGCGACCCCTGGGTGATCATGACCTCCTCGCCCATGGACGGTACGCCGACCGACTTGATGTTCACGCCGAACTGCGAGGACCAGAAGGCGGGCACCCACATGTGCGGACGCCGGTCGGCGCCGGCGCTGATCATGTTGTGCGCGGCCACCTCGGCCTGGGCGACGGCGTTGCCCCAGTGCTCCAGGGACAGGAACTGGTAGCCGAACAGCGGATGCGGGGAGCGGGCGACGTCGCCGGCGACGTAGATGTCGTCGGTGACGATGCCGCGGAAGTCGAAGGCCCGGCAGCCCGCGTCGCAGGCGATGCCGCGCGGTCCCGCACCCAGCCCCGAACCCGCCAGCCAGCCGGTGTTGCGGCTCGCGCCCAGCGAGACCACGACCACGTCGGTCTCGACGGAACTTCCGTCGGACAGGTGCGCGACCCGCACCCGGCCCGTGGTGTCCCCCTCCAGACCGGTCACCATGATCCCGGTGCGCAGGTCCACCCCGTTCTCCCGGTGCAGCTCCGCCGCCACCGCGCCGATCACCCCGCCGAGCGCGCCCACCAGGGGCGCGTCGGCCCGCTCCGCGACCGTGACCGCGATGCCCTGGTCCCGGCAGGCCGAGGCGATCTCCGATCCGGTGAAGCCGGCCCCGATGACCAGCACCCGCCGAGGCGGGCCCTTCATCCGCCGGTGCAGACGGACCGCGTCGTCCCGGGTGCGCAGCACGAACACCCCGTCCAGCTGGGCCTCTTCCTCCTTCGGCCAGGGCCGGGAGTGCACACCGGTCGCGATCAGCAGCCGGTCGTAGGGCACCTCCTCGCCGTCGGCCAGCCGCACCCGCCTGGCCGCCATGTCGAGACCGGCCGCCGCGACGCCGAGCCGCCAGGTCGCGTCGATGTCCCGGCGCCGGGGCAGCTCGGTGTGGTCCGGGGACGCCTTGCCGAGCAGCACCGCCTTGGACAGCGGAGGACGGTCGTACGGCTCGTGGGGCTCGTCACCGATCATGGTGAGCGATCCGGCGAACCCCTCGGCGCGCAGCGTCTCGGCAGCCCGCAGGCCCGCCAGCGAGGCACCCACGATCACGATCCGGCCCTCTTGTCTGAGCCACTCGTGGAACGCCTCAGCGGGCATCGGAGGCCCCCCGCCCGGCGCCGACGAGCTCCTCGCCCGTCCCGGGCAGTCCCTCGGCGGTGATCGCCTGCACCGGGCACGCCGCGACGGCGCGCGCGACCTTCTCCCGCTGCTCCGCGCCGGGCCGCGGGTTGTAGACCAGCGACTCCTCGCCGTGCATGGTGAACACGCCCGGCGCGAGGAACGCGCACTGCGCGTATCCCTGGCACTTGTTGAGATCGACGACAAGCCTCATTGGCGACCCGCCCTTCCGGCGGCCAGGTCCTCGGGACCCACCCGCTCGGCGGTCACCCTCGGACGGCGGTCATCCCACGCCAGGATCGAAGCCCCGGTGCCCTCCCCGCGCGCCGGGACCCGCCGATGGGGTGACGCCGGCCGCGGGGCGAACGGGCCAGGACGGGCCGCGGCCCGTCCGGAGCTCACCCGGCCTCCGCGGCGCCGCCGGGAGCCGCCTCACCGGGCCGCCCCGGTGCCGGGTCGTGCTCGGCGACCGCCGGTCACCCAGACAGCGACGGCGAGCACGCGAAGACGGCCGCCATCCGCATGGCGTACCCGGTCATCAGCGGGTACGCGACGCGGATGGCGGCCGAAGTCCCGGGCGGCGGGCCCGTCCGGCCGCGCGCGGTGTCCGCGGCGGCCGCTCGGGCCCGTCGGTCACTTGAGATAGCCGAGGATGGTCATCATTCCCGATTCGGAGTGGTACTGGTTGTGGCAGTGGAGCATCCACAGCCCCGGGTTGTCGGCGTAGAAGTCCACCACCAGCTTGTTCTGCGGCAGCACGATCGCGGTGTCCTTGCGGGGGCCGAGGCCGTCCGGGCCGACGAGGGCGAAGGTGTGGCCGTGCAGGTGCAGCGGGTGCCACATGCCGGTGCGGTTGTGGAACGTGATCCGGACCCGCTCGCCCTGGCGGACCGGATGGCGCTGCTCGACCGAGTACGGCCGGCGGTCGAAGCTCCAGTCGTACCACTTCATGTTGCCGGTCAGCTTGATGTCGATCTCGCGGTCCGGCTCCTCGTCGGGGAACGTCACCGAGTCGTCGGCGGTCAGCTGGTGGGCCATCAGGAGGCGCCCGTCCAGCTCGTCGATGTGGACGGAGGGCGGGGGCAGGTCCCTCGACCTTCCGGTGTTCAGCACGGCGAGGGCGCGCGCGTCCTTGCCCTCGGCGAGCGCGACCAGCGGGAACACTCCGTCCTCGGCGGTGATGACGACGTCGTACCGCTCCGCCATGCCGATGAGCAGCGAGTCCGTCGTGATGTGATCGACCGGGTAGCCGTCCGTGTGCGTCACCGTCATCTCGTGGTCGCCCAGCGCGACCCGGTAGGCGGTGTCGGCGCTCGCGTTGATGAACCGCACCCGGATGCGGTCGCCGGGACGGGCCCGGAAGACCGAGGGATCGTGCGGGACGCAGCCGTTGATCAGGTAGTACGGGTAGTCGACGTTGCCGCCCATGCCCTGCAGGATGCGGCTGAGCCCGGCCCGCAGCATGCGGTCGGGGCCGTGGGACGAGCCCTGCGGGGCCGAATGCCCGCCGTGACCCCCGTGGCCCATGTCCATGCCGCCCATGTGCATGCCGCGGGGAACGGGACCCTTGACCTTCTGTAGCTGCGCGAGCACCTTCTCCGGAGTGGAGCCGCCCAGGCCGTCCACCCAGTCGTCCAGGACGACCACCCACTCCCTGTCGTACGACAGGGGCTCCCTGGGGTCGTCGATGATCAGTGGTGCGTACAGACCGCGGTCCAGCTGCATGCCCTCGTGCGAGTGCAGCAGGTAGGTGCCGGGGTGGGACACGACGAAGCGGTAGTTGAACTCCGAGCCGGGCCTGATGGACCTCTGGGTCAGGTCCGGCACGCCGTCCATGTCGCAGCGCAGCCGCACACCGTGCGAGTGCAGTGTCGTTCCCACCGGCAGGCGGTTGCGAAGCGTGATGTCGAGGATGTCACCCGCGGTGGCCCGGACCAGCTCGCCGGGGATCCCGTCGCCGTACGCCCAGGTCTTCACGGTCTTGCCGGACAGGTCGAACGACGTTGGGCGGGCGGTGAACCTGTACTTGCGCACCGGCCCGCGCCCGCGCCGGTGTTCGGCGGCCAGGACCTCCCGGTCGGACGGGTTCACGTACCCCTTGGGTCCCTTGGGAACGAACGGGCGGAAGCCGTCGACGGCCCCGGGGCCCCGCGCGGACCCCGAGCTCTGCCCCGAGCCCGGCGCGGACCCCGAGTGCGGGCCGGGCTCCGCGCGGGAGCCGGCTCCGGAGCAGGCGGTCAGGAGTCCCGAAGCGGCAGCCGTGACCGAGGCACTGAGCAAGGTGCGCCGCGAGTATGTGTCCATGAGTCGAATAACACACGTTTTGCAGCGATATGTGGGAGAACTGACACGGCGCGTCTGGCGATCTCGGCAACCATTGCCCTGGTGACGGGGTGATACGGGGTACGGCCCGCGCGGCGACGTGCCGCGGCCGGGCATCTGCGCTATGCTCGATCTTGAGCGCGTCACCGGAACTCCCGGTGGCCGGCTGTGCGTTGGTGGTCCAAGGAAAGACGCCCCGCTTCCTGCGGGGAGATGCAGGTGCAAGGCCTGCCCGGCGCTCGTGGACGAGCCCCACTCCCGACACGGGAGTGGGGCTTTCGTCGTGTCCGCCGAACGGGCGTTCGCGCCACCTGCCGATCCACGACGTGCCGCGCCGCCGCTTGTGCGGGCCGCCACCGCTCGCCGCCCGGGGCGACGAGGCGGGGGAATCCGCGGGGCGCTTGAACATTCCCGGGCCGAACTCCGTATGGGACGGGGGGAATCGCATTCCCGGCCGGCCACGACGCGTAGGAGAAGTTCGGTGAGACGCAACACGCGCAGACGACCCACGGGCCCACGGCGCGCCACCATCGGTGCGATGGCGCTCATCCTGGGCGGAGGCGGGCTGATGGTCGCCAACGTGTACGCCTCCGCCACCGAAGACACGTCGGCCGTGCAGTCCGTAGGGGACCGTAAGCAGAGCCCGGCGGCGGGAGGCGCCACGATCGACTGCCCGGACGTCGGCGCCCGGCTGACCGAGGTGCCGGAGGAGGCGAAGGCGACCGTCGACGAGCAACTCGCGGCCCTGGACCAGCAGATCGCGAGCGCCTACCAGCGGATGCTGGAAGCGGTGAAGGACGGGCGTATCGACGTCGACGCCGTGGACAAGGGGATCGTGGGCCCGCTCACGCAGGAGCGGACCGCGACGATCGGCGGCATCGCCGACGCGATCGAGCGTGCCGGGGAGCGGCCCGACGGGCTCGACGACCTCGCGGCCTGCGCCCTGCGCACCTCCGACACCGAGGGCGGCGACGGGCAGACCGGCCAGGACCAGAGCGGTCAGGACCAGAGCTTGCCGCAGGACGGACAGCAGGAGCCGGAGCAGGGCGCCGACGACGGGCGGTCCGGCAACGGGCCCGTGGCCGCGGACTACGCGGACATCAGCTCCGTGCAGCCCAATGCCGGCAAGCCCCGTGAGGAGGCGGACGCCTCACGCGGCACCTTCGCCTCCAGCTGCGGAGTGAACGCGGGCGGCCTGTTCAACTCGGACAACGTGATCGTCGCCCCCGGCGTCACCAACGGCGCCCACCACTTCCACGACTACATCGGCAACCAGGGCAACAGCGCCTTCGCCAGTGACGAGGACCTGGCGAAGGCCGACACGAGCTGCGCCGACAAGGGCGACAGGTCGACCTACTACTGGCCCGTGCTGCGCCTTCAGGACGGAACCCGTGAGCGGGACGCCGACGCCCCCGGCGGCGGGACCGAGGGCAACGCGGGCAAGATCGTGACGCCGAAGCAGGTGACGCTGTCCTTCGAGGGCAGCCCGCGCGGCAAGGTGACGGCGATGCCGCGCTTCCTGCGCATCATCACCGGTGACGCCAAGGCGTTCGTCAACGGCCCCGCCAACGCCAACGCCTCCTGGTCCTGCACCGGGTTCGAGGACCGGCAGCTGAAGGACAAGTACCCGCTCTGCCCCGAGGGCAGCGACGTGGTGCGCACCTTCAGGTTCCAGAGCTGCTGGGACGGCCGGAACGCCGACAGCGCCAACCACCGCACGCACGTGGCGTTCGCCGACGGCGAGGGCAACTGCCCGGAGGGATTCCGGGCGATCCCGCAACTGGTGCAGCGCATCGTCTACGGCGTCGACGCCCCGAGCCTGAACGACGGCGGTGCGACCACCCCGCTGTTCGCCGTGGACTCCTTCCCCGAGCAGCTGCACAAGCCGGGCACGGACCACGGCGACTTCATCAACGTCTTCGACGAGGACCTGATGGGCCGGATGGTCGACTGCATCAACAGCGGCCGCACGTGCGGCGACGGGGCCGACCAGGGCGCGGAGTCCGGCGCGCAGCCGGAGAAGCCGCAGAAGCCGGAGAAGCCGCAGGACCCTCAGGAGCCTGAGGAGAAGCCGACGGAGACCTCGGGCGCGCGGCCCGGAGGCGGCGCCGGCGCGGCCGGTACCGGCGGCAACGGCGGCGCGGCCGGGGCCGGCACGGGCGGCGCAGGGGCGGAGAAGTCCGCGGAGCCCACGGGCGGCGCGGTGGAACCCAAGGCCGACACCTCCCGTCAGGCGGGGACGAGCGCCACGGGTGCCGAGACCAGTGCCGCGACCGGTGGTGAGGTGGGCTCGCCCGCCTACACCCCGGCTCCCGGCGGAAACGGCCAGGCGGCGGCCGGCGCACAGACCGGACCGCAGACCGAACCGCAGGCAGTCAGGGGCAGCCTGGCCGAGACCGGAGCCAAGCTGTGGCCCGCGGCCGCCGGTGCGGTGCTCGTGACCGCGGGCTTCGTGCTGCTGCGCCGGATCAGGCGCAGCGCCGCCTGACGACGCCACGGGCCGCGAAGGGGGCGGCGGTGGGACCGGATGACCGGTCCCACCGCCGCCCCCTTCAGTTTCGCCCGGCCTCGGTTTCACTCGGCGCGGGCGAGACCTCTTCGGGCGTTGTTGTAGATGCGCATCAGGTGCTTGGCCACGGCGCACGGAATGGCATGCGCATGACATTGACGGCAGGTCTGCCTGTGCTGCTCGTAGTCGGAATGCGCTTGCTGCAGAGCAGCGTCCGGAGACGGCATGAGGATCCTTCGCACGGGGGGTCGGACGGCACGGGTGCGCCCGAGGTGACTGGGGACAAAGCCCGGAGCCAAAGTGGATCATGTTACTTCGGGTAGAGGGAAGCGGCGTCGGACCGCCGTGTGCGAAGGATCGGCGAGGCGCCTCACGCGCTCCTGAGGCTCTGCCGCCCGGAATAGGCCCACCAGCGGCCCTCGTGCCGGCTGACCGCGATGGGGCGGCCGAAGCACGTGGTCAGCCACGGCCCGGTCAGTACATCCTCGACGGGTCCCTGGGCCAGGATCCGGCCTTCGCGCAGCAGCAGGGCGTGACTGACGGCGGGGGAGAGTTCCTCGAGGTGGTGGGTGACCGTCACGGTGGCGAGCCGTGGCCGTCCCTCCGCGAGCCGGTGCATGGCCTCGACCAGATCCTCGCGGGACGGCAGGTCCAGGGCGTTGAAGGGCTCGTCGAGAAGCAGCAGCGCGGGCTCGGCCATGAGGGCCCGGGCGATGAGGACGCGCGCCCGCTGCCCGCCCGAGCAGACTCCGTACGGCCGGTCGGCCAGGTCCTTGATGTCCAGCTCGGCCAGCAGTTCGTGGGCCCGCTGCCGGGCCTCTTCGTCGTACATCCGCCACAGTGGCTGCACCGTGCCCGTGTGACCGGTCAGCACGACGGTGTGGGCGTCCAGTTCACCAGGAACGCGCTGCGCGGTGGTGACGTGCCCGATGCGCGCGCGCAGTTCCCGTACGTCGACGCGGCCGAGGAGTTCGCCGAGGACCTCGACGCTGCCGGTCGTGGGGTGCATCAGGGCGCCGAGCAGCCGCAGCAGTGTGGTCTTCCCGGCGCCGTTGGCACCCAGCAGTGCCCAGTGCTCTCCCGCGCGCACCGTCCAGTCGACGTCGTCGAGGATCACCTGGCCGGTCGTGCAGCGGCGGACGCCCACCTCGCGGAGGGCGACGACGGTCCCGTGCTCCCGAGTTGTCCGCTCCGCGGTGTCCTCGGCCATGCTGGGCTCCCCTCGACCGTCGAGGCCGTCGCTCGACCGGCACCACGAACGGTAGATGCATCCGGCACCTTGTCGCCGTTCTGTCCGGCTCGTGGACGCGGCGAGGGCGCGGGTGAGGTCGCGGTGACGGCGCCGCCGTCGCCGGCTCGCCGCCCCGCGGCGGCCGGTCGCCCGTGTGACGAAGCAGACACGGCGGCCGCAGGCGTGCCCGGCCGGAAGAGGGGTATGTGCACGCCGTGAACAGGGTGGTGAAGGCGGTTGGGATGGAATCCGTCCTCCTCGGCGGCGCGGAGCCGGCGCCGGATACCGGCGTGATACGCATGGCGGCGGCCCTCGACGGCGACGGAGCGTGCATCGCCGAGGCCCGCCATCTCGCGGCCGCGTTCCTGAGCCGGGCCAGGACCGGCCACGGACTGACGGTCTCGGACCGGGCCATGGACCTGACGCAGCTGGTGGTCAGCGAACTGGTCACCAACGCCCGCAAGTACGCCTCCGGCCCCATCCTGATGGATCTGCGGATCGCCGGAGACGCCGTGGACATCGCGGTCTGGGACAGCGATCCGGTGCTGCCCGTGGCACGGGCAGCCGATCCCGGACGGGTGGGCCAGCACGGTCTGGAGATCGTGATGGCCGTGGTGGAGCGGTTCGAGGTGCGGCGCGAGCCGGTGGGCAAGCGTGTCGTCGTCCGCATAGCGCTGCTAGACGCCGCGCGGCCGTGAGGCGGCTGTGGCCGGCGGCCCCCGCCGGGCGGCGTCAGGCCTGGAGGTCCGCCTTGTCTCCCATGACCACGACCGGGCGCTGACGCGGGTCGAGGGAGCGCAGCAGGTACCGCATCGCCGACTCGGACAGGGTCACGCACGCGGAGGTGCCGCTGCCGTGGTCCATGTGCAGCCAGATGCCGCCACCCCTTGACTGGCCTTGAGGCCGGGTGGGGTCGTTGGGCGGTGTGCCCTTGACGCGGTTGAAGTCGATGGCGATGACGTAGTCGAAGTCGTGCCAGGCGTTCTTCGTCCAGGACCGGGGCGCCTGGAACGCGGCGGACCGGGTGTACGGCAGCTTTGCCCCGGGGTTCTCGAGCACGCCGCCGGCGTCGCTCAGCGTGAACACCCCCACAGGGGTGCGCTGGTCGCCCTCGTGATGGTCCGTCGTCCAGCCCTTCCTGCCGTTGTGGGCCGGCCAGGAACCCGCCCGCTCCCAGTGCGAGCCGTGCTTGGTGAAGAACTCGACCGTCGCGTCGGGGGAGTCGGGCCCGGCTCCGTGGACGGCGACCACCTGGCGGGACCCGGACGGCACCCGATGCCACATGCGGTCACCGATGCCCTGCACCCGGCTCGGAAAGGCCCCGCGGCCCGGCGTGCGCTCCGCCGGCCCGCCGTGACCGGCCGGGCGCCGGTGGCCCGTACCGCCGCAGGCCGTCAGCGACATCGCCAGCGCCCCACCGACGGCCACCACGGCCGCTGTCCGCAACGCTCCGCCTTTTCGCATGCGCCCCATGATGGCACCACCCGGGGCGCGTGTTTCACCTGAATGGCCGTCCGTGGCTGCGTGCAGATGGCCCACTCGGTGTCTCCTTGAGTGAGAGAGGCGTCCATCGAGGGAGTGGAGCCGATCATGTATGAGATGTGTGCAGGAGCAGAGAAGCCCGGTGGGGCTCTGGTCTGGCACGTCATGGCCAAGCACACGACCACCACCCTGTGCGGACAGAATCTGGGTCAGCACGTCGACGGCGCGAGCGCACAGCGGGCTGGACACTGTTCCACCTGCATGGCGTTGTTCGGGAAGCTGATGACCGCACCACCTGCGGTCGGCTCTCCCGCCGCCACGGACCATTAGGTCCTGGCACCCGGCTCCCGTCCTCCGCCACGAGGACGGGAGCCGGGTGTTCGCGCTCCGTCCCTTTGAGGCGCGCGGGCGCGGCCGGTCAACACTCGGACCAATTTTTGGCAAGGTGTCCCCATATCGCATTCCGGCGGCGGTCGGTGGGTAACACTGACCGGCGGAGGGGGGAGACGCGCGGCGGCGCTCGGCCGGCGCGCACATCCCGGAGTGTCACGCCCGCCTTGGGGAAGGCGGCGAGGGGACCAGCGGGGGGATGCATGACGCAGTCGCTTCCGGGGCCGTGGCCTGCCCACGGGGGAGCGCGGCCGGGGCGCCCGGCGCTGCCGGTCGTGGTGGTCGGCGCCGGGCCGTACGGGCTGTCGGTCGCCGCGCACCTGCGCGGGGCGGGAGTCCCGGTGCGGGTCTTCGGTGAGGTCATGGGCAGTTGGCGGCACGCCATGGCGACCGGGATGTTCCTGAAGTCGACGCCGGACGCCGTCGACCTGTCGGCGCCGCAGCCGGGCGGGCGGCTGGCGGACTTCCTCCAGGTGCACGGTGAGCCGGAGCTGACCGAACTGACGCCCATCCCGTGCGAGGTGTTCGTACGGTACGGCCAGTGGTTCCAGAAGCAGTACGTCGGCGAGGTGGAGCCGGCCCGGGTCGCGGCCGTCGACCTGGCCACGTCCGGTGCGGGGTTCGTCGTACGGCTGGACGACGGACAGGAACTCGCGGCCGCCGCCGTGGTCGTGGCCACCGGCCTGAACGGACTGGCCCACATACCCGACGAGTTGCGCGGCCTCGTGCCCGAAGGCCCGGGGCCCGGCGCGCCGGTGTCGCACACCAGCCAGCACACCGACCTGTCCCGGTACGCCGGCCGCCGGGTCGCCGTGGTCGGCGGGGGACAGTCCGCCCTGGAGAGCGCCGCGCTGCTCCACGAGTCCGGTGCCCGGGCGCAGGTGCTGGTCCGGGAGAACGGCGTGCTGTGGGGGACGACCCCGGACCAGGCCCGGTCCTGGACGCGACGGATCGGCAGGCCCGCCTCACCGCTGGGCACGGGCTGGATCCTGGCCGCGGTCTGCCGGGCTCCCGGCGGGGTACGGCATCTGCCGGCCGCGGCCCGACTGCTGCTGTTCCGGCGCGCGTTGCGTCCCTCGGGCGGATGGTGGCTGCGGGACCGGGTCGAGGGCGTGGTGCCGGTGCGCACCTCGTGCCGGGTCGTACGGGCCGGGACCGACGGGTCCGTAGTGCGGCTGGACCTGGCCGGGCCGGGCGGTGTGGCGGAGGCGCTCGACGTCGATCATGTGCTGGCCGCCACCGGTTACCGCCTGGACCTGGACGCCGTTCCGTTCCTGTCGCCGGCGGTGCGTAATGCGCTCAGGCAGGTGCCGGGTTCGAGGGCGCCGCGGCTGAGCCCGGGGTTCGAGTCGTCGGTGCCGGGTCTGTACTTCACCGGGTCGCTGGCCGCCCCGATGTTCGGGCCGATGATGCGCTTCGTCGCGGGGACCGGGTACGCGGCGGCCCGGGTCGCCCGGGACAGGGTCCGCAGGGTGGCCGGCGCCGGTTGACCACGCGAGCCGTCGAGAGGGGGCCCCGGCCGAGCCTTGCCGGAGCCCCCTGGTCGGTGCGGGTCAGGCGGTGTGCAGGGTCAGTCCGTAGCGGTTGAGGATCTCGTTGACCGGCTGGAACCAGGTCTCGCCGCCGCTGGAGCAGTTGCCCCAGCCTCCGGAGGTGACGCCCTGGGCCTGGTCACCGCTGATGAAGGAGCCGCCGGAGTCGCCCGGTTCGGCGCACACGCTGGTCTTCGTCAGCTCGTGCACGGCGCCCTGGCTGTAGTTGACGGTCTCGTTGTGCGCCAGCACGGTGCCGCAGTGCCAGTGCGTCGTCGAGCCGGAGCGGCAGACCGAGGCTCCGACGGGAGCCACGGCGGAGCCGCGCACCAACTGGTCCGGGACGGTGCCCCAGCCGAGGACGACCGGGACCGTCCACCAGCCGCTGCCGACGCTGACCCAGGCGTAGTCGTTGTCGGGGAACGAGGACCCCTGGAAGTTGCCGATGTACGAGCCGTCCCAGCCGCTCACCCCGGCGCCGGCCTGGCCGCAGTGTCCGGCGGTCACGAAGCCGCCGTACACCGAGAAGCCGATGGAGCAGCGGGCGTTGCCGGTGTAGTACGGGTCGCCGCCGACTGTGCCCGCGGCGAAGGTCTGCGGCGCCGCGGAGACCGTGCGGACGGTGACGGGGCCGGCCGCGCGGGCCTTGGAGAGGAAGCGTTGGACATCGTTGTCGGAGCGCGCGGCGCCGACGACGTCCACGACCACCGTGTTGGCCTTCGGGTTCACCCGCCAGCCGCTCACACCCTGCGGTGCGGTCGTGCTGTCGAGGCGGGCCTTGGCCGTGTCGAGCTGCCGTGCGCTGTGCTGGACGGTGCGGACCTCGGCGCCGGCGGTCCGGACGGCGCGCAGGGTCGAGTCGGAGGCGTCGGAGGTGACGGCCACGGTGAGGCGGCCTGTCCTGTCGTCGAACCACGAGCCGCCGAAGGCGGAGCCGGCGGCCGCGCGGGCCTTCGGTTCCACGGCCGTGGCGGTGCGTTCCGCCGACAGGCGCGCCTCGGCCTGCTGCGGGGAGAGTCCCAGGTCACGCTGCATCGCCTGGAGCAGGCCGGGGGAGGCGGAGGGTGCGGCGGCGGGGGTCGCCGCTCCGGCCGGAGTGGTGCCTGCCACGGCCCAGCTGCCGAGCAGGACGAGCGCGGCCACGGCCACGCGGTGGAGTTTGGTGCGTCTCACAGGGGGTGCCCTTCGTCGTTCCAACGAGGTGGGGGTGGAACACGGGGTGGAACTACCGCGACCTGAGAGCGCTCTCAATCGGGTCGGGGAGCAGCTTAGCGGGACCGACTGAGCAGGTCCATGCCAATGCTGGTATTCACGGCCGAGCCAAGCGTCCTGCCGTTTGCCTAATGGGCTTAGGCATATATTCAATGGCTTCAGGTTCTTGGTGGGCTCGGGTGGGAGGAGCGGCATGGCGCGTGCGGGGTTGACCACGGAACGCCTGGTCAGGGCGGGAGCGGAGCTGGCGGACGAGGTCGGCTTCGAGCATGTGACCGTCTCGGCGCTCGCCCGGCGGTTCGACGTCAAGGCCGCGAGCCTGTACTCGCACCTGAAGAACTCCCAGGACCTCAAGACGCGGATCGCCCTGCTCGCCCTGGAGGAACTCGCGGACCGGGCCGCCGAGGCGCTGGCCGGGCGGGCCGGGAAGGACGCCCTCGCCGCCTTCGCGAACGTCTACCGCGACTACGCCCGGGAGCACCCCGGGCGTTACGCGGCCGCGCGCCTCCGGCTTGACCCGGAGACCGCCGCGGCGAGCGCCGGGGGCAGACACGCGCAGATGACCCGCGCGATCCTGCGCGGCTACGACCTGACCGAGCCGGACGAGACCCACGCCGTCCGGCTGCTCGGCAGCGTCTTCCACGGCTACGTCAGCCTCGAACTGGCCGGCGGCTTCGACCACAGCGCCCCGGCCCCCCAGGAAACCTGGACCTGGATCCTCGACCGCCTCGACACGATGCTGCGCACCTGGCCCCCGGCGTAGCGTCCACGCGCGTGTGCCCGCCCGTGGCGAGCGCGCGTTCCCCTGTGGGCACGCGTTCGCCTCCGGCGCCCCCGTGCGGGTCCGAGGCTCGCGCCCGCGCAGTGGGTCACGGTGTCCGCGCGGCCCCTGCCCAAGCCCGCCGGGCGGCTGCGGTCCGGGTCGGAGGCCGCCCCGCGGCGCCCCATGGGGTGGTCCGTGTTCCGGTCCCGCGTCCGGCCCCCGGTCCCGGTGCGCCTCTGCCGGCGTCGGCCCGGCGGACCGCTCGCCGCCAGGCGCTCCCGGCCGCGCGGCTGCTGCCGACCGGTTGGGCGTGGCCGACCGCGCTCCGCTGTTGTTCGCGGACGAGTCGTAGTCGAGTTGCCGTGAGTCGTCGATGCCTCGCGGAAATTCTCCGTGCCAAGGGGGACAGCGCTTTCACCCGCCGGAATCTCCGAGATCCGAGGGTCCCCCGTGTGCTCCGGACCTGGCCCCTGCCGAACGATCAATGGTGAAAGTCGTGACGATACGGGAGGGTGGATGTTACAAATGCCGGATGGCAGCCCGTTTTACCCGTCTTCGACGTATATCGCTGCGCTCGCTGCTGGGAAAGAGCCCGCGAAGCGTCGCCGGACAGGTGTTCGTTCTACAGGTGGCGCTCGTCGCGCTGCTTGTGGCCTTCGCCGTCTTCTCCCTCGTCCTCCAGTCGCAGCGCGACATCAACGCCGAGGCCAAGCGCCGTTCCGTGGCAGTGGCGCAGACCTTCGCGCACTCCCCGGGCGTCGTGAGCGCACTTCGCACGCCCGCCCCGTCGCAGGTGCTGCAACCCCTCACGGAGGCGGGACGCAGGTCCGCGGGGGTCGACTTCATCGTCGTCATGAACACGAAGGGCATCCGCTACACCCACCCCCTGCCGGGCCGCATCGGTCAGCGTTTTGTCGGCACCACCGGGCCGTCGCTGGCCGGAAACGTCTACACCGAGAGCGTCCACGGGCCGCTCGGCGAAGAGGTACAGGCCACCGTTCCCATCAGGGACGGCGGCCGCGTCGTGGCGCTGGTCTCCGCCGGTCTCCAGGTCAAGCACGTGACCAGCCAGGTGAACCGGCAGATCCCGATCATCCTGGGCGCAGGGGCTGCGGCGCTGGGCCTGGCCACCGGCGTGACGGCCCTGGTCGGCAGGCGGCTGCGGCGGCAGACCCACAGCCTTGCCCCGGACGAGATGACCCGCATGTACGAGCACCACGACGCGGTGCTGCACTCCGTGCGCGAAGGGGTGCTCATCATCGGTGACGACGGCCGGCTGCTGCTGGCGAACGACGAGGCCAAGCGGCTGCTGGACCTGCCCTCGGACGCCGAGGGCAGGCAGGTGACGCACCTCCCGACGCTGGAGCCCGAGACGGTCGAACTGCTCACCTCCGGCCGCGTGGCCACCGACGAGGTGCACCTAGCCGGATCCCGCCTGCTGGCCGTCAACCAGCGGCCCACCCACCGCGACGGATGCGGCCGGCGCACGGTGGTGACACTGCGCGACTCCACCGAACTCCAGGCCATCTCCGGCCGCGCCCAGGTCGCCAGGGAACGGCTCGAACTGCTCTACGACGCCGGACTGGGCATCGGCACCACCCTCGACGTGGCCCGCACGGCCGACGAACTCGCCCAGGTCGCCGTCCCCCGCTTCGCCGACTACGTCTCCGTGGACCTCGCCGAGGGAGTACTCCAGGGCGAGGAGCCCGCCACCACCGCGACGGGCCTGCGCCGCATCGCCGTACGCGGTGTCCAGGACGACTCGCCGCTCTACGAGAAGGGCCGGCTGATCGACTTCCTGCCGTCCACGCCCCAGGCACACAGCTACGGCACCGGCCATCTGGAACTGGTGACGGACCTGGCGTCGGCCCACGGCTGGCACGCGCAGGACCCGGCACGCGCCGAGGCGATCGTCGACTACGGCATCCACTCGCTGATCTCGGCCCCCATCCAGGCCCGCGGTGTCGTCCTCGGTATGGCCAACTTCTGGCGCTGCAAGGAGCGCGGCCCGTTCGACGAGGAGGAGCTGTCCCTGGCCGAGGAACTGGTCGCCCGGGCCGCCGTCAGCATCGACAACGCCCGCCGCTACGCCCGCGAGCACGCCCTCGCGGTCACCCTGCAGCGCAGCCTGCTGCCGCGGGCCCTGCCCGAGCTGACCGCGCTGGAGGTCGGCTACCGCTATCTGCCCGCCCAGTCGGGTGTCAGCGGTGACTGGTTCGACGTGATCCCGCTGCCCGGCGGACGGGTCGCCCTGGTCGTCGGGGACGTGGTCGGGCACGGCCTGCACGCCGCCGCCACCATGGGACGGCTGCGGACCGCGGTGCACAACTTCTCCACGCTCGACCTGCCCCCCGACGAGCTGCTGAGCCACCTCGACGACCTCGTCGGCCGCATCGACCAGGACGAGGCCTCCACCGGTGCCGCCGCGGCCGTCGTCGGAGCCACCTGCCTGTACGCGATCTACGATCCCGTGACCCGCCGCTGCGCCATGGCGCGCGCCGGTCATCTCGCGCCCGCGCTGATCAGCCCGGACGGCGATGTCACCTTCCCGGACCTGCCGCACGGCCCGCCGCTCGGCCTGGGCGGCATGCCGTTCCGCACGGCCGAGCTGGAGCTGCCCGAGGGCACCCAGCTCGCCCTGTACACCGACGGGCTCGTCGAGGACCGCAGGCGGGACCTCGACGTCGGCATGGAGATGCTGCGCCAGGCTCTCGCGGGCCATCCCGACCGCTCGCCGGAGCAGAGCTGCCAGGCCGTGCTTGAGGCGCTGTTGCCCGCGCGTCCCAAGGACGACGTCGCCCTGCTCATCGCCCGCACCCGGGTGCTGCCGTGCGACCGGGTCGCCGAGTGGGACGTGCCGCCCGACCCCGCCGCCGTCGCCCGGGTCCGCGTCGCGGCCGCCCGCACCCTCGACGAGTGGGGTCTGTCCGAGCTCGGCTTCGGCATGGAACTGGTGCTGAGCGAGCTCGTCACCAACGCCATCCGCTACGGAGGCGAGCCGATCCACGTCCGGCTGATCCGCGACCGCACGCTGATCTGCGAGGTGTCCGACGGCACCAGCACCTCGCCTCACCTGCGCTACGCGGCGACGACCGAGGAGGGCGGCCGGGGTCTGTTCCTGGTGTCGCAGATGACCGAGCACTGGGGCACCCGCTACTCCCCGCACGGAAAGGTGATCTGGGCGGAGTTCGCCCTGCCCGAGAACGTCCAACCCCCGGGGACGACCCTGTCCGGGGCGGTCGCGCCCTCCACCGACGGCTGGCCCGTCGCACCACGGACACCGGTGCTCCCCGGCCAGGTGGCGGGCGACCGCGCCGGATGACGGATGATCCCCCGGCCAGCGGCGCACAGCCTGCCGGCGGGTCTCCAAGCAGCGACGGCGCGGGACCGAACCCCTGTGGGTGGTCCCGCGCCGTCGCAGGAAACGCGGACGGACGCGTCAGGCGGCGGCCCCGGCGGCGGCCTCCACCTGCGGGGCGTGCCGTGGCAGCGTCAGCACGGCCAGGAAGCCGAGGACCGCGACCGCGGCGAAGAAGTAGAAGCCCCATGGATGGCCGATGCCCGCCGTGACCAGGGCCCCGGTGATCGTCGGGCCGACGATGGAGCCGATCCGGCCGATGCCGGAGGCCGAGCCGAGGGCGGTCCCGCGCACCGCGGCCGGGTAGAAGTACGTCACGTAGGCGTACACGAGCACCATGGCGGAGAAGACGAACACGCCGGTGAGGAAGACGACGACGTTGAGCAGGATGTCGCTGTTCATCTTGATGCTCAGGCAGCCGAGCATGACCACGGACACCGCGAACCAGCCGAGTATGGTCCCCTTGATGCCCCGCCGGTCGGCCACGAATCCGCCGACGATCAGGCCGACGACTCCGCCGACGTTGAGTATGAGGAGCTGGGTGACGGCCGTGGGGACGGGATAGCCGGCGTCGTTCATGAGCTTGGGCAGCCAGGTGTTCAGGCCGTAGACCAGCAGCAGCCCCATGAACGAGGCGACCCAGATGCCGATGCCCGCGCGCAGGTAGGCCGGCTTGAGCAGCTCGGTGAACGGAACCCGCTGCGCTCCCGTCGCCTGCTTGGCCTGCGTGAACGCCTCCGACTCCGGCAGCCGGAACCACTGGATCGCGGCGACGACGAGGCCGGCCACGCCGAGGACGTAGAAGAGGATCTGCCAGTTGTCGGTCACCTGGAGGGCCAGCAGGGAGGTGATCACGGCACCGGTGTGGTAGCCGGTCATGGTCAGGGTGCTGGCCCGGGCACGACGGCTGGCCGGCATGTGCTCGGCCATCATCGTGAGCGACACCGGCATGCAGGCGCCGAGGCCCAGACCGGCGATCAGCCGGAGGACGGCGAACATCGTCACGGAGCCGGCCAGCGGCACCACGATGGTGAACACCGAGAACACCACCACCGAGGCGATGAGCAGCAGGCGGCGGCCCAGCCGGTCGGCCAGCGGGCCGACGCAGACGGCGCCGATGGCGACGCCGACGAGCGACAGCGTCGCGATCATGGTGGCGTCGCCCGCGGTCATGCCGAGGTGGCGGGTCTTGAGCAGGGTCGGGACGATGGCGCCGAGGACGACGAGGTCGTAGCCCTCGAGCATGACGGTGATCCAGCACAGGACCACGGTCCACGTGCCGCGTCCGGCGGTGCCGGACTGCACGGTCGTCTGGGACGAGACGGCGGATGTCATTGCGGACGTTCCCCCCTGGGGACGGGAGCGGACGGGCGGGGACGAGCGGGGTCGGAACAGGGTCAGAACGGGTAGTCGGCGATGTCGGGCCGGATGGTGAGCCACTGGGTCTCGGTGAAGGCCTCGACGTTGGCGGCGGCGCCGCCGAACCGGGATCCGGTGCCCGAGGCCTTGACCCCGCCGAAGGGGGCGTTGGGCTCGTCGCTGACGGTCTGCTCGTTGATGTGGACCTTGCCGGAGTCGATCCGGTCGGCGAGCTTCATCGCCGTGCCCACGTCGCCGAGGATCCCCACGGACAGCCCGTACTCGCAGTCGTTGACGATCCGCGCGGCCTCTTCCGGCGTCGAGAAGCCGATGACGGGCGCGACGGGCCCGAAGATCTCCTCGCGCCAGGCCGGCATGTCGGTCGTCAGCCCGCTCAGCACCGTGGCCCGGTAACCCGCGCCGACGATCTCGCCGCCCGCGGCGAGGGTCGCGCCCGCGGCGACGCTGTCGGTGACGATGCCGTGCACCCGCTCCAGCTGGCGCCGGTCGATGAGCGGGCCGAGCGCGACGTCCTCACGCGCCGGGTCGCCGACCGGCAGGGCCGCGGCCTTCGCGGCCAGCGCCGCGGTGTACTCCTCCAGGAGAGACTCATGAACGATGTGGCGGCCGGTCGTCATGCAGATCTGGCCCTGGTGCAGATAGGAGCCGAACGCGCCCGCGGAGGCCGCCTTCCGCACGTCCGCCCCCGGCAGTACGACCAGCGCGTTGTTCCCGCCCAGCTCCAGGTGGGCACGCTTGAGCAGGCGTCCGGCCTGCTCGCCGATCGCCCGCCCGACCGGGGTCGAGCCGGTGAAGGAGACCACCCGCACCTCGGGCGCCTCGACGACCGCCCGGCCGACCTGGCCGTCGCCCGGCAGCAGGTGCAGCACGCCGTCCGGCAGCCCCGCCTCCTCGAAGACGCGCGCGATGACGACACCGCCGCTCACCGCGGTGCGCGGGTCCGGCTTGAGCAGCACCGCGTTGCCCAGGGCCAGCGCCGGCGCCACCGAGCGCAGACCCAGGACGAGAGGGAAGTTGAAGGGCGCGATGACACTGACGACACCCGCGGGACGGCGCCGGGAGAACGACCAGCGGGCCTCCTCGGAGGTGAGCACCTCACCCTGCGGGTGCGTCGGCAGGCCCGCGCACTCGAAGCACTCGCTCACGGCGAGCCGCGCCTCGAAGTCCGCCTTGGCCCGTACGGACCCGGCCTCGCGCACCAGCCAGTCCTCGATCTCGGCGGAGTGCTCGGCCAGCAGCTCGCCCGCCCGGCGCAGCACGGCGGCCCGCCGCTGCGGGGAGGCCGCCGCCCAGTCGCGCTGCGCCTCGGCCGCGCGGACGGACGCACGCCGTACGTCCTCGGCGGTGGCCAGGCCCGCCGTCGCGAGCTGTTCGCCGGTCGCGGGCTCGACGACCGGCTGCTCGGCCGAGGCGTCCCTCCAGCCGTCGCTGAAGAACTTCTTGCCCCAGACGTCGCTGTCCAGGAATGCCATCGCGTTTCCTCTCTTCTTCTCGGGGCGGATCAGGACGGGGTGGTGAGCGCCGTGTCCACCTGGATCAGGCGCGGGTGGTCCGGACGTTCGGCGAGGGCGGCCCGCAGCTCCTCGGCATCGCCGACGTGCCGGGCCGGGACGCCGTATCCCTCGGCGATGCGGGTGAAGTCCAGACCGGGGATGTCCAGACCGGGGGCGTCCGGCACGCCCAGCAGGCCGCCGAACCAGCGCAGTGCCCCGTACGTGCCGTTGCGCAGCAGTACGACGGTCAGCGGTACGCGGTGCTGTGCGGCCGTCCACAGGGCGGTGATGCCGTAGTTGGCCGAGCCGTCCCCGATGACGCCGACCACCGGCCGGCCCGGTTGGCCCATGGCGACCCCGACCGCGCCGGGCAGCCCGAACCCGAGTCCGCCGGCCGCCGGGAAGTAGTAGGAGCCGGGCCGGCGCAGGTCCATCTGGCGCCACCAGGAGGAGTTCGTCGACGTCGACTCGACCACGTACGCGGTGTCCTCGGGCAGTTCGTCGCGCAGCGCGGCGAAGACCTGCTCCGGGTGCAGCCGGGAGCCGTCACCGTCCGGCGGCCCGGGCGCGGGCCGGAAGGCGCCGGCGGGCGCCTCGGGTTCGTCGAGCAGCTTCAGGAGCAGGCCGATGACGGCTCCGGGGTCGGCGACCAGTGCCTCGCCCATCGGCGCCCGCGCGGCGGCGGAGGCGTCCTCGGTCACCTGGATCAGCCGGGTGCCCTCGGGCAGGTACCGGCCGGGCAGGTGCTCGTGGTAGCGGAACACCGGCGCGCCGAGCACCAGGACCAGGTCGTGGCCCTCGAACGCCTCGCAGACCGGCGCGATCCCGGCGGGCAGCACCCCGCGGAACAGGGGGTGCCGGTTGGGGAAGGGCAGCCGGAACTGCGAGGGGGCCGCCCACACCGGGCCGCCCAGGCGCTCCGCCAGCCGGACGGCGTCGTAGAACAGTCCCGCCGAGTCGATGTCTCCACCCAGCACCAGCGCGGGCCGCCGGGCGGAGGCGACCTGCTCGGCCAGCCGGCGGCCCTGCTCCCCGTCGGGGACGGAAGCACGGGCGACCCGCCGGTCGAGGACCGCGAGGGCGTTGTCACCGGCGTCGGCCGCCCAGTCGTCGTAGGGGACGGACAGGTACGTCGGGCGCCGCTGGAGCTCCGCCTCGAAGACGGCCTGGGCGAGGGCGCGCGGCACGTCCTGGGCGCACGCCGGCTCGGCCGCCCAGCCGACGAGCGGCCTCATCAGCGCCGAGGCGTCCACGTTGGACAGGTTGGCCTCCGGCCCGACGGCGGAGCGCACCTGCTGGCCGGCGACCATCACGAGCGGGGTGCGGGAGGCCACGGAGTTCGTCAGCGCGCCCATCGCGTTCCCGGAGCCCGAGGCCGCGTGCAGATTGACCAGGACGGGCCGGCCGGTCGCCTGTGCGTACCCGTCGGCCATGCCGACGACGGCACCCTCGTGCAGGCCGAGGACGTAGCGGAAGCTGTCGGGGAGTCCGGCGAGGAAGGGCAGTTCGTTGGAGCCGGGGTTGCCGAACACGGTGGTGAGGCCCTGGCGCTCCAGGAACTCGTGGCAGAGGCGGCGTACGGAAGGCACGGGCGTTCCTTTCGGAGTGACGCACGCCACGCTAGGCAAGCGCTGACATGAGCACCAATAAATCTTTTACCTTCGCGATATAGAGTGCTTCGATATGAGGAACTTCGACCTCAACCTCGCCCGCGTCTTCGTACTGTTGTACGAGACCGGCAGTGTCACGGTCACCGCGGACACGCTCCACGTCACCCAGCCCACGGTCAGCTACAGCCTGGGCAAGCTGCGCCGGCACTTCGGCGACGAGCTGTTCCGGCGCACGGGACGCGGACTGACGCCGACCGCGGGCGCCCGCCGGCTGTACGAGCCGTTGCAGCGGGCCCTCGCCGACATCGACGGCACGGTCCGCCAGGCCGACGTCTTCGACCCGCGGGCCATGTCCGGCCGCTTCACGGTGGCCCTGTCCGACCTGGGCGAGGTGACCCTGCTGCCGCGCCTGATGGCCGCGGCCCGCGAGCGGGCTCCCGGGGTGTCCTTCACGGTGCGGCCGCTGGACGTGGACGAGGCGGAGCACCAGCTGCGCCGCGGCGACATCGACGCGTTCGTGGCCACCCCCGTGCTGACCTCCCACCGGACCGTGCGGATCCCGCTCTTCCACGAGCGCTATGTCGGCATGGTCGCCGCCGGCCACCCCCGCGTGCGGGGCGAGTCGGTCACCCTGGCCGAGCTCGCGGCCGAGTCCCACGCCACCGTCTTCGGCCCCAGCGGCCACGTCGTCCCGCGTGCCGTGCTCGCCGCGCACGGGCTGCTCGACCGGGTGGTGGTGGACGCCACCCGCTTCTCGATGCTGCCCTACCTGCTGGAGCAGACCGACCTGATCGCCATCGTCCCCGAGTACGTCGGCGAGGTCTTCGCCTCCTCCCACCAACTGCGCCTGGTGCGGCTCCCGTTCCACACCGAGCCGATCGAGGTGGCGCTGTACGCGCGGCACGAGTCCTCGCGCAGCCCGTCCCAGCGGTGGCTGGTGCGGTTCATGGCCGAGGTCCTGGGGGAGCGGGTGAGCCCGGCCCAACTGCCCCCGTCCGCCACCGGGTAGGCCCGCGCCGCACGCCGTGCCGGCCGCGCCGCGCCCGGTGCCCGCCATGAGCGTGAGGCACGTAGGCCAACCGGGTGCAATTCGCCGGGTGTTACTCCGTCCAGGCGATGGCCGTCTCCGGTTCGGCGGCGTGAGGCGGAAGGATGGAAGGCGGGCCCTGCGGGAGAACCGCGTGGACCTTCGTGTACCCATCTCCCGAGAGAAAGCGTGTCACGGGCCGCATGACAGACGTCCAGCACACCACGCGGGAAACCGCCGCTCCCCGTCGTCACCTGAGGCCCGGTGCCGTGGTGGTGAACTGGGTGACGACGACCGATCACAAGACGATCGGCTCCCTGTATCTGATCACCTCCTTCGCTTTCTTCCTGCTCGGCGGCATCATGGCGCTGGTGATGCGCGCCGAACTGGCCCGCCCGGGTCTGCAAATGCTGTCGAACGACCAGTTCAACCAGATGTTCACGATGCACGGCACGATCATGCTGCTGATGTTCGCGACGCCGCTGTTCGCGGGCTTCACGAACTGGATCATGCCGCTGCAGATCGGTGCCCCGGACGTGGCCTTCCCGCGGCTGAACATGTTCGCCTACTGGCTGTACCTGTTCGGCTCGCTGATCGCGGTGGCCGGCTTCCTCACCCCCCAGGGCGCCGCCGACTTCGGCTGGTTCGCCTACGCCCCGCTGAACGACGTCATCCACACACCGGGCCTGGGCGCGGACCTGTGGATCCTCGGCCTGGGCATGTCCGGCTTCGGCACCATCCTCGGCGCCGTCAACTTCATCACCACGATCATCTGCATGCGCGCGCCGGGCATGACCATGTTCCGCATGCCGATCTTCACCTGGAACGTGCTGCTGACCGCGGTGCTGGTCCTGCTGGCCTTCCCGGTCCTGGCGGCCGCGCTGCTCACCCTGGAGGTGGACCGCAAGTGGGGCGCCCATGTCTTCGAGGCGGCCAACGGCGGTTCGCTGCTGTGGCAGCACCTGTTCTGGTTTTTCGGGCACCCCGAGGTGTACATCATCGCGCTGCCGTTCTTCGGCATCGTCAGTGAGGTCATCCCGGTCTTCTCCCGCAAGCCGATCTTCGGCTACATGGGCCTGGTCGGCGCGACGATCTCGATCGCGGGCCTGTCGGTGACGGTGTGGGCGCACCACATGTTCGTCACTGGTGGTGTGCTGCTGCCCTTCTTCGCCTTCATGACCTTCCTGATCGCGGTTCCGACCGGTGTGAAGTTCTTCAACTGGGTCGGCACCATGTGGAACGGTTCGCTGTCGTTCGAGACGCCGATGCTGTGGTCGACCGGCTTCCTGATCACCTTCCTCTTCGGTGGTCTGACCGGTGTCATCCTGGCCTCGCCGCCACTGGACTTCGAGGTCTCCGACAGCTACTTCGTGGTGGCACACTTCCACTACGTCGTCTTCGGCACGGTGGTCTTCGCGATGTTCGCCGGATTCCACTTCTGGTGGCCGAAGTTCACCGGCAAGATGCTCGACGAGCGCCTGGGGAAGATGACCTTCTGGACGTTGTTTGTCGGCTTCCACACCACGTTCCTGGTGCAGCACTGGCTGGGCGCGGAGGGCATGCCGCGTCGGTACGCCGACTATCTCGCCGCTGATGGCTTCACGACGCTCAACGAGATCTCCAGCATCGGGTCGTTCCTGCTGGGTCTGTCGATGCTGCCGTTCTTCTACAACGTCTGGAAGACGGCCAAGTACGGCGAGAAAGTCGACACCGACGACCCGTGGGGCTACGGCCGCTCCCTGGAGTGGGCCACCTCCTGCCCGCCGCCGCGGCACAACTTCGTCACCCTGCCCGTGATCCGCAGCGAGTCCCCGGCCTTCGACCTGCACCACCCGGAGGTCTCGGTCACGGACAAGCGGGAGAACCTGGGCCTGCCAGGATGACCGAAGCGGCGGAGCGCCCGGACGGGCAGCCGGGCGGGCCCACCGGACTCGTCGAGCAGGTCGAGGGCTATCTGCTCTGGCAGACCCGCGTCGCCGAGGCCGAGCAGCGGGCCCGTGCCTTCACCGAGCCCATGCAGTGGCTGACCGCGGCGCAGCGCGAGGAGATCGAGGAGTACTACGTCTCCGACTGTCTGCTGCGGGCCCGGGCGGACCTCCAGCGGATCGCCGAACGGTGCCGGGCGCTGCGCGGCGAGTACGAACAGCGCTACCGCCAGTTGCGGGCGCGCTGCTTCGCGCTCGTCCTCATGGCCCTCGCGGTGCTCGCCGGGGCGGCCGTCCTGGCGTTGGCCCTCGCGCGGCCCTGACACCGCGGACCCGTCCCGCCCCACCTGTGCCGAACGCACTCGGGCCGCCCTCCTCGCGGGGGCGGCCCGAGCCCGTCGTACCGGCCCACCGGGCCGGCGCTCCTGATCACGGGGGCGTCACTGCGGCGGCTGGTCCTGACCCGGGTCCGGCCGGCCGAGCTGCTCCTTGAGTTTGTCCTGACCCGTGTCGACCTGGCTCCGGTACTTGCCCTGGGTCCGCTCGTCGACGTAGTCGCCGCCCTTGCCGATGCCCTTGCCGGCCTGCTCCTCGTGACCCTTCAGCAGTCCCTTGAGCTTGTCCAGCATGCTCATCGCATACTCCTTAACGCCGGGGGTTCCTCCCAGCATGGCCGACGGCGGCAGGGGATGCATCCGCAGCCGGAAAGGTTGGGATCACCTGCGGAAACACCGGTCTTCCGTCAGGGTGCGCACAGGTTCTCGGCCGGCGGCACACCGTCCAGCAGCCGGCGGCCGTCCCGCTCGGTGATGTGCCAGGCCGTGCACACGGAGTCGCCCTGCGCGGAGCGCAGCAGCAGGAAGTCGTGTCCGTCGCGGTGCTCCACCCGGGCCTGCAAGGCAGGGGCGTGCTCGCCCAGCCGGTCCAGGTAGTCGGCGGCGTAGTCGTCGGAGACGGTGTCCTCGTCGAACAGCGTCTGGAGGCCGTCCGCGTCCCGGTCGGCGGCCGCCTTCTGGGCCATGCCGGCCAGCGCGGCCATGCTCGGCGCGCCGGGCGGGGCTTCTGTCGCGATCGAATAGCACACGAAGCCCAGCCAGGTGCCCAGACCGACGATCAGCGCGATCACCGCGAGACGCGACTTGCTCGAACGCTTCGGGCGCCCTTCCGGCACTGCACTTCCTCCCGACCTGCCCTGTGTAGGGGACCACTCTCCCATGACGGAGGAGTAGCACGAGCACGAGGTCGGGGCGCAGCTCGGGCTACGAGGCCGAGAGCCCCGATCACGCCTCCTGTCGGTCGGCCTCGCCCAGCCATCGCGTCAGGACCTTGCGCACCTCGTCCGGGGCGGGATCCTCGGCCGCACCAGCACGGGGCCGCACTCACCTGGACGCCTGGGTACCCCTGTCAGCTTGCGAGTGCGGTCCGTACCAGATCGCCCACGCCTGACAGCGGGGTCATCAGCTCCGCCGGGACCTTGTAGCGGCGTCCCAGCTCGGCCGCGTCCTGGTAGGCGACTCGTACCTGGCCGTGGCCGTCGTCCCACACCAGAGCCTTGAGCGGGAGCTCGAGTGCCAGGAGCGGTCGCGCCGCCATCGCGGGCGTCCCGCCCCGCGGATTGCCGAAGGTCAGCACTTGGGTGTCATTCATCGTCAGCCCGACGCTCTGGGCGCCTGCGCCGTGATCCACCACCGCGAACAGGGTCATCCCGCCGGCCTCGATGGCTCGCTTGAGCCGCTCCACGGTCTCGGCCACGGTGAACGGACTGGCCACGCTCAAGATCCCCGGTGCACCGGCTCCGGAGGAGCCCGCCTCTTGCTTCGTCACCGCATTCCTCCTCAAGAGGCCCGGGCCGATGCCCGCGGAACTGGCGCGCGGCCAACCCGCTCGCGGGGGTCACACCGGGGCGAGGCCGAGTTGACGCAGCATGCCGAGTTCGTCGCTGCTTCCCCAGCGTTCGACGAGCTTGCCGTCGCCGTCGAAGCGGCTGATCTGCATGCCCCGGTAGCTCACCTTCTTGCCGGTCGCCGGTCGCCCCATCAGTGAACCCAGATGCGTACCCGTGATGGTGTAGGCGAAGGCCAACTCGTCGTCGGTGACCACCAGATGCTCCACCTCGACGTGCAAGTCGGGAAAGGCTGTTCGCAACTCGCCGAACATGGCCTTGTACCCTTCGGGCCCCGGCGCCTGTCCTGGGGCGGGATCATGATCGATCGAGTCGGGGGCGACGATCCCGGCCAGGTCGTCGAGGTTGCCTGTGACGACGGCCTCTCCGAAAGCAGCCTGTGCGGCGATGTTCTCTTGCTGGGACATGGGCACTCCTCGGGCGCGTGCCCGCCGCGGCCTGTCCGTCAGCTGCGAAGTCCACGCACCTACGGCATACCGGGACCGTACACCAGCCATACGCGCCCAGCATGTCCACGCGGGTGCGCGACGCGGCCCCGCCGCGGGGCTAGGTCCCGGGCGTCCACTCGCCGGCCTTGTACAGGGCCCGCGACGTGGTGATCAGTTCCTGCCGCTCCCGCGCGGAGCCCACCATCGGCTGGGAGCCGTTGAGCGGCACCTGGGCGCTCTCCGGCAGGAACCTCACGGTCACCAGGCCGATCGCGCCGGCCAGCATGAGGTAGTAGGCGGGCATCATGTCGTTGCCCGTGACGTTGACCAGGGCCTCGGTCACCAGAGGGGTGGTGCCGCCGAACGCGGCGACGGCGAAGTTGAAGCCGATGCCCATGGCCGCGTAACGCACCGCGGTCGGGAAGAGCGCGGGCAGGGTGGCGGCGCTCGGCGCGGCGAAGCAGGCCAGCAGCGTGGACAGGATCAGCACGCCGCAGACCGGCGCCCAGGTCCCCTGCATCTTGATCAGCAGGAACGCGGGGACCGCGAGGACGATCACCGCGGCGGCCGCGACCCCGTAGACCGGGCGCCGTCCGACGTGGTCGCTGAGCCGGCCGATGAAGGTGATCAGCAGCACGATCCACACCATGCCCAGCAGCACCAGTAGGTCGGCGGAGCCGCTGGAGCGGTGCAGGGTCTCGGTCTGGTAGGTGGGCAGGAAGCCGGTGACCATGTAGTTGGTGACGTTGTAGAGCAGCACCAGGCCCATGCAGATCAGCAGGGCGCCCCAGTGGTTCCTGACGACGGACCGCAGTTCGCTGCCCGCCGACTTCTGGGCCAGGCTCCGCTCGTGCTCGTCGAGCTGCTGCTGGAAGGCGGGCGACTCCTCCAGCCGCAGCCGCATGTACAGGCCGATCACACCGAGCGGTCCGGCGATCAGGAACGGGACCCGCCAGCCCCAGGCGATCATCTGGGCGTCCGTGAGGAGCAGGTTCAGCGCGGTGACCAGGGCGGAGCCCAGCGCGTAGCCGACGAAGGTGCCGAAGTCGAGCCAGCTCGAGAGGAAGCCGCGGCGGCGGTCGGGGGAGTACTCGGCGACGAAGGTGGTGGCGCCGCCGTACTCGCCGCCCGTGGAGAAGCCCTGGACCATCCGGGCGAGCAGCAGGAGGATCGGGGCGGCGATGCCGAGGGTTTTGTAGCCGGGGATCAGGCCGATGGCGAACGTGCCCACCGCCATCATGATCATCGTGGTGGCGAGCACCTTCTGCCGGCCGATCCGGTCCCCGAGCGGGCCGAACACGAGGCCGCCGAGGGGACGCACCACGAAGGCCGCGGCGAACGTCGCGAAGGAGGAGATCACCTGGGCGCCGGGGGAGGCGCCGGGGAAGAAGACCTTGCCGATGGTGGCGGCGAGGTAGCTGTATACGCCGAAGTCGAACCACTCCATGCAGTTGCCGAGGGCGGAGGCGCCCACCGCGCGCCTGAGCAGCGGCGGCTCGACGATCTGCACGTCCTCCTCGCGCAGGACGCGCCTGCTGCGCCGCAGCCGGCGGGTCAGCTCCTGACGGACCTGCGGCGGCAGTCCCGTGGCGGCCGCCGGCGGCGCGGTCGAGCCGGAGGGACCGGCCTGCCCGTCGGGTGTCACGTTCACCACCGCGTCACCCTTGCCCTTTGGTGCTGTGCGCTCCGTGCGCCTGTGCGAGGTACTGGCATTCTGTGCGGTTCCGGCCCTGGGTGCGTGTTGGAGCGGCTGCCCAGAACACCGTTCTTCACGCGTGCGACGACCGGCCCGCCGACCCGGGACTGACGCCGACGCGACCTGCGACCGGGATCCGCACGGGCACGACTCGCTTCCCGCGCACGGGGGAAGATGAGACCGCGAGCGGACAGCGGACGCACGAGCGACGCGGAGGAGCGTGGGTGCCATGCAGCACGAGCGAGCGGGCAAGCCGGCCGGGCCCGAGGACCTGATCGACGTCGCCCGCCTGGTGACGGCGTACTACGCGCTGCACCCCGACCCGGCCGAGGCCGGACAGCGCGTGGCGTTCGGGACCTCCGGACACCGCGGATCGTCCCTGACGACGGCGTTCAACGAGGACCACATCGCCGCGACCAGCCAGGCCATCTGCGAGTACCGCGCACGGCAGGGCACAGACGGCCCCCTCTTCCTGGGCGCGGACACCCACGCCCTGTCCGAACCCGCGCGGGTCACCGCGCTGGAGGTCTTCGCCGCCAACGACGTCACCGTCCTCATCGACACGGCGGACGGCTACACCCCCACCCCCGCCGTCTCCCACGCGATCCTGACGCACAACCGCTCCCGCACCTCGGGCCTCGCCGACGGTGTCGTGGTGACCCCGTCGCACAACCCGCCCGGCGACGGCGGCTTCAAGTACAACCCGCCCAGCGGCGGTCCCGCGGGCTCGGAGGCGACCTCCTGGATCCAGGACCGCGCCAACGAGATCATCGCGGGCGGACTGAAGGACGTACGGCGCCTCCCGTACCCCCGCGCGCTCACCGCGCCCTCCACCGGCCGCCACGACTTCCTCGGCGCCTACGTCACCGATCTGCCGAGCGTGCTCGACCTCGACGCGGTCCGGGACGCCGGCGTGCGGATCGGCGCCGACCCGCTGGGCGGAGCCTCCGTCGCCTACTGGGGCCGCATCGCCGAGCAGCACCGTCTCGACCTGACCGTCGTCAACCCGCTCACCGACCCCACCTGGCGCTTCATGACGCTGGACTGGGACGGCAAGATCCGCATGGACTGCTCCTCACCGTACGCGATGGCGTCGCTCATCGGGCAGCGCGACCGCTTCCGGATCGCCACGGGCAACGACGCCGACGCCGACCGGCACGGCATCGTCACCCCGGACGCCGGACTGATGAACCCCAACCACTACCTCGCCGTGGCCATCTCCTACCTCTACGCCCATCGCACCCGATGGCCCGCCGAGGCGGGTGTGGGCAAGACCCTGGTCTCCTCCGGCATGATCGACCGGGTCGCCGCGGACCTCGGCCGCCGGCTGGTCGAAGTGCCCGTGGGCTTCAAGTGGTTCGTGGACGGACTGATCGACTCCTCGCTCGGCTTCGGCGGCGAGGAGTCCGCCGGGGCGTCGTTCCTGCGCCGGGACGGCTCGGTGTGGACCACCGACAAGGACGGCATCGTCCTGGCCCTGCTCGCCTCCGAGATCACCGCCGTCACCGACCGGACGCCGTCCCAGCACTACGCGGAACTCACCGCCCGCTTCGGCGAACCCGCCTACGCCCGCCTCGACGCACCGGCCACCCGCGAGGAGAAGGCCCGCCTGGCGAAGCTGTCCCCGGCCCAGGTCACCGCCGACACCCTCGCCGGGGAGCCCGTCACCGCCGTCCTCACCGAGGCGCCGGGCAACGGGGCGCCCATCGGCGGCATCAAGGTGACCACCGAGAACGCCTGGTTCGCGGCCCGCCCCTCGGGCACCGAGGACGTCTACAAGATCTACGCCGAGTCGTTCCGGGGCCCCGGCCACCTCTCCCAGGTCCAGGACGAGGCCGAACGCGTCGTCGACGCGGCACTCGGCGGGTGACGACGGCACCACGACAGCGGCGGGTAGCGCGGGAGAGAATCGGGATGAGTGGCCTGGCTCACATGGCAAGGCGAGGGCATGGCCGACACCATGGTCCTTTCACCGGCAGGCCGAAGGGATAGAGCATGTTCCGCAAGGTGCTGGTCGCCAACCGCGGCGAGATCGCGATCCGCGCGTTCCGCGCCGGCTACGAACTGGGCGCGCGAACCGTCGCCGTCTTCCCCCACGAGGACCGCAATTCGCTGCACCGGCTGAAAGCCGACGAGGCCTACCAGATCGGCCAGCCGGGCCACCCGGTCCGCGCCTACCTCTCCGTCGAGGAGATCGTCCGCGCGGCCCGCCGGGCGGGCGCGGACGCCGTCTACCCCGGCTACGGGTTCCTGTCCGAGAATCCCGAACTCGCCCGCGCCTGCCAGGAGTCGGGCATCACCTTCATCGGACCGGACGCCCACACGCTGGAACTGACGGGGAACAAGGCCCGCGCGGTCGCGGCCGCCCGCGCGGCCGGCGTGCCCGTGCTCGGCTCCTGCGCGCCCTCCACCGACGTCGACGAACTCGTCCGCGCCGCCGAGGACATCGGCTTCCCCGTGTTCGTCAAGGCGGTCGCGGGCGGGGGCGGGCGCGGCATGCGCCGGGTGGAGGACCCCGCCGCGCTGCGCGAGTCCATCGAGGCGGCGTCCCGGGAGGCGGCGTCCGCGTTCGGCGACCCCACCGTCTTCCTGGAGAAGGCCGTCGTCGAGCCGCGCCACATCGAGGTGCAGATCCTCGCCGACGGCCAGGGTGACGTCATCCACCTGTTCGAGCGCGACTGCTCGCTCCAGCGCCGCCACCAGAAGGTGATCGAGATCGCGCCCGCGCCGAACCTCGACCCGGCGCTGCGCGAGCGGATCTGCGCCGACGCGGTGCGCTTCGCCCGGGAGATCGGCTACCGCAACGCGGGCACCGTGGAGTTCCTGCTCGACCGCGAGGGCAACCACGTCTTCATCGAGATGAACCCGCGCATCCAGGTCGAGCACACGGTGACCGAGGAGGTCACCGACGTCGACCTGGTCCAGGCCCAGATCCGCATCGCCGCCGGCGAGACCCTGGCCGACCTCGGGCTCTCCCAGGACACCGTCACCCTGCGCGGCGCCGCCCTGCAGTGCCGCATCACCACCGAGGACCCGGCCAACGGCTTCCGCCCGGACACCGGACGCATCAGCGCCTACCGCTCCCCGGGCGGCTCCGGCATCCGCCTGGACGGCGGAACCACCCACGCCGGTACCGAGATCAGCGCGCACTTCGACTCGATGCTCGTCAAACTCACCTGCCGCGGAAGGGACTTCAAGGCAGCGATCGGCCGGGCCCGGCGCGCCGTGGCCGAGTTCCGCATCCGCGGCGTCGCCACGAACATCCCGTTCCTCCAGGCCGTACTCGACGACCCCGACTTCCAGGCCGGGCGGGTCACCACGTCGTTCATCGAGCAGCGCCCGCACCTGCTGACCGCTCGCTCCTCCGCCGACCGCGGCACGAAGCTGCTCACCTACCTCGCCGACGTCACCGTGAACAAGCCGCACGGGGAACGGCCCGAGGTGATCGACCCGGTCACCAAGCTGCCGGCGCTGCCCGCGGGCGAGCCGCCCGCCGGCTCCCGGCAGAAGCTCGTCGAACTCGGCCCCGACGGTTTCGCCCGCCTCCTGCGCGAGTCGCCGACCATCGGCGTCACCGACACCACCTTCCGCGACGCGCACCAGTCGCTGCTCGCCACCCGCGTGCGCACCAAGGACCTGCTCGCCGCCGCCCCGGTCGTGGCCCGGACCCTGCCCCAGCTGCTGTCCCTGGAGTGCTGGGGCGGTGCCACCTACGACGTCGCCCTGCGCTTCCTCGCCGAGGACCCCTGGGAGCGTCTGGCCGCCCTGCGGGAGGCGGTGCCCAACATCTGCCTCCAGATGCTGCTGCGCGGCCGCAACACCGTGGGCTACACGCCGTACCCGACCGAGGTGACCGACGCCTTCGTCCAGGAGGCCGCCGCCACCGGCATCGACATCTTCCGCGTCTTCGACGCCCTCAACGACGTCGGCCAGATGCGGCCGGCCATCGACGCCGTACGCGAGACCGGGACGGCGGTCGCCGAGGTCGCCCTGTGCTACACCGGGGACCTGTCCGACCCCTCCGAGCGCCTGTACACCCTGGACTACTACCTGCGCCTGGCCGAGCAGATCGTGGCTGCCGGAGCGCACGTCCTGGCCGTGAAGGACATGGCCGGGCTGCTGCGGGCGCCCGCAGTCGCGAGGCTCGTGTCCGCGCTGCGCCGCGAGTTCGACCTGCCGGTCCACCTGCACACCCACGACACCGCGGGCGGTCAGCTCGCCACCTATCTCGCCGCCGTCCAGGCCGGCGCAGACGCCGTGGACGGCGCGGTCGCCTCCATGGCCGGCACCACCTCCCAGCCGTCGCTGTCGGCGATCGTCGCCGCCACCGACCACTCCGACCGGCCCACCGGCCTCGACCTGAAGGCGGTCGGCGACCTGGAGCCGTACTGGGAGAGCGTCCGCAAGATCTACGCCCCGTTCGAGGCGGGACTGGCCTCGCCGACCGGGCGCGTCTACCTCCACGAGATCCCCGGCGGTCAGCTGTCCAACCTGCGCACCCAGGCGGTCGCGCTGGGCCTCGGCGACCGCTTCGAGGACATCGAGGCGATGTACGCCGCCGCCGACCGCATCCTGGGCCGCCTGGTCAAGGTCACGCCCTCGTCCAAGGTGGTCGGCGACCTCGCCCTGCACCTGGTCGGCGCCGGTGTGGCGCCGGAGGACTTCGAGGAGGCGCCGGACCGGTTCGACATCCCCGACTCCGTGATCGGCTTCCTGCGCGGTGAGCTGGGCACGCCGCCCGGCGGCTGGCCGGAGCCGTTCCGCACCAAGGCGCTCAACGGCCGCGCGCAGGCCAAGCCCGTCACCGAGCTCACCGCCGAGGACCGCTCCGGCCTGGAGAAGTCCCGCCGCTCCACCCTCAACCGGCTGCTGTTCCCCGGCCCGACCCGGGAGTTCGAGGCCCACCGCCAGGCCTACGGCGACACCAGCGTGCTGGACAGCAAGGACTTCTTCTACGGGCTGCGCCCCGCCGACGAGTACGCCGTCGACCTGGAGCCCGGCGTGCGGCTCCTCATCGAACTCCAGGCCATCGGCGAGGCGGACGAACGCGGTATGCGCACCGTGATGTCCACGCTGAACGGCCAGCTCCGCCCGATCCAGGTGCGCGACGCCACGGCGGCCTCCGACGTCCCCGTGACGGAGAAGGCCGACCGGGCCAACCCCGGCCATGTGGCCGCACCGTTCGCCGGCGTGGTGACCCTCGCGGTCGACGAGGGCGACGAGGTGGCGGCCGGCGCGACCGTGGCCACCATCGAGGCCATGAAGATGGAGGCCGCCATCACCGCCCCCAGGTCCGGCCGAGTGACCAGGCTGGCCATCAACCACATCCAGCAGGTGGAGGGCGGCGACCTCCTCGTCGAGGTGAGCTGAGCCGACCCCCTGCACGGCGCACCACCGGCCCGGCGGGTGGTGCGCCGTCCGGCTGCCGTGGCTGACCTCGCCTACGGGCCGACCGGTATCGGGCGTCTGCGCCGGGGAGTGTCCGTGTGGGTGTCCGTATGGGGCGTCTGGGCTACGCGGGCGGGGCGGGGCGTGGTGCGCGGGTGGGTGCCGGCGCGGTTCAGCCAGGTCTGGTAGGCCGGGGACTGGTGGGCCGCCTCCCAGTAGGACTCCTCCAACTCGGCGTAGGCCAGATCGAGTTCGGATTCGGTGCGGGCCGCGAGCAGGAGTCGCACTCCGATGGGATCGCCCTGCAAGGGGCGGATGGCGAGTTCGGCGCGGGGGCGTGCGGTGGGCTGACTGACCGTCACCACCTCGCCGGTGGCCGCCAGGGAGTACGCGGTGAGGTAGTCGCCGTGCAGCATGTCGGAGTCGAGCCCCGCCTCGCGCAGCACGCGGCACAGGGCGTCCCATTCGCCGTCGACCGTGGAGTCCACCATCCAGCGGTCGCCCGCGAGGTCGGAGAGCCGCACCTCGGGCAGCGCGGCTGCCGGATGGTCGGCGGCGAGGGAGACGAACTGCGGTTCACGTTCGACCAGTACGCGCACACAGAGCCCGGCCGGGATCCGCAGTGGGCTGCCCTCCACCTCGTGCACGAAGGCCATGTCCAGCCGCCCGGCGGCGACCAGGCGCAGCAGGCAGTTCGCCGACGCGTCCATCTGGAGGGTGGGTTCGGTCCGCGGCGCGCGGGTGCGCAGCCGGCGTAGCCAGCCCGGCAGGGCCCGGCTCGCCGTGGCGCCGATGCGCAGCCGCGCGCCGCCGGCGGCCCGGGCCGCGGCCGCCCGCGCCTCGGTGACGAGGGAGGCGAGTTCGGCGACGAGGGGTCTGGCCCGGCTCAGTACCGCGTGACCCAGCGGCGTGGGACGGCAGCCCGCACGGGTGCGCAGGAAGAGCTGACCGCCGAGCGCGTGCTCGATACGGCGCAGTTGGGTGCTCAACGAGGGCTGAGCCACACCGAGTTGCCGAGCCGCCCGGTGCAGGCTGCCGTGGTCGGCGATGGCGCACAGCACACGCAGGTGCCTCACCTCGAGCTCCATGGGAGGGAGCGTAGGGGCGCGTGTGACGCCGCACCAGACGTTCAAATGCCAACGGAACCAGCGGAATCGTACGAGTCGGCCCCGATAGCCCCGCGCTATCCCCGGTTGCCATCATCCGCCGGCCCGTTGGTGTGCCCGAAACTCCTGCGTGACCGGTCGTTCACCACCCCACACGAACGAGTAGGAGCCCCCCACATGAAGGCGTCCCGTACGTCCTCCACGTCCGCGAAGACCCCCCGGCGGCTGCTGGCCCTCGCGCTCGGCCTCGGCCTGGCCTCCGCCGCCCTGGGCACCGCGACCCCGGCGAGCGCCGAGACCGCCCGCTCCGCGCCGTCCGCCTCCGCCGCGTACGCCCAGTACGCCGGCTCCGCGGAGAGCGCGGCCAACAACAAGGCGTTCTTCGAAGCGGTGCTGAAGTCCGTCGCCGAGAAGCAGGCCGCCCACCCGACCCTCCAGTCGGTGACTGTCTACTACAACGCCTCCCAGGCGCCGAGCTTCGCCTCGCAGATATCCAACGCGGCCTCCATATGGAACAGCTCGGTGTCCAACGTCAAGCTTCAGGCGACGTCGGGCAGCGCCGACTTCGCGTACTACGAGGGCAACGACTCGCGGGGCTCCTACGCCTCCACGAACGGCCACGGCAAGGGCTACGTCTTCCTCGACTACGCGCAGAACCGGCAGTACGACTCGATCCGGGTCACCGCCCACGAGACTGGCCACGTGCTGGGCCTGCCGGACCACTACAGCGGCCCGTGCAGCGAGCTGATGTCGGGCGGCGGCCCCGGCACGTCCTGCACCAACCGCTACCCCGACGCCAACGAGCGCGCCCGCGTCAACCAGCTGTGGGCCAACGGTCTCGCGAAGGCCCTGAAGGAGCTGGACAAGGCCAACTGACGTTCCGCCCCCCACTGGTGCGGGCCGCCCACCCCACAGGGCGGCCCGCACCGCCGCGTCCTCGAAACCTTTCGGTCACAACCGGGCTGCGACTGGCTGAAAATCGACGCTTACCCCTCCCCAAGTCTCAAGCAAAGTTTTACCAAAGGGAGTAAATCGATGAGACGGAATGAATTGCCTCATTCTCACGTCCGGCTGTAAGCGGAGCTAACGGCTCAATCGGGTCAAATCCGCCCCCGTGGGCGCTGTCCGACTCGGTCGGGCAAAGGATCACCCAAGAAGAGTCTGAGATTTTCCATGGAGACCCTGTGATCATCCCGCTTGATGCAGGCGCAGCAGCCGCACGAATCGCCAGGGATGTATCCATGCGTAGACGCCGCCGTGACCAGCCCGGAGACCCATCGGAGTCACCGACCGCCTCGGATGTGATCGCAATGAGCATTCGAGAAATGGCCACTCTTGTGGAGATTTTCGAGTACGCCCATGCTCAAATTGCCGAATTAAGTTCCGCGGACGAAAAAACAATAGCCAGTGCCAGTGGGTCCGCGCTGATACCGGCGCTGTACGCGCGAGCCGGACTGGCATCGAGCCAGCTCCGCGACGATCTCCCCCTGCTCACCGGTGAGCTTCGCCTGCTCGAGGCCGCGGTGATCAACCTCGAATCATATGAGGGCAGCGAAGTGATGCTGTGTACCGGCTACGAACTGCTGGACAGCTTCACGCAGCGCAGGAGAAACGTCCATCCTCTGCGCCTCGTGCACGGAATCCTGTCGTTCGTCCATGAAGCGCGGGGTGCCGTTGGCGGGACCGGATCGACGATCCTGGGTGGCGACGGCCCGGTCCCGTGCGCCTAGGACGCTTCAACTGACCGTCACGATCCCATCACAGAGCCGACACGGGATCCACCATTTTCGGTCACCGGGCAGATGATGTTGTTTCGATCTCATCCTCATCACTTGTCCAAGGGGGATCATGCGCATCCGTGTCACCGCCGTCGCGGCCGCAGTCTTCGGTTGTCTCGCCCTGACCGGCTGCCTCGGCGGCTCCGGCACCGCCGAGCGCGACAGCACCGACAACACCGAGTCCGCCGCCACCCTGGGCGACCCCGACTCGACTGGCTACATCACCGAACGGACCACCACCCCCTGGCCGTTCACGGTCGCCTCCGGCAACCTCGCCTGCGCCGACCAGGCCGTCACCTTCATCACCGCCGAAGGCACCTACGGTCTCAACAGCCGCGCCCGGCAGAAGCACCCCGGGCCCGACCCCATCTGGGCCGGCGACCCCAACAACCCCGGCAAGAACATCTCCCTGGAGGCGGTCATCGACCGCGGCCTGGAGCTCTGCAAGTAGTCCGGCCCCGCCTTCCGCCCCGGGCGCCCCACCCCTGGCGCCCGTGGCGGTGGCCCCGGGCTCGCCGGCCCATGCGGTGCGGGCCGGCCGGGCTCCGTACGGATCACCCCACGACGACCGTGGCCCCGGCCCGGGTGAGCGCGGTGCGCAGGTCGGCCGGGCAGGGCTGGTCCGTGATGAGGGTGTCGAAGCCGTCCAGCTCGCACACGCGGTGGGCGGCCGTGCGGCCGAACTTGCTGGAGTCGGCCAGTACATAGCGGTGCGAGGCGCCGGCGAGCATGGCCCGCTTGGTGGCGACCTCGTCGAGATGGAAGTCGGTGAGCCCGTAGGGGGCTATCCCACCGGACCCGAGGAAGACGGCGTCCGCGCGCAGGTTGCCGAAGAACTCCACCGCCTGGGCGTTGGAGCAGGCGAGGTCGCCCGCCCTCAGCCGTCCGCCGCTGACCAGGACCTCCACCCGGGGCCGTGTGCTGACCTCCGCGGCCACGAGCAGGGACGGGGTGGCGATGACGCCGGCGTGGTCGGCGGGCAGTGCGCGGGCCACCTCCAGGGCGGTGGTGCCCACGTCGATGACGACGGTCTGGTTCGGCTCGATCAGCGCCGCCGCCGCCCGGCCGATGGTCTCCTTCTCCGCGGCGAGGCTGCCGCTGCGTTCGCTGAAGGGCGCCTCCTCGCCGACCGGCGCCTGCGCGCTGGTGGCGCCGCCGTGCACCCGGGACAGCTCGCCGCGCCGTTCGAGCAGGGCGAGGTCCCTGCGGACCGTTTCGTGGGAGACGCCGAGCAGCGTGGTCAGGTCGTCCGTGGTGACGAACTTCAGCCGGGCGATCTCGGCGACGATTCTGCGGTGGCGCTCGGCGGCGAGCACGTCCCACCTCCCTGGGTGATGACCGTTTCTGTGGATCTGTGACTGCATTCTACGGTCAGCCGGTGCCGGGCCGGACCGGCTCCCTCGTTCCCGAACCGGCGTCCTCGTTGGCGTGCATGGTGAACGACTCTTGACGGTAGACGGGCAAGGGTCCACACTTTCAGCAACGAGCGGTCAACAATCCACAGAAACGGTCAGGTGGGTGGGTTGCCGAGACCGCTTCGGCCACGGCCCTGCGCACCCTCGCAGGCCCCGCCGCCCCCTCGGCGGACAGGCCCCGGCAGACCCCGCGCGGGGCGTCCCCGCACAGCCGACCGAGTTCGGTTGCTCACGTTCACTGGCTCTCGCACTCCACGGCGGGGCACTGTTAAACAGGGAAAAGAGTCATGGCACACGCAGAATCAGGTCCCCAGAGATCAGGAACAGGCGCCCCGGGCGCGGGTGAGCCCAAGCAGATGGCGCGGGAACTCGGCTGGTACGCCTCGTTCTCCGTGGCCTTCGGGTTCGTCTCCATCGCCACCGGCATCTTCACCACCTACGGCTCGGTGCTCGCGACCTCCGGCCCACGCGGCATCTGGGCCTGGCCGATCTCCGTGATCGGCCAGCTCTCCATCGCCCTGGTCTTCGGCGCCCTCGCCGCGCGCATCCCGATCAGCGGCTACTCGTACCAATGGGTGTCACGGATCGTGGGCCCGGTATGGGGCTGGATCATGGGATGGATCTCGTTCGCCTTCCTGGGCGTGGTCCTGATCGCAGTCGACTACACGATCGCTTCCACCATCCTTCCGGAGCTGTTCCGCTACGTCGGCACCACGCAGAACGCCTGGGTGATCACCGCCGGCGTCGTACTGCTCCAGGCACTTCTCGTCGCCGCCTCCACCCGCACCACCCACCGGGTCAACAACGTGGCCGTCACCGTGCAGCTCGTCGGCATGATCGCGCTGACCGTGCTGCTGTTCGCGGTGGGCGCCTTCACCGGCAAGCTCGACTTCGGGCACCTCTTCGACACCGGAAGCGTCCCCGCGAGCGGCTACTACGGCCTGGGTGGCGGCACCACGGCCGGACCGTTCGCCCTGGCGTTCCTGCTCGGCGCGTTCACCATCGTCGGCTTCGAGTCGGCGGCCAACCTGGCCGAGGAGACCAAGAACCCGGCCCGGGTCATCCCCAAGGCCATGGTCCAGGCCGTGCTCTCGCTGGGCGTGCTCGGCTTCCTGTTCCTGGTCGCGGTCACCGCGGCGGCCGGCCGGATCGACGGTGTCGGCGCCTCGGCGACTCCCGTGGCCACCGTCATCACCGCCGTGCTCGGCTCGGTCGTCGGCAAGATCCTGCTGGTCCTGGTCGTCGTGTCGATCTTCTCCTGCGGACTGGTGATCACCCTGAGCGGCACCCGCCTGGTCTACGCGATGTCCCGCGACGAGCGCTTCCCCGGCTGGCGGCTGCTCAAGCGCCTGGACCGGCGCACCGCCACGCCCCTGAACGCCTCGGTGTTCATGATGCTCATCGCGCAGATCATCCTCGCGGTCTTCTCCCGCTCCACCGACGCGCTCTTCCAGCTGTTCTCCGCCGGAACCCTGCTGCCCGCCCTCATCTACGCCGGCACCGTCGCGATGTACGCCATCAAGCGCCGCTCCCTGCCCGCGTCCCAGGGCTTCTCGCTGGGCCGCTGGGAAGTGCCGGTGCTGGTCGTCGCGGGCGTCTGGCTGGTGTACGAGCTGCTGATCTTCCGGGATGCCTCCTTCCGTGCCCCGTGGACCTACGTCCTCGTGCTGTTCGCGATCGGTGCCGTCTACTTCACCGGTCTGCTGATCCGGCGCGGCCGGGACGGGCTGACCATGCCGGACATGGCCGACGTCGACCGCGCCCTGGACACCGCCGACGGCACGCCCTCGGACACCGTCACGGAAGGGAGCGCACGGTGACCGCGATCCTCGCCATCGACCAGGGAACCTCGGGCACGAAGGCCATCGTCGTCGACCCCGAGGAAGGCACCGTCGCCATCGCCGAGGAGACCGTCCGCCCCACCTACCTCGACGGCGGAGGGGTCGAGCAGAACCCGCACGAACTGCTCGACTCCGTCCTCAACGCCGGCCGCCGCGCGGTGAGCGCGGCCGGCCGTCCGATCGCCTGCGTGGCCCTCGCCAACCAGGGCGAGACGGTCCTGGCCTGGGACCCGGCCACCGGAACCCCCCTGACCCAGGCGCTCGTGTGGCAGGACCGGCGCGCGGAAAGCGTCTGCGGCGAACTGGCCGAGCACGCCGAGAGCATCGCCCGGCGCACCGGCCTCGTCCTCGACCCGTACTTCTCCGCACCCAAGATGGCCTGGCTGCGGCGCAACCTCACCCGCGACGGTGTGGTGACGACCACCGACACCTGGCTGGTGCACCACCTCACGGGGGAGTTCGTCACCGACGCCTCCACCGCCAGCCGCTCACTCGTCCTCGACCTGGACACCGCCGCCTGGGACGGGGAACTCCTGGACCTGTTCGGCCTCGGCGACGAGCGACTGCCCCGCATCGCCGCCTGCGACGAGGTCGTCGGCACCACCAGGGCCTTCGGCCAGGAGGTGCCGGTGGCCGGGCTGATCGTCGACCAGCAGGCGGCTCTGGTCGCGGAGCGCTGCCTGGAGCCGGGCACCGCGAAATGCACGTACGGCACCGGCGCGTTCCTGTTGGCGAACACCGGCCTCGACCCGGTGCGCTCCAGCGCCGGACTGACCACCTCGGTGGCCTGGCGGGCGGCCGGACGGACGCCGTACTGCGTGGACGGGCAGGTCTACACCGTCGCCTCGGCGGTGCGCTGGCTCCAGGACCTCGGCCTCATCCAGTCCGCGACCGACCTGGACACCCTGGCGGCGGCCGACGCCGGGAACGTGCTGTGCGTGCCCGCGTTCGCCGGACTCGCCGCGCCCTGGTGGGCCCCGGAGGCCACCGCCTCCTTCACCGGCATGACCCTGGCCACCCGGCGCGAACACCTCGTCCTCGCCCTGCTCCAGGGCATCGCCGCGCAGGTCGCCGAGCTGGGCACCCTGGTCGCCAAGGATCTCGGCCGGCCCCTGACCCGGCTGCGCGCGGACGGCGGACTGACCAACTCCGCCGTCCTCATGCAGGCCCAGGCCGACATCGCGCAGATGCCGGTCGACATCTACCCCCACGCCCACGCCACCCCCCTGGGGGCGGCCGCCATGGCCAGCTGCGCCCTCGATCCGGCGCTCGGGCTCGAAGAAGCCGTCGGCGACTGGCAGCCGGCCACCGTCTACGAACCCCGCTGGTCCGCCGACCGGGCCGAGGAGTTCCGTACCGCATGGGCGCGGGCCGCGACGGCCCGTGCCACCGAGGGAGACCATTCATGACCGCCACCCCGCACCGCCCCCACGACGACGTCTTCGACGTCGCGGTGATCGGCGGAGGCATCGTCGGCGCGGCGATCGCACGCGAACTGTCCGGCCACGACGTCCGTGTCGCGCTGCTCGACGCCCGTGACGACGTCGGCGACGCCACCAGCAAGGCGAACACCGCGATCCTGCACACCGGCTTCGACGCCAAGCCCGGCACGCTCGAATCCCGCCTGGTCGCTCGTGGCTACCACCTGCTGAGCGCCTACGCCGAAGCCACCGGCATCCCCGTCGAACACACCGGTGCCGTCCTGGTCGCCTGGACCGACGAGGAACTCCAGGCGCTGCCCGGACTGAAGGAGAAGGCCGAGGCCAACGGCTACACGCACTGCCGGATCATCGACGCCGACGAGGTCTACGGACTGGTCCCCGACCTCGGTGAGGGGGCGCTGGGTGGGCTGACCGTGCCCGACGAGTCCATCATCTGCACCTGGACCACGAACCTCGCCCTGGCCACCGACGCCCGGCAGCGCGGCACCACGATGCTGCTCCAGCACGCCGTGACCGGCGTCGACGAAGGCGACGAGGTCACCACCCTGCACACGCCCGCCGGCGACGTACGGGCCCGCTGGGTGGTGAACGCCGCCGGTCTCGGCGCCGACCACATCGACCGCCTCTTCGGCCACGACCGCTTCACCGTCACCCCCCGCCGCGGCGAGCTGTTCGTCTTCGACAAGCTGGCCCGCCCCATGGTGAACAAGATCGTCCTCCCGGTGCCCACCTCACGCGGCAAGGGCGTACTGATCTCCCCGACGATCTACGGCAACGTCATGCTCGGCCCCACCGCCCAGGACCTCACCGACCGCACCGACACCGCCACCTCCGAGGACGGCTTCGACTTCCTGCTCACCAAGGGCGAACGCCTCATGCCGCGGCTGCTGGCCGAAGAGGTCACCGCCAGCTACGCCGGGCTGCGCGCCGCCATCGACCACTCCGACTACCTCATCGAGGCCGCCCCGGAGCAGCGCTACCTCCTCGTCGGCGGGATCCGCTCCACCGGCCTGACCGCAGGCATCGCCATCGCCGAACACGCCCGCACCCTCCTGGAAGAAGCTGGCCTGGACCTGCGCCCGCGCGCCGAACTGCCCGAGCCGCCCCGCATGCCCAACATCGGCGAAGCCGGCACGCGCCCCTACCAGGACGCCGACCTCATCGCCCGCGACCCCGCCTACGGCACCGTCGTCTGTTTCTGCGAACGGGTCACCGAGGGCGAGATCCGCGACGCCTGCCACGCCCCGGTACCCGCCCGCAACCTGGAGGGACTGCGCCGCCGCACCCGCGCGATGAACGGCCGCTGCCAGGGCTTCTTCTGCGGCGCGGCCGTCGCCGCCCTGCGCGAGAAGCACCACACCCACGACGGCTGCCGCAGCCAGCACAAGGACAACCGATGACCCACCAGCCGCCCCTGACCACGCCCGACGTCCTCATCATCGGCGCCGGACCCGCGGGCCTGACCGCAGCGGCCGAACTGGCGGGACGCCGGGCCGGCCGCGTCCTCGTCGTCGACCGGGAGCAGGACGCCGGCGGTATCCCCCGGCACAGCGACCACACCGGCTACGGCCTGCGCGACCTGCGCCGCGTGATGACCGGCCCCGCCTACGCCCGCCACCTCGTGCGGCAGGCCACCGGGGCCGGAGCGGAGATCCGCACCCGCACCATGGTCACCGGCTGGGCCGACGAACACACCGTCGACGTCACCAGCCCCGACGGCCGCTACCGGATCCGGCCGCGCGCCATCGTGCTGGCCACCGGCGCCCGCGAACGGCCCCGCACGGCACGCCGCATCCCCGGCGACCGCCCCCACGGCGTCTACACCACGGGCCAGTTGCAGAACCTCGTCCACCTGCACCACCAGCCCGTCGGCAAGCGGGCCGTCATCGTCGGCGGCGAACTCGTCAGCTGGTCCGCGGCCGTCACCCTGCGCGAGGCCGGCTGCACCCCCGCCCTCATGGTCAGCCAGTACCCGAAGGCGGAGTCCTACGCCGCCTTCAACGCGGCCGGACGCACCGTGCTGCGCGTCCCCGTCGCCACCCGCACCCGCGTCACCCGCGTCATCGGCAAGGGACGCTGCCAGGCCGTGGAGATCGAGCACCTCGACACCGGCCGGCGCCGTACCGTCGCCTGCGACACCGTCGTCTTCACCGGCGACTGGATCCCCGACCACGAACTCGCCCGCTCCGCAGGCATCACCCTCGACGAAGGCACCCTCGGCCCCCTCACAGACACCGCGCTGCGCACCAGCCGCCCCGGCGTCTTCGCCGCGGGCAATCTGCTGCACCCCGTCGACACCGCCGACGTCGCCGCCCTCGACGGCAGGCACGTCGCCCGGCAGGTCGTCCACCACCTCAACGGCGAGGACCGGCCGGCCGCGGGCGTCCGCCTGGTCGCCGACGCCCCCTTCCGCTGGGTCGCCCCGCAGGTCCTGCGGCCGGGCGACCCCGCACCCGCCCGGGGGCGCCTGCTGCTGTGGACCGACGAGTTCGTCCGCCTCCCCAAGGTGACCGTCCGGCAGGACGGGCGGACCCTCGCCCGCCGCACCCTCGCCTGGCCGGCCGCTCCCGGCCGCGTCTTCCGGGTCCCGGCCGGTCTGCTCGACGGCTTCTCGCCCACCGGCGGCCCGGTCCACATCGGTCTCGGCTGATCCCGGCACGGCCGGTCGCGGGCACCGCGGTGCCCGTGTGTCGAATGTCGCTCTCTCCCGGGTGAACTGTTTGCTGCTGACAAGGGTGAGCAAGCGGTCCCATGGACGTCCGCGTGCCCAGGACGCCCGGGAGAGAGGAGACCCAGATGGTGGACAAGGAAGACGGCGCCGCCCCGGCGGATGCCGATCCCGAGGCTCTCAAACGCCACCGGACACTGTTCAGGGCCGTCAGACGGCGCCGGAACCCTCCACTGCGGGGCACGGACATCACCGTCACCGACGAGGCGGCCGTGCAGCGGGCGGTGAAGGCCGCCTCGCTCGGCAACGCCATGGAGTGGTTCGACTTCGGCATCTACAGCTACCTGGCGGTCACCATCGGGCACGTGTTCTTCCCGTCCGGGAACGGCACCGTCCAGCTGCTGTCGTCGTTCGCGACCTTCGCGGTGTCCTTCCTCGTACGTCCCCTGGGCGGCATGGTCTTCGGCCCCATGGGGGACAGGATCGGCCGCAAGAAGGTCCTCGCCCTGACCATGATCATGATGGCGATCGGCACGTTCGCCATCGGCCTGATCCCCTCCTACGCCTCGATCGGCTTCTGGGCCCCCTTCCTGCTGATCCTCTTCCGGCTGGTGCAGGGCTTCTCCACGGGCGGTGAGTACGGAGGCGCGTCCACGTTCATCGCCGAGTACGCGCCCGACCGGCGGCGAGGCTTCTTCGGCAGCTTCCTCGAACTCGGCACGCTGGCCGGCTACGTCGGCGCGGCCGGCCTGGTGACGCTCCTGACCGCGCTGCTCGGCAACGCGGGCATGGACTCCTGGGGGTGGCGCGTACCGTTCCTCGTCGCCGGCCCGATCGGGCTGATCGGCCTGTACCTGCGGCTGCGACTGGACGAGACGCCCGCGTTCCGGAAGCTGGAGGACGACTCCGTGCACCGGGCGTCCGAGGCGGCCTCCACGGTGGAGGCGACCGCCAGGGGAGACCTGGCGAAGATCTTCCGGAACCACTGGCCGACGCTCGTCCTGTGCGTCTGCCTGGTCGGCGCGTACAACATCACCGACTACCTGCTGCTCTCGTACATGCCGACCTACCTCTCGGACCGGATGGGGTACTCCGAGACGCACGGCCTGCTGATCCTCATCGCCACCATGGTGGTGCTGATGCTGCTGATCAACCAGGTCGGCAAGCTGTCCGACCGGCTCGGCCGGAAACCGGTCCTGATGACCGGCATGCTCGGCTTCCTGCTCCTCTCCGTCCCGGCCTTCCTGCTGGTCGAGCAGGGCAGCCTGGCCGCCGTGTCCGCGGGGATGCTCATGCTGGGACTGTCGCTGGTGTGCCTGCTCGGGACGATGTCCGCGGCGCTGCCCGCCCTGTTCCCCACCCAGGTGCGCTACGGCTCCCTTTCCATCGGCTACAACCTCTCCGCCTCCCTCTTCGGCGGGACGACCCCCCTGGTGATCACCGCCCTGATCTCGGTCACCGGCAGCGACCTGATGCCCGCCTACTACTCCATGGCCGCGGCACTCGTCGGCGTGATCTCGGTGGCCTGCATGAAGGAGACGGCACGCCGGCCCCTGGAGGGCTCCCCACCGGCCGTCGCGACCCCGGAGGAGGCCGCGGAGCTGGTGGAGGGTCAGGCCCCGCTGCCCAGGTTCTGACGCTGCCCGGGTTCTGACGGGCCGACACGAGAGCGCGGGCGAGCGGCGGGACCCGGCCCGGCGGGTCCGGGTCCCTGCACGTACGATCAACGGGCCCGTCCCGTCGCAAGGAGCGCCCAGCCCGTGACCTCCGTCGTCGCGCCGTCCACCGCTGCCGGACTGCCGGCCCCGCGGCGGCTGACCCGCACCGAGGACGGGCTGCGGCTGCCCACGCTGGTGTGGCGCGCCGGCCCGGGATGGCGGATGGTCAGCAACGCCGTGCTCGGCGGCGGCATCGGAGAGCGCCGCTGGGTCCTCAACGCACAGGTGGCCCACGGCTACCGGCGCACCGACCCCGAACGCCACCTCGCCGAGATCGCCGAGGCGGCCGGCCTCGACGGCGTGGGAGTGGGCCTGATGACCGCCGCCGACGTCACGGCTCACGGCAGCGCGGAGGACAGCGGGGCCACCGCGGTCGCCACCGCCGGCGTCAGGGTGCGCGGATGGGCCGCCTCCCCGGAACCGGGGACGGACGGCCGTGGCACGCCCGGCACGATCAACGTCGTCGCCGCGCTCCCGGTCACCTTGTCGGACGCCGCACTGGTCAACGCGGTGGTCACCGCGACCGAGGCCAAGGTGCAGGCGCTGTTGGAAGCGGGCTACGACTGCTCGGGCACCCCCACCGACGCCGTGTGCGTGGCCGCCCGCACCCCGAGCGACGACGAAGAACTCCACACCTTCGCCGGCCCGCGCTCGCTCTGGGGCGCCCGCCTGGCACGCGCCGTTCACGGGGCGGTGCGCGCGGCCCTGCCCGTTCCCGGGGAGTGAGGAACGCCCCTGACGGCGCCGCTGCAACCATCGGCTGTGACGGGTTGGGTGGCCGGAGCCAGTGCGCCTCGGGAAGCTGCAGCGCGAGCGTCTCCCGGTAAGCCGAGCACCTGCCTGACCGGAGCACAGCGGTGGACACCGAGGCGCACTGTGATCACAGTTGGTGCGACACCTCCCAGTGGGCTGCGGGAAGAACCTTGCTGTAGTACTGGTTCGGGGTGTTTCCCGTAGCGCTGCCGAGTCGCGGGTCCTTGCGGAGGATTTCGCTGTAGCCCTTGAAGACCGCCATTGACATGTGGAGGCAGTTGTTGGTGGCGACGTTGTAGCCGCGCTCCTTCACCGCGCCATACCAGGACTGGGCCCTCTTCGCGTCACCGTCCTTGGTGTTCACGCACCGATAGCGCGTGTAGTACCGCGCGTTCTCGTGGTCCTTGTCACGCACGGACGTGAAGTACGCGTGGGCCTTCTCCCACGTACCGCCCTTGATCCAGCCGGCAATCGGTGCGTCGTTGGTGCTGCCGAACGAGCCGTAGACCCAGTGGTTCGCCTCCCCGCGAACCTTGACGGCGAAGGCGGCGTGCCCCGCGCCGTAGGCCCCTTCGGGGGCCTCGAACATGCACGCGCGCCCCAGCGGGGCGGCCTGCGCCCCCACCGGGGCGGTCACCGCGCCCACGGTCAGAAGAGTGAGCGCGCCGACCACCGGCGCCGCGATCCGGGCCATCGGCTTCCTGGCGATCCTCATGTCACTGGTCCCTTCGTGTAGGTGACGAACCTGTCCCCGAACGCCCTCTCGAAGCGGGCGAACGGTTCGATACCCGCACTTTTGCCGCTGGCTTGATGACCCGCCACACTTCTGCCTGCCGGTCAATTACCGGTCATCAAGAAAGCCGGATCGAGGAGCGATTGAGTGGCCAGTAACCAAGGTCGGCAGGAGAGCCCGATCGACCCCGAGGGCGGCCCCCTGGCGCTGTTCGCCCTCGAACTCCGTCAACTGCGAGAGCGGTGCGGCCGTCCGACCTACCGGCAGTTGGCGACCTGGTCGGCGAAGGTGGGCAGCCCGTACTCGGACACCACTTTTTCCACCGCGGCCAGGGGCCACACCCCTCCCTCCCGTGAGGTCGTTCTGGCCTTCGTGCGGGCATGTCTGGCCTACGCCAGGACCGGTCGGCAGCAGACGGCCCACGCGGTCGGTGAATGGACCGCGCGCTGGGAGGCATTGGAGGCCGAACTCAACGCTGGAGCAGTCGCCCAGCCGCCTTCGGACCTTTTCGCCCCATCCGAGGCGGCCCCTTCGGCCCCTCCGCCGCTCAGGCCGGTGGCAAGGGAAGACCAAACGGCGGAACCGCTCGAACCGCCGTCGGCCACGCCTGCCGTCCCCCGGACCCCGAGCCGCCGTGGGAAGCAGGTGCTGGCTACCGTCGTCGGCCTCGTGGCTCTCTGCGGGCTTGTGCTCGTTGCACGTCACATCGCCGCGCCCGGCTCGGCGGTCGCGGACTCGGAATACACGGTCGAGGCATCCGTGGCCACTCCGCCGACTTCCGCCGGCCTGGGCGGCAACAACCGGTGCGGCCGGCCCCGCTACGTCGACGGTGTGGCATGGACTCCATGCACCCGTGCCGACGGCGCCAGGCTCGTCTTCGCCGTGCAGATGACCAACACCGGGCCGGACCCGGTCACCGTCAAGGCCAAGCTCGCCTACGTCCGAGCCGCGGTCGCCCACACCTGTCCGGGTGTCTGGGGCAGGGGGGTGGAACTCACGGTGGCACCCGGCAAGACAGTGACCAGCCCCCTGGCGGAGTGCACGGTGGCCAAATTGCCGGCCACCGCGTTCCAGGCCAAAGCCTGGGTGATCGCGTCCAGCGACTACGCCTGGGGGTACCGGGAGATGTCCCAGACCATCCATGTCCAACCAGACGGCCGGACGGCGCTCTGGGCCGATGAGTCTTGATCGCCGAGCGATCAGGGCGGCGACGGCCCGAGCGGTCCGGTCCGCCCCTCTCCCTCGGTATCTCTGCTGCGCACACCCATGACAGCCAGGGACTGGAACCCCTGGTACGGGTATCCCGCCGATCCGATCTCGCCGTGGCCCACGTCGGCGACGGCCTGCCAAGCTCCACGCCGGCAACGGATACGACTACGACTACGACTTCCTGCGACGGTGGCTCCGCAGCCGGAACATCGTCCCGCGCATCGCGTGCAAGGGGATCGAGTCCTCGCACCGGCTGGGCCGCCACCGATGGACCGTGGAGCGGACGGTGGCCTGGCCGTCCGGGTGCCGTCGCCTTCACCGTCGTCACGAGCGCAAGGCTGAACGCTTCCTTGCTTTCGCCGGGATAGCCGCGACTCTGATCTGCTACCGCCGGCTCTCGGCTTGAGACGATGCTCAGGTATTGGCACCTCGAGCCGTCACCTGCCAGCGGTCGATCACCTCGCGGTCTCGGACGACCAGCAGCTCATCGGCGAGATTCACCGGCGTACACATGTGGTTGGGGACGACAGCGACGAGCGCCCCAAGGTGTGGTCCCCGCACCCCTTCCGGAAGCCGGACAACGGCGTGGTGCTCCCACAACCCTGTGATGGTTCCCTGCGGGAACTGGGGCAGGTAGCCGTGGCCCATCACCCAAGGCGACCGGTCGGTGCCAAGGACCTTGCTACCGACATCAAGCACAAAGCGGTCAGGGGCGGGAACGCTGATCACCGTCGCCGCGGCGACCAGCGCCAGATCCCCCACACCGCATGTGCCGATGGCCAGCTTCACGGCGACTGCCTTCATCGCGGCCCACTCCGTTGGGTAGTTGGGGCGGACCTCCGCGACCATGCGCACCGTACGCTCACGAAGCTCGGCAGGGTAAGGGGACGGACGGGCCATGACTCGATCTTCTCGGGGAATCGAGCCCCCATCAGACCAGGAGCGCTCCACTTTTCTCACTGATGGTCAAGCACGCGTGGCCTGGTTGCGGTAGCCGTCCTACGCCTGTGAAACCGCCAGCCAGACCCAGGCGGCGGGGATCTGTGCTGAGTACGAGTACTCATGTTCGCCAGGACGCCGGCTGCCAGGCTCTGCGATATGACGAGTGGCAGAAGGGCGCTGACGGCCCTGCATCTCTTCATGGTCTGGGCGACGATGGCGGCCGTGGCGCCGGCGCTCGGTTTCGGGCCGGTGATATCGGCCTGGGGTGGTGGGGCCGATGCGACGGTGCCGGTCCTCGCGTTGGGTGTACCGCTGATGGTGGGCCTGCTGACCACGGCGGGCATACCGGTGCGGACCGTGGTGCCACTGTGCGGCTCCGTGTCGCAGCGGCTGGGCTGGGCGGTACTGGTCTTCGTCCTCGGTACGCTCGGCATCCTTGCAGGTCTGGCCGCCTATGGCGAAAACGTTGACCTCGGAAGCGCCAGTACCCGGATCGTGCTGACGGGGGTGCCGTACGCCGTGGCCGCGGCGTTCTTCGTGCCGAGCCGGTGGGTGCGGCTGGGGGCGCTGGCCGTACTGGCGGCCGGGGTGGCCTATGGAGGCTTCGTCGGCCCGGCGCTGGCGCAGCAGGGCCAGGACGAGGCGGAGGTCGCGCGGTACCGGGAGCATCCGGAGCTGCTGTACCTGGGCGCTGCTCCGCCGGGCATGCAGGTGTCCCATGCCGAGGTCGGCCCGGCCTCCTTCGGCGTCGACTACCGTCCCGTCCGGGAAGGCTACGAGTTGGGGTACGTCGGCCTCACGGTGCGCCCGCCGCTCACGCCGACTCCCCGATGCCCAGAGCCTGCGGAGAAGGGCATGACCTGCACAGTAGACGCGCACGGTGAGATGCTCACGGTCCGCGACTTCCCCGGAGGCGGCCGCGCCATCACCCTCACCCGCCGCCACCGGAACGCGGAGGCCGAAGTCACCAGCCAGACCCTGGACGAACCCGGGCTACGCCATCTCCTGAACTCTCTGCACCCACTGTCGGACACAGAGCTGGAGAAGCTGATACGGGAAAAGAAGATCGAGCAGAGAATCTGAAAGAGCGTCTTGTCCGGCGTTCGGGTGTCGCGGCAGTTCGGGGTGCTCTCGTGGGTGAGGCGTCGGCTCATGAGGTCGATCACCGCGACGTGGATTATGGCTTCGGAGCGGTGTGGGTGGCTTTCTCGTCGCGGGCGAGGCGGCGGTGGTGCATGAGCCGGCCAAGGTCCGCTCGACCACCCAGCGCCGGGGAATCCCCTTGAATCCTCTGACTCCGGGCTCGCGTTGGACTCCTTCGCGTCAATACAGAGGCGGCGCCGTGTTCGATGGCTTGGTGCGGTAGCCGGTGTCGGCCCATGCCTCACGTGAGGGCTCGTGGCGGCAATGAGGCCTTCACCGAGCACGTCCGCTCCCTCGCGACCATGTTCACCGAGCGCCTGCCAGACTGGCTCGACGCCGTCCGGCAGGACGACCTGCCCAGCCTTCGTAGATGGACTCGTCGCCGATGCCGGGCCCCCTGACGGAGACCAGGACGGGCCGCCGTCCGTCGACGCCGCCCGTGTCCGAGATGCCGAGGCTCTCCGCGTGAACGTTCAGGTCGTACTCGCCGACCCGCTTCTCCTCACACCGCGCCGAGGAGCGAACCAAGAGGTCGCGGAGCCGCTGAATCGCCGCGCGGGGGACGGCCTCCGCCAACTCGATCACCAACACCGGTCCATTCATGGATCGGAGCCCAACCAGCCGCGACCGTCGTCCCCACCTCATTGCTCAGTGTGCACGCACCTCAGAAGTTGAGCCAGAACCCGAGAAATGACGTCACTTCGTGGACGGCCCGCCGCCCGTGAGGGCGGCGGGCCGTCGAGGTGGGCCGGAGGAATGCACTGGTCTTCTGAAGCGTGGCTCCCGTCATGTGCAGCTCCCGCACCCGAGCGTGGGGATTCCCGGTGGACCCCGTAGGTGGGGACGCCGTCGGGCCCATCACTCGCGAGGGGCGATGGTGAGCTGGAAGGCTCCGTGGCCGCCGCCGCGCGGGTCATCCGTGTAAAACGGGTTCCAGTCGGTCCGGACGGCATGGATACCGAACCTTCCCTGGCCCGCAGGGGCGTCCTCGGCTGCGCTGATCCGGTACTCCACGACGCGGGTGCCGTGGGCGGGCAGGTCCCGCGCACCGGAAGCGCCGGTCAGGGGATCGTCGTCGTTGGCCACACGCAGTCCGTCGGGGTGCCAGTCGCCGTCAGGCGCCTCGCGCCGTTCCATCGTCAGCCTGGGCTCCCGCTCGCCCGCGTAGTTCCACTCGACCTGCGCGGAGAGCGCGATGTAGCGGAGTGCCTTGCCGGTGGTGTTGCAGAGCTTGACGAGGACGGTCTGCGGTTCGCCGCCGGGGAGGACGGTGATGCCTTCACGCGGGTCGATGACCGTGGTGATCAGGTCGCCCCTGGTTAGGTCAGCATTGGTGAGCTTTGGACAGGGTTTGGCCTGGAAGGCCGCGAAGTCGGGGTTCGGCGAGCTCTTCGCGCCCGACGGAGTGGCGGGCGTCCGCGTCGCCTGCGTCGAAGCTCCGGGCGACGCCTTGCCCTTGTCGCCGTCTGCCAGGGCTGATGGCCCCTCGCAGGCGGTGGCGAAGAGCATCACCGCCCCTGCGACGGCGACGGCGGTACTGGCCCAGCCTCTGCCTGCGTACACGGATGCCCCTTTTCATGGATCCCTGGCTGGTGATCACGACGCCTGATGGCCACTCATGGTTGCGCCGCGAGGAAGACGCCGTGACCGCCTCAGCGGGAGCGGACGGGCCCGCCTGACCATCGGGTACGAACGCGTCGGCGCAGTGCTCCTCGATCAGCCGGTGGAAGATCCGGGTGACTCTTCGCGACCGCACCGGGGTCTGCGCCGAGCGCTGACCATGCGCGGGCTGGGTGATGGCGCTTCGCTCCCTGTCCGCCGCTCGGGAGCGCAGCCACAGCTGTTCTGGCCGTTGCGTTGCTGCGCCCGCTCGCCGCGCACTGGCGCATGGGAGGTCGAAGGTATTCCGGAGCCGCTGCGCGACCACTACGCCTGCCGCGCCGCCCAGGTCGACGCCATCGCCGACGCCGGCCGCGAAGAGAAACTCCGAGTGTTGGCCGAGACCCGGCACGCCAAGCACGACACTGGCGTCATCGACTTGCGTGTCACCTGGCGCCGGCGGGCCGAAGACCTTGGTTACGACGTCGATGCGATGGTCGCGGCAGCCGCCCCCGGCCCGCCCGGCCCCGACGGGCCACTCGCCGCGACTCGGCCCGACGGCCTCGCGCACGCCCTCCCTTGAGCTGATTGCCGTCGAGGTTCTATATCCGCAGCACGGACTCACCGTATTCGGCGAGGAGTTCAGCAAGGCCCAGCTGCTCGCGCGGGTCGCCGACGCTTGTCCGCTCGGTCTGGAGGCCGCAGAGCTGAGCTGGAAGGCTTGGCGGAGCGGGTGGTCGCGGTCAAGGGGTACGTCCAGGTGCTGCCGCCGCGCGGATGATCGCCTCTCACTTCAAGTTGAGGAGCTTGGCCTGTCATGAGCGGATGGTCGCCAGAGGTGCTTGAGATCTTGGAGGCTTCGGGGTGGACGGCAGGCAGACGGGTCGACACGGCCGACTGGCGGTCCATGTTCGAAGCGGGCGGCCTCGCCATGCACGACGCTGCCGATGCGTTCCTTCACGAGTTCGGAGGGCTGACCGTGAGCATCAGTGGTCCGGGAATCAGCGTCGCCCGCGAACCGTTCGAACTGGATCCGGAGCTTGCTTGGGGTGAGGACGACCGGTTCTCGGAGTGGAGCGACGCCATAGGGAGACGTCTCTTCCCTCTCGGCGAGCTCGATCACGGCCGATACTTTCTCGGTATCGATGAGAACAGTGAGATCTACCTGGTCGCTTCCTGGATCGCTGGCTTCGGGCCGATGCCGCAGGCCCTCGAGAATCTCATCCTCGGCGTGAAGCCCCGCAGGATCGATGACGAGCGCAGGCCGTCGGATCAGGCCCAGTGACGCGCTCATCAGGAGAGCAGGACTCGTTTGCGAAGGAGCTCGAATCCTGCACGGCCGAACATTTGACGCTTGAGCATCTTGATCTGGTTGACGTGGCCCTCAACGACGCCAGAGTTCCAGGGGTACTAGAGGCCGGCGGTGACGGCGTCCAAGTCTCGTGCGAGGTGCCGGGCGAGGTGAGCATGCTCGCGAAAGCGCGGACATGTCCAGCAGGGGTTTCGAGCTCGGCGTAGGTGGCGAGTACGCCCTTGAGTGAGAGCCGGTCACCCTCGGTCAGGGCGTCGGGGTGGGTGAGATTCCAGCGGGTGACCGCACGGGTCGACGGCGGCCTGGGCCCGACTGGTTGGGGCTTGTCACGCAAGCCGGTCATCTCGCATGTCTGTCAGTTACGGGTCCAGCCCCCGGGGCCGATCCAGACGGTCTGCTTGTTGCGCGTCGGGACAACGTCGTAGCGCGCCACGGCCTGGTAGTAGCCGCCGATGCGCCGCTTGCAGAGGAGGTTGCCGATGATGGTGTTCCGCTGGCCGAGCGCCACCTTCCCGTAGACCAGGTCATCGCCCATGTCCCAGTTGGTGCTCCAGTAGTTCGTGTAGGCCTGGATTCCCTTGACGGTGGCGTTCGGGCAGTTACCGAGCCACTTCGGGAAGGAGATGTACACCCAGCCGTAGCTTGCTGCCTGCGCAGTTCCCTGAGTTGAGGCTACTCCGCTGATGGCCAGCCCGAGCACCGACAGCGCCACGGAGAGCTTCTTGAGCCTCGTCTTGAGCACGTACCCACCCCATCTTGTCTTTGCCCGTCATCCAGGAACCGCGAACCGGGCAGATCACGACCCCCGAAGTCTGATCATGTGAGCCTGTGGGGCCGATGAGGGAAGTACGCGGAATTCAATGATGTTTCGTGACAATAGGTTCTAATCACGGTCGCATCGGCAGGTTTCTCTCGTTCTCACGTACGCATGAGATTCGAAAGGTTCGTAACGCAACCCACTCGGCTCACCTTCACGACGGCTGGGTCAAAAACACCTACTTGCCAGTGGCCAACCGTCCGCAGGAGTGGAGAGAGGACAGACGGCGACAACAGCAGCGCTGCTCCCAGCCCACGAGGTCTGGATGGTCGCTGATGTTGGTGCCATCCCGGCGTGTGATGACCACGCATGGGGCTTTGAGAAGTGGGTGCGGCGCCGGCACACCGGCGACGACTGGTGGGACTGAGCTGCTTTCGGCGAAAGTCAGCGTTCGGTGGCCCGCTTTGGTTGCTTCGTTCCTGCCTGATCCCAACGGGCCCCCGCGTGGCCTCGCTTGCGCCCTGTGGAGACAGCCGTGGGCACCGTGCGCGGAGCCTGTCACTTCCGATACCGCTGCGCCACTGCCGCGAAGGCGGCCTTGGGTTCCCATTCCATGTCGGGGTAGGTCTGCCCTCGGTGCCCTTCGAGGAGTTTGACGATGCCCAGGCCGGCCCGGTCCAAGTCGTCCCTGGGGTCGCCGTCCGGGCGGTGCGGGTAACCAGGCAAGGAGAACAAGAACACGAACGCGCTGTCCACGCCCTCGGTCTCGAAGATCTCCAGCAGTTCGCTCAGATATGCGGCCTGGCCGGCCTCGTCACGCTCGTATATGCCGTTCAGCCGTACAGGTGCCTTGGTCTCCGGGTCGTACTCGACCACTTCCAGCACCCGCCCACCGCGGTCTCCCGCGCCGCGGTAGGCCGCGGTGCCGAACCCGGTGATGGCGAGCGGCTTCGGATCTTGGGCCAGAGTGCGCACCGCGTCCCGGAACCGGTCGGCGACCTCGGCGGAGCGGATCAGCTCGAACGTCACCATGTCGAAGGGAGTCCAGTCGACCTGCTCGAACTGGATGGATGCGTAGGTGAGCTTGCCCTGGAAGCGCTCGCGGATCGTGGCCGCGGCGTCGCGGAGGAATGCGTTGACGCGCACGCCGAGCTCACGCATCGCTTCGGCCCGCCGCTCGGGTTGGCTCATCAGCTGCTCGACCCGCTCCTCGGGTCTCTGTCCGGGCAGGAACCCGCGGTTCATCACGCTCAGCTCGACCCCTGCGACGAACACGACCGTGGCCCCCTGCTGCCGGAGCCGTTCCGCTCGCTCGGCGCAGTCGCGGAAGAGGGTGAGGATCTGCTCCGGATCCAGCTCCAGCGGATAGGGCGAGAACCAGACCTCCAGGCCGAGCTCGGCGGCGGCACTGGCCGCCAGCTCCAGTCGGTCCGGGTCCCCGCCGATGATCTGGATCGCGTTGCAGTGCAGGTCGTCGCGGATGATGGCGAGCTCCCGCCGGACTACTGCAGGGTCGAAGCGCTCGCGGGATATCTGGCCGTGCAGGACGAATCCGGTGTCGTAGGTCATTCCTCTTGCTCGCATGGTGACGTCCTCTCTGTCGGCCCCGGTCGGGGCGAGGTTGGCAAGAAATTTGCGTGCACGCAAATTTGCGTGCACGCATCATCGTGTGGAACGCTGACACCGTGACGACACCATCACCAGGACTTCGGGAGCGGAAGAAGCAGGCCACGCGCGAGGCGCTACGCGAGGCGGCCCTGCGCCTGGCCGTGGAGCGCGGACCGGACCAGGTGCGGGTCGAGGACATCGCCGAGGCGGCCGGGGTCTCGCCGCGCACCTACAACAACTACTTCGCCAGCCGCGAGCAGGCGATCGTCTCCGCTGTTACCGGGGACAGAGAGGCGCGGATCGCGGCGGCGGTCGCGGCCCGGCCCGCAGGAGTGCGCCTGGCCGACGCCGTCACCGAAGCCGTGGTCGAGCAGTACACGAATACCGGTGAGCGCGAACACGAGGCGCTGCTGCTGATCACCACCCGGACCGCGCTGTGCGACGCGTTCCTCGATGCAACCGCCGGCATCGAGCCCCCTCTCACAGCGGTGATCGCCGAACGCCTGGGTGACGCCGGAGCGCACACAGCCCGTGTTCTCGCGGCGAGTGTGGCTGCGGCGGTGCGCATCGCGTTGGAAGGCTGGCTCCGGTCGGCCGGGAATGCAGGGGCCGTCGGGAATTTCGGCGCCGGAGGACTGGTCGTGCCCTCCGGCCCACTGCCCGATCAGCTCCGCGCGGCGCTGGCCCCGCTCGCGCCTGCGTTCGACGCCGCCGAGCGATACACCCAACCGTCATCATCATCGTCAGCCGATTCAATGTAGATGACGCCGTGCCAGGTCGCTGAGTGACAGCACCTGTGTGTGAGTTCGAACGGCAGTTGGTGGTCAAGCCGACCTGGAATGTTGATGGGAAGCGACGGCACGTGGCCGTAGGATTCCGGCATGGCAGACGAGAATCAGCGAGCTGTTCAAGCGGCCATCAATGCGGAGATGAGGCTTCTCGACTCTGAGGTGCGTGCTTCGCCGGTCCTTGTCTCGGAGCTGCTGGACCCGGAGTTCATCGAGTTCGGGGCGTCTGGCCGTCGGTGGGATGCGACATCGATCCTCGCCGTGACGAGTGCCGGCTCAGTGGATCCGGAGTCGCCGGTCAAGGTCAGCGAGATGTCAGGGGTCGTGCTCGCTCCGGGCGTCGTTCACTTGACGTACTTCGCCGACAACAGCGGTCGCCGAGCATGGCGAAGCTCCCTGTGGCGTCTGACGGCAACGGGTTGGCGCATGTACTTCCACCAGGCCACTTTGACCGGCTGAGCGAAGACAGCCCGCTGCCCCGCGCGTGTTTGCCGACTGCCTGGCGGGCGGTCGGTTTAGCGGAGGTGCCGATCAGGCAGCCGGCGTACATCTGAGGATGTACCCGTCATGCACCCCGCGTACCCGCCCGGCCAGGGCGAAGACGATCAGGTCGGCGTGGTCCGGGCAGGTCCCGCCCGGACGGCCTCAGCTGTCGAAGTCGACGGTCAGGGTGTCGGACACCGGGAACGTCTGGCAGGTCAGCACGTAGCCGGCGTCGACCTCGGAGGGCTCCAGCGCGTAGTTGCGGCGCATGTCGGCCTCGCCGTCCGTGACCAGGGCGCGGCAGGTGCCGCACACGCCGCCCTTGCAGGCGAAGGGCATGTCCGGGCGCACCCGCGTCGCCCCGTCCAGGATCGTCGTCTCGCGGGAGAGCGGGGACGTGGTGGAGCGGCCGTCGAGCGTGATGGTGACCTGGCTGACCGGGCCGTCGCCCGTGGCGTCCTCGTGGCGGACCGTGCGGATCGGCTCGTCGTCGGCGAAGAACAGCTCCTGGTGGACGCGGTCCGCCGGGACGCCGAGGTCCCCGAGCAGCTTCTGCGCGTCGCGGACCATGCCGTGCGGACCGCACAGCCACCAGTGGTCGGCGCTCTTCACGTCGACGAGCCCGTCGATGAGCGCGGCCAGGCGCTCGGAGTCCAGGCGCCCCGAGAGAAGTTCGGCCTCGCGCGGTTCGCGGGACAGGACGTGCCCGAGCTGGAAGCGGGTGGGGTAGAGGTCCTTCAGGTCGGCGAGTTCGTCGGCGAACATCACCGTGTCGGTACGGCGGTTGCCGTAGAAGAGGGTGACCCGGGAGCGGGAGTCGGCGGCCAGGACGGACTCGGCGATGGACATCATGGGGGTGATTCCGGAGCCCGCGGCGATCAGGACGTGGTGGCCCGGTTCGGCGAGGTCGGGGGTGAAGGCGCCGGTGGGGGCCATCACCTCGACGGTGTCGCCGGGGCGGACGTCCTCCACCAGCCAGGAGGAGAACAGGCCGCCGGGCACCACACGCACGCCGATGCGGGGGCGGGCGCCGACGGGGGAGCAGATGGAGTACGAGCGACGCTCGTCGCGCCCGTCGACCTCACGGCGCAGCGTGAGGGACTGGCCGGGACGGTAGGCGAACTCCTGCGCCAGTTCCTCGGGCACGTCGAAGCTGATGGCGGCCGCGTCCGCGCACAGCGGCTGCACCGCGGCGACCCGCAGCGGGTGGAAGGCCGGACGGCGGCGCCGCGCGGGGGCGGCGGACACGTCGGTCTCCGTCGTGGTGGTCGGGGCCATCAGATCTCCTTGACGTACTCGAACGGCTCCAGACAGCTGCGGCAGCGCCACAGTGCCTTGCAGGAGGTGGCGGCGAAGCGGGACGTCTCCTCGGTGTCGGACGAACCGCAGCGCGGGCACGCCACCGCGCGCCGGGTGATGGACAGCTCCAGCGGCACGGCGCCGCCGGTGCGCCGGGGCGCACTGCCGGGAGGGGCGATGCCCGCCTCGGTGAGCTTGCGCCGGCCCTCCGCGGTGATCCAGTCCGTCGTCCACGGCGGGTCCAGGACGGTACGGATCTCCACCTGCGCGAAACCGGCCGAACGCAACCGCGCGGCCACGTCGGCGCGCATCTCCGCCATCGCGGGACAGCCGGAGTAGGTGGGGGTCAGACCGGCGACGACCGTGCCGTCCGGCCTCATCTCGACGGTGCGCAGCACGCCGAGGTCGGCCAGCGTGAGCATGGGCAGCTCCGGGTCCGGGACCTGCTCGGCCACGTGCCGCGCGCGCCGCTCGTCCAGTGCGCTCACCATGTCGCCTCCGGATGCGCGCGGGCCAGACCCTGCAACTCCTCCAGCAGCGGGGCCAGATGCTCGGTGTGGTCGCCCTCCCGGCCCTGACCGGGCAGCGCCCCGGCCGCGAGCGGCTCAAGACCGGCGGCGTCGAGGACCTGCCCCAGCACGGCCGTCGTCTCCTCCCGCACATCCGCCGGGTCGACGCCGAACCCCGGTCGCGGCGCGAAGAGTTCGTCCGTGTACGGGGCGACGGCGGCGAGCGCGGCCCGCATCCGCCGGTGGGACTCCTCCGTGCCGTCGCCCAGGCGCACCACCCAGTCCGCCGCGAACTGCCGGTGATAGGCGAGCTCGTTGACACCCTTGGCGGCGATCGCCCTCAGGACCGGGTCCTGCGTGGTGGCGGCGATCCGCTGGAAGACGGCCAGGCGCCAGCAGGACAGCACCAGCAGCCGGGTGACGGAGAACGCGAAGTCGCCGTTGGGGAGTTCGGCGAGCCGGACGTTGCGGAAGTCCGCCGCGTCCCGGAAGTAGGCGTAGGCGTCCTCGTTCCGGCCGCTGCCGTCGACCTGGCCTGCGCGCGCGTAGAGCAGCCGTGCCTGGCCGAGCAGGTCGAGGCCGATGTTGGCCAGGGCGACCTCCTCCTCCAGCTCCGGGGCCCGCGTGCACCACTCGGCCAGGCGCTGCGCGCCGACCAGGGCGTCGTCCCCGAGGGCGAGGCAGTACGCGGCCAGCTCGGCGGGCTCGACCGAGTCCGGCACGGTGGTGTCGACGCCGTGCAGCGGGTCCTCGAAACCGGTGCCGAAGGCCCATCGGGCGTCCGACTCCCCGTGGTCCGCGGCCAGGGACAGGTAGACGTGGTCGTCGGTGACGTCGCTCATGTCCGTCCTGCTCCTAGATGTGGGGGACATCGTCGGGGATGTCGTAGAAGGTGGGGTGCCGGTAGACCTTGTCGGCGCTGGGCGCGAAGAAGGGGTCCTTCTCGTCCCGGGTGGAGGCGGCTATGTGCTCCGAGCGCACCACCCAGATGCTCACGCCCTCGTTGCGCCGGGTGTACAGGTCGCGGGCGTGGCTGAGCGCCATGGCGTCGTCGGCCGCGTGCAGCGAGCCGACGTGCACGTGGTTCAGGCCGCGCTTGCCGCGGACGAACACCTCGTACAGCGGCCAACTGTCCTTCGTACCACCGGTGTTGCTCATGCCGCCGTTCCTTCCTCGTTGTTCCGGGCGTCCTCGGTGGCCCCGGTCATGGCGGCCCGCTTGGCCGCGTGCGCGGACGCCGCCTCACGCACCCAGGCGCCGTCCTCGTGCGCGGCCCTCCGCCGTGCCACGCGCTCCTCGTTGCACGGCCCGTCGCCGCTGATCACGCGCTTGAGCTCGGACCAGTCGGGGGTGCCGAAGTCATGCCGGCCGCGCTCCTCGTTCCAGCGCAGCTCGGGGTCGGGCAGGGTGACGCCCAGCTTCTCGGCCTGCGGGACGGTCATGTCGACGAATCGCCGACGCAGTTCGTCGTTGCTGTGCCGCTTGATCTTCCAGGCCATCGAGGCGGCCGAGTTGGGGGAGTCGCCGTCGGGCGGGCCGAACATCATCAGGGACGGCCACCACCAGCGGTTCACCGCGTCCTGCACCATCTCGCGCTGGGCGTCGGTGCCGCGCATCATCGTCATCAGCAGCTCGTAGCCCTGCCGCTGGTGGAACGACTCCTCCTTGCAGATCCGCACCATGGAGCGGGCGTAGGGGCCGTACGAACTGCGGCACAGCGGCACCTGGTTGCAGATCGCCGCGCCGTCGACGAACCAGCCGATCACGCCGACGTCGGCGAAGGTCGGGGTGGGGTAGTTGAAGATCGAGGAGTACTTCTGCCGGCCCTCGATGAGGCGCTCGGTGAGGTCCGCGCGGTCGGCGCCCAGGGTCTCGGCCGCCGAGTACAGGTACAGGCCGTGCCCGGCCTCGTCCTGGACCTTCGCGAAGAGGATGGCCTTGCGGCGCAGCGAGGGGGCCCGGGTGATCCATTCGCCCTCGGGCTGCATCCCGATGATCTCCGAGTGGGCGTGCTGCGCGATCTGGCGGATCAGCGTCTTCCGGTAGCCCTCGGGCATCCAGTCCCGGGGCTCGATCCGCTGATCCTTCGCGATCGTCGCGTCGAACTGCTCCTGGAGCCGCTGCTCCGCGCTGTCGCCGCTCGACACTGTGCCGTGTGACGTGGTCATCGATACCAGCTTCCCTACCGACCATTCGTTCGGGTAATAGTCTGTCGAATTTTCCCGGCCCCGGCAACCCCTGGATCCGGGATCGCCCGGCCGCACGCGGCCGCGGGGCGGTGCGAGGGCCGCCGCGTACGACGGGCGGCGCTCGGTCCGGCCTCTTTGCTCAGCGGCCCTCGGTCCGGCGGCCCTTTCTCAGCGGCCCCCGAAGGACGGCTTCTCCTTGGCGAGGAAGGCCCGCACGGCGCCGCGGTGGTCCTCGGTGGCACCGAGCCGCTCCTGGGCCGCCGCCTCACGCTCCAGTACCGCGCTCAGCCCCGCCCCGGACGCCGCGTGCCGCAGCAACGCCTTGACCTCGCCGTACGCGGCCGTGGGACCCGCCGCCAGCCGCCGGGCCAGCGCCAGCCCCTCGGCCGCCGCCTGCCCGTCGGGCACGACCAGGTGCGCCAGCCCCAGCTCCTGTGCGACCCCGGCGTCCAAGTGGTCGCCGAGCAACATGAGGAGCGCGGCATACGACGGGCCGACCGCCCGGGTCAGCGACAGGCTCAGACCGCTGTCGGCGGCCAGCCCGATCCCGGTGAACGCGGTCGCGAACCGCGCGCCGTCCGACGCCACCCGCACATCGGCGCACAGCGCGAGACCCAGCCCGGCCCCGACGCACGCGCCCTCGACCGCCGCGACCACCGGCACGGGCAGCGCGTGCAGCGCCTCCACCAGCGGGTTGTACTCGGCCCGCACCACGGCGAACGCCGACTCCGGGTCGCGCTCGAGGGCCTCGGCGTGCTCCTTGAGGTCCTGCCCGACGCAGAAGTTCCGGCCCTGCGCGGTCAGCAGCACCGCGCGCACCCGCTCGCCGTCCGCGTCACCGGCCACCCGGCGCACGGCGGCCAGCAGCCCGGACCGCAGGGCCGCGTCGAGCGCGTTTCCGGCGGAAGGCCTGCGCAGTTCGATGACCGCGACGCCGTCATCGACGCGGTAGCCGACACTCTGCCCCGCCGCGTCGGGCGAGGCCGCCTCCGGCGGGGTCACTGCCATGTGTAGAACCCCTGTCCCGACTTGCGGCCGAGTTCGCCCCTGGCGACCTTGTCGCGCAGCAGCTGCGGCGGGGCGAACCTCTCCCCGAGCGTGGCGTGCAGGTACTCGGCGATGGCCAGGCGGACGTCGAGACCGACCAGGTCGGTCAGGCGCAGCGGGCCCATGGGGTGCTTGTAGCCGAGGCTCATCGCGTCGTCGATCGCCTCCGGCTCGGCCACGCCCTCCTCGACCATGCGGATCGCCTCCAGGCCGAGCGCCAGGCCGAGACGGCTGCTGGCGAAGCCGGGGGAGTCCTTGACGACGACGTCCTTCTTGCCCAGCGCGTGGGTCCAGCCGAGCGCCGCCCGCACGACCTCGGGCGAGGTCTCCGGCGCCACGACGATCTCGATCAGCTCGGAGGCGGGCACGGGGTTGAAGAAGTGCATGCCCAGGAAGCGGCCCGGCACCGTCAGCGCCGAGGCCAGCTCGGCGACCGAAAGTGAGCTGGTGTTGGTGGCCAGCACGGTCGCGTCGTCCACCGCCGCCTCGGCCGCGGCGAGCAGCCCGGCCTTCAGCGCCGCGTTCTCGGGCACAGCCTCGACGACCAGTTCGGTGCCCTGCGCGAGACCGTCCACGGACTCCACGGCCGTGACCCGGGCGAGGACCTGCTCGGCGGGCTCGGCCAGCCGGCCGCGCTCGGCGGCCCGGCGCAGCCCGGTGGCGACGCGCTCCACGGCGGCGGCCGCGGCGTGCGCACCGCTCTCCACGACGGTCACCGACGACCCGGCGGCCGCGAACGACTGCGCGATTCCGGCCCCCATCCGGCCACCGCCGATCACACCGACGACGGCGGGCACGGTCGGACTGCTCATGCCTTGCTCCTGTTCCTCTTCTCCAGGAAACGCGTCATGCGGTCCTGCTTGTCCTGTCCCTCGAAGAGCACCGCCTGCGCCAGGTCGTCGGCGACCGGGTGCGCGCCCGGCGCGTCGACGACGAGCTTCGTCAGACGCAGCGCGGTGGCCGAGGACCGCGCCATGCGGTCCAGCAGCGCGTGCGCCTCGTCGAGCAGCTTCTCCGCGGGTACGACGTCGATGACCAGACCCGCGGCCAGCGCCGCCCGGGCATCCAGGTTCCGCCCGGCGAGCAGCACCTGCTTGGCGACCGACTCGCCGACCAGCTCAGGAAGGCGCCAGCACGCCCCGGCCGCCGCCAGGATGCCGAGCCCCGGCTCCGGGTTGCCGAAGACGGCGTCGGGTCCCGCGATACGGATGTCGCAGGCGTAGGACAGCTCCGCCCCGCCGCCCAGCGCCCAGCCGTCGACGGCGGCCACGGTCGGCATGGGCAGCCTGCGCACCCGCTCGAACAGGCGGCTGTTGATCCCCTGGAGCGCCTCGTCCCGGCCCCGCCGCAGCAGCTCCGCGATGTCCGCGCCGCCCGCGAACACGTTGTCGTGGCCGGTGAGCAGCAGCAGCTTCGGGTCGTCCTCCAACAGGTCGCACACCGCGTGCAGTTCGCGGATCATGAGCCCGCTGATCGCGTTGCGTGCCTCGGGGCGGTGCAGGGTCACCACGACCCGGTCATCGCGCTCCTCGACCAGCAGCGTCTCGTACGCGTCCCGGCTCACACGCGCTCCACCAGCATCGCCACGCCCTGGCCCACGCCCACGCACAGGGTTGCCAGGCCCCGGCGGGCGTCCTCGCGCTCCAGGCGGCCGAGCAGCGTGAGCAGGATGCGGGCGCCCGAGCAGCCCAGCGGATGGCCGAGCGCGATGGCGCCGCCGTCGGCGTTGACGCGGTCCTCGTCGAGCTTGAGCCGGCGTACGACGGCCAGTGCCTGCGCGGCGAACGCCTCGTTGAGCTCGACGGCGTCCAGGTCCGCGGTCTGCCAGCCGGCGCGAGCCAGCGCCTTCTGCGTGGCGGGAACCGGGCCGAGGCCCATGAGGTTGGGCTGCACCCCGGCCGAGGCGGAGGTGACGACGCGGGCGCGCGGGGTGAGTCCGTACCGCTCAACGGCCGCCGCGCTCGCCACGACCAGCGCCGACGCCCCGTCGGACAGCGGGGAGGACGAGCCCGCGGTGACGATGCCGTCCTTGCGGAAGATGGTGCGCAGGGAGCCCAGCTTCTCGAGCGTCGTCGACGGGCGCGGGCCCTCGTCGCGCTCCACCAGTCCGTCCTTCACCGGGACCGGGACGATCTCGCGGTCGAAGTGCCCGGCGTCCTGCGCGGCGACGGCCCGCTGGTGGCTGCGCAGCGCGAAGGCGTCGGAGTCGGCGCGGGTGATGCCGTCGAGGGCAGCGACCTCCTCGGCCGTCTCACCCATCGACAGGGTCGTCCGCACCGTGTCCGGACCGGCCCCGGCGGGCACCGCGCGGTCGGCGGCTGCGAAGCGCGGGTTGGTGAAGCGCCAGCCCAGGGACGTGTCGTGCACCTGGCCCGGCTTGGCCCACGGGGTGCCCGGCTTCTCCATCACCCACGGGGCGCGGGTCATCGACTCCACGCCGCCCGCGACGACCAGGTCGGCCTCGCCGGACCGGATCGCCTGGGCCGCCGAGGCGACCGCGGTCAGACCCGAGGCGCACAGCCGGTTGACGGTGTAGCCGGGCACGGTGTGCGGGAGCCCGGCGAGCAGCACCGCCATGCGTGCCACGTCGCGGTTGTCCTCGCCCGCCTGGTTGGCGGCGCCCAGGATCACCTCGTCCACGGCCTCGGCCGGGATCGCGGCGCGGCGCACGGCCTCACCGACCACCAGCGCCGCCAGGTCGTCGGGGCGGACGGAGGCCAGGGCGCCGCCGTAGCGGCCCTGCGGGGTGCGGGCCCCGTCGATCAGGTAGACCTCGTCAGGCATGGGTGCTCTCCTCGATGGCGGCGGGGCGGCGCGACTGGAGCGTCGCGAAGCGGCCGGTGACGAACGCGGGGTCGGACAGGGTGGCGCTGGCCGCGGGGTTGGCGGCGCTGCCGTGGAAGTCGCTGAAGGCCGCGGACTGGTTGACGAAGACGCCGCCGGTGAGGTTCTCCGACAGATGCACCCCCGCGTCCAGGGCCGCCGACTCGGCGGCGGCCAGGACCTCTTCGCTCGTGGAGTGCACGGCGGCGGTCAGCGCGCCGTGGGCGCGCACCGTCTCCCGGAGGATCCGCAGGCTGTGCTCGGTGGAGTCGGTGCCGATGACGAAGGAGACGGGCCCGAACCACTCGCGGGTGTACGTCTCCTCGTCCGCCTCCGCGTCCAGGCGCGCCACCAGCGGCGTACGGATGGTGGCCTGCGGGAACTCGGGGTGCTCCACCGGCTGCGAGGCGTGCGCCGTGATGCCAAGCGCCGCCGCCTTCTCCAGTCGGTCGAGCACGCCGTCGTTGACGACGGCGCCGAGCGTGCCGGCCGCGCGGGCCGGGTCGCCGAGGAGCTTGTCCAGCGCGGCCCCCAGATCGGCGGCGAACTCGTCGGCGGTCCTGACGCCCTGGTCGGTGGCGATGCCGGCGCGGGGGATCAGCAGGTTCTGCGGGGTGGTGCACATCTGGCCGCTGTACAGGGACAGTGAGAAGGCGAGATTGCCCAGCAGCCCGCGGTAGTCGTCGGTGGAGTCCAGGACGACCGTGTTCAGACCCGCCTTCTCGGTGTACACGGCGGCCTGGCGGGCGTTGGTCTCCAGCCAGTCGCCGAACTCCGTGGAGCCGGTGAAGTCGATGATGCGCACGTCCGGGTGGAGCGCGAGGAGGCCAGCGGTCCGCTCGCCGGGCTCCTCGGCGGCCAGGATCACGAGGTTGGGGTCGAAGCCGGCCTCGGCGAGGACCTCGCGGGCGGTGCGCACGGTGAGCGCCAGCGGCAGTACGGCGCCCGGGTGCGGCTTGATCACCACGGGGTTGCCGGTGACCAGGCTGGCGAACAGGCCCGGATAGCTGTTCCAGGTGGGGAAGGTGTTGCAGGCGATCAGCAGCGAGACACCGCGTCCGACCGGCGTGAACTTCTTGTCCATCACCAGGTCCCCGCCCTTGCGCTGGGGCTTGGTCCAGCGCGCGGAGCGCGGGTGCCGCTTCTGCTCCGCCCAGGCGTAGGCGACGGCCTCCAGGCCGCGGTCCTGCGCGTGCGGGCCGCCCGCCTGGAACGCCATGACGAAGGCCTGTCCGGTGGTGTGCTGCACGGCGTGCGCGTTCTCGAAGCCGGCCGCGTTGAGCCGGGCCAGGATCTCGGCGGCGACACCGGCGCGGACATCCGGGCCCGCGTCGCGCCAGGGGCCCGTGGCGGCCTTGGCGGCGGCCACCGCCTCCTCGGGCCGGACGCGGGGGTAGCCGATGCCGAGGCCGAAGCCGTAGGGGGAGGTCTCGGTGGCCTGCACGGTCCCCTCGCCGGGGTGTCCGGGCAGCTCGAACGGCTTGCCCATCTGGTCCCGGAAAGCGGCCTCACCGAGCTTCGGGGCCTCCTCGCCGTACACCGACTTGCTGGGCGACTCCGGGTACGGGGTCCAGTGGTCCCGGCTCTCGGTGGCCGCGACCGCCGTCTCCAGCAACTCTCGGTGGCGGGCGAAGAAGTCGACGGGCTCGGGAGTGGTGTGGGGCATGCGGTCCACCTCTTGACAGGCAGCGGTGATGCTTGATTACTTGGCTTTGCCGACGCTAACCGAATGTTCGGTCGGTACACAAGGTGGTGGAAAAACGTGACGCAGGCCACTGACGTCGACCCCGGTCCGGTCGAGACGATGTTCGCCGCGGACCTGGCCTCCCGTAATCTCGGCATCGAGCTGACGCACCACGGCCAAGGAACCGCCGAGGTGCGGATGACCGTGACGCCGGCGATGGTCAACGGGCATGGGATCGCCCACGGCGGCTACATCTTCCTGCTCGCCGACACCGCGTTCGCCTGCGCCTGCAACAGCCACGGGCCCGTGACGGTCGCCGCGGCGGCCGACATCGACTTCATCGCCCCGGCCCGCGAGGGCGACGTCCTCGTGGCGACGGCCTGCGAGCGCACCCGGTACGGGCGCAGCGGGATCTATGACGTGAGCGTGCGGCGTATCACCGACGTCCCGCGCGAAGCGCGGTCCGTCGAGGGTGGTGGCGGCAGACGGGCGGGCGAAGAGGTGATCGCGGAGTTCCGCGGGCGCAGCCGCAGCCTACGAAGCGAGAAGACGAAGGAGTCGCAATGAGCAGCGAAGTCACGGCCCCGGCGGATCAGGGGCCCCGGCTGGGGCAGCCCCTCCCGGACGAGCTGCTGGACAGCGGCGAGCGCCTGACCCGCGAGGAGCTCCGCGATGTGCAGCTCAGCCGGCTTCGCGTGACCCTCCGCCACGCCTACGACAACGTCGAGCTGTACCGCAGGAAGTTCGACGCGGCCGGCGTGACGCCCGACGACTGCCGCTCCCTCGAGGACCTGGCCCGCTTCCCCTTCACCACCAAGGCCGACCTGCGCGAGACGTACCCCTTCGGGATGTTCGCCGTCCCCATGTCCGAGGTCCGGCGCATCCACGCCTCCAGCGGCACCACCGGCCGCCCCACCGTGGTCGGCTACACCGAGAACGACCTGTCGACCTGGGCCGACCTCATCGCCCGCTCCATCCGCGCCGCGGGCGGCCGGCGCGGCCACAAGGTCCATATCTCCTACGGTTACGGCCTCTTCACCGGCGGCCTCGGCGCGCACTACGGAGCCGAGCGCGCCGGATGCACCGTGATCCCCGCCTCCGGCGGCATGACCGCGCGCCAGGTGCAGATCATCCGGGACTTCGAACCCGAGATCATCATGGTCACGCCCTCCTACATGCTGACCCTGCTCGACGAGTTCGAGCGGCAGGGCGTGGACCCGCGTACCAGCTCCCTGAAGGTCGGCATCTTCGGCGCCGAGCCCTGGACGGAGGCGATGCGGCGCGAGATCGAGGAGCGCATGGACATCCACGCCGTCGACATCTACGGCCTCTCGGAGGTCATGGGCCCGGGTGTGGCGCAGGAGTGCGTGGACACCAAGGACGGCCTGCACATCTGGGAGGACCACTTCTGTCCCGAGGTCGTCGACCCGATCACCGGTGAGGTGCTGCCCGACGGCGAGAGCGGCGAGCTGGTGTTCACCTCGCTGACGAAGGAAGCCCTGCCGATCATCCGGTACCGCACGCGTGACCTCACCCGCCTGCTGCCCGGCACCGCGCGGCCCGCCTTCCGCCGTATGGAGAAGATCACCGGCCGCTGCGACGACATGATCATCCTGCGGGGTGTGAACGTGTTCCCGAGCCAGATCGAGGAGGTCGTGCTGCGGGTGCCCGGCGTCGCGCCGCACTTCCAGATCCAGTTGACCCAGCGCGGCCGCATGGATCACATGACGGTCCACATCGAGGCCCGCCCCGGCGTCGGCCCGGAGCAGCGCGAGACGGCGGCCAGGATCATCACCAAGGGTGTGAAGGACTCGGTCGGCATCAGCGTCGAGGTGTGCGTGGTCGAGCCGGAGACCCTGGAGCGCTCGGTGGGCAAGATCCGCCGGGTCCGGGACCTGCGCAAGGGATGAGCCCCGGCCCTGGCCGGTGCGGCCCGGTCGGGGCGTGACGGTCGGGGCGCCGGCTTCCGGCCGAGACGGGCACCGGCCGGCGTAGCCGTCTCCAGGCCTCCCGCGCACCCCGGCGCGGCTTTGCGGTCGCGAAGTCACCGATGGGGTAGCGGTTCGTCGAGGGCGCGCGGACGGACACGTTCCCGGACCCAGGCCCGCCCGAGGACCTGGGTCGCCCTGGGCCGGTGGGTTCAGTCCTTGTGCTTGCCCAGCTTGTCCACGGCGTCCTGGGCCTTGTCGACGACGGTGTCGATCGTGCTGCTGTGCTTGCCGCCGGTCTTGCCGTCGACGAACTCGCCGACCTTCTCCAGGCCGTCGGAGATCTTGTCGCCGTGGGCTTCGGCGATGCCCTCGACCTTGCCCTTCAGGCTCTTCAGCTGGTCGAACATGCGTGTGCCGCTCCTCTACGGGGCTGTAGTAGTCCGGGCCCTCATGATGTCATGACGCGACGAACGGACGGGCGCGGACCGGCCAGGATGCGCGACTGCGCCCGCTGCGGAAGGATCGGCACGGGGGACAGGGGGAGATGCGCGTCCTGCGCGGCCCCGCGACCGGTGTCTCGGCGTGACCGAGCTGGGGGCAACGCCCGTCCTGGCGTTCTCAGCGGAGCTCCCATGTTGACGAATCGCATTCTGTACCGTCCCTCCCGTGCCACGGAGCCGGTGGCACCGCACACCGGCGCGGTCACGGGGACCGCCGCCGACTGCGGTCTGCTGCTCGTCAGGCTCACCTTCGGCCTGCTGATGGCCGGGCACGGCGCGCAGAAACTCTTCGGGCTCTTCGGGGGGAGCGGCCTGACCGGGACCGGTCAGGGGTTCGCCGCCCTCGGCTACCGCCCGGGAAAGCTGTTCGCCGCGATCGCCGGTCTGTCGGAGTTCCTGGGCGGCCTCGGTCTCGCCCTCGGGCTGCTGACCCCGCTCGCGGCCGCCGCCCTGATCGGCGTCATGATCAACGCGATGGTGACCGTCACCGGCGCCCACGGCCTGTGGGATACGGACGGCGGTGTGGAATACAACATCGGCATCGCCGTCGTCGCCCTGGGGATCGCCGCGATCGGACCGGGCCGGCTGGCCCTCGACCGGTTCTTCCGATGGGGCTTCGGCGGCTGGCGGGAGGCGGCCGTCGCCCTGGGCCTGGGCGGCGCGGGCGCCGCGGTCGCGCTCGCTCTCTAGTGCCCCGGCAAGCAACGTTTTGCATGGTCAGAAGCCGGGGGCGGAGCCGGCGAAGAACCACAAAGCGGCTGTGTACCACATCAGTGCGACAGCGGTGACCAGGACGCCGCCGGCGGCCGGAAGCGCCCAACCGGGCAGTCGGCGGCTGTGGACCACCAGCACCTTGGCGACGAACGCGCCGTACAGGACGCAGCCCGTGATGGAGTGCACCGCCACTCGGCTGCTCGTGAACTTGACTCCGTAGGCGGTGATGCAGTGGTAGGCGATGGGCAGCGAGAGCAGAAAGGCGAGGAGGCCGATGAGCCGGTGTGCGGGGTGCACCCGGTGCGGCGCGGCTCCCGCTCCCGGCAGGCGCCGGTACATCCACAGCCCGAGCAGCAGTTGGACGAGCGCGAGTGCCATCAGGGCGCTGCCCAGGCGCGCCTTGAGATCGTAGACACCGACGCCGTGCCGCCCGAACAGGCCGCTGGTGTAGTCGGGTGTGTGCGTGCGGCCGAACGCGTACAGCCCCACCGCGACCGCGAGCGGCAGCAGAGCAGCCAGCAAGCCCGCCACCGTTCGTGCGGGACGACGCGTCCGCGCGCCCGTCTGCTCGGTCATCAGTCCCCGATCAATCGGCTTCGACCTTGCGGCACGGCGGAAACCGCCGGCACTGTCGCCGCGGCCGTTCCTTTCATGAGCGCTCCATTGGTGTCGGACGGCGCATCCAGGCCGCTTCTCCCAGTTGGCCCCGGTTGCTCGGGTCCTGTCCACTCCAACTGGTCCGCCTGGGCAGTCGCTGCTGCGACCGGTCCACGGCACCGGGCAGAATGGGGGTGATCACCAACCCTCAGGAGACGAACGACCCATGGAATTCCGCGATGACGTGGATCTTGATGCTTCTCAGGTCGATGACCTCGGCAGCAGCGGCGGTGGCATTCCCGGAGGCGGGCTCACCATCGGAGGCGGCGTCATCGGCGTCGTCGTCCTGGTCGCCGCGCTGTTCCTGGGCGTCAACCCGGCGAGTCTCCTGAACGGCGGCGGCTCGAACTCCGCCGCCTCGCAGCCGGGCGAGAACCTGAAGGAGAAGTGCCGCAAGGGCAGCAGCGCCAACGAGTTGGAGAAGTGCCGCGTGGTGGGTGTGGTCAACAGCATCCAGCGCTACTGGCAGGGCGCTCTTCCCGAGCACTTCCAGCAGACGTACAGCAAGGCCGGAACCAAACTGGTCTCCGGCACCTGGAACACGGGGTGCGGCCGGGCCACGTCCGCCATGGGCCCGTTCTACTGCCCGGCCGACCGCGGCGTCTACCTCGACCTCGGCTTCTTCCGTGAGCTGGAGGACCGGTTCGGCGCCAAGGGCGGTCCCTTCGCGCAGGCGTACGTCATCGGCCACGAGTACGGGCACCACGTGCAGAACCTGCTGGGCACCATGAACCGCGCCGGCCGGGACCGCACGGGAGCCGACAGCGGCTCGGTCCGGCTGGAGCTCCAGGCCGACTGCTACGCCGGAGTCTGGGCCAAGAACGCCGTCACCACCGGCTTCTTCGAAAAGCCTTTCACCGACGCCGAGATCCGCGAGGCCCTCGACGCCGCGGAGGCCGTCGGCGACGACCGCATCCAGGAACGCACCCAGGGCCGCGTCGACCCGGAGGGCTGGACCCACGGCAGCTCGCAGCAGCGGGTCCACTGGTTCACCACCGGGTACACCACGGGCTCCCCGGCCCGGTGCGACACCTTCACCGGCGCCATCTGACCATGTGACGAGGGCCCCGACCGGGTTTCCCGGCCGGGGCCTTCGCCGTGTCTACAGGTCTGTCGCACGTCCGGGTGCCACCGGCCGTACCTGTCGATGTCACCGGCCGTTCCCACCGTGTTGGCGGCAGGGGCCCAGCATGGGCGCCGCTCGAACACGCTTTGCACGTACCGACGGCAGGAGTTGGGACATGGGCCACGGCCACAGTCACGCCCACGGGCATCACCACCACCACGACCACACGCACGGTACGGGCGATGGATCCCTGCCGCCGGCGCTCGACCTCGACGTCCCCGACGCCGAATTGACGCCCGACCAGCTCTCCCGCCGGTCCATGCTGCGCCGCACCGGCCTGCTCGGCGCCGGACTGGCGGCGGGCAGCGTGCTCGCAGGCGCCGGACAGGCGGCCGCGTCCCAGTCCCAGGGCGACCAGGGCCAGAACCAGAACCAGCAGTCCTCCCAGCCCGCCCGCTCCGGGGGCTACCTGTGGCTGGCCGGCGACCACCACATCCACACCCAGTACAGCTCCGACGGCAAGTACCGGGTCGTCGACCACGTGCGCCAGGCCAACGCGCACGGCCTGGACTGGATGGTCATCACCGACCACGGCAGCGAGCAGCACGCCAAGATCGGCGTGGAGAAGGTCAACCCGGACATCGTCGCCGCCCGCGGGAAGATCAGCGACACGCTCGTCTTCCAGGGCCTGGAGTGGAACATCCCGGCCGCCGAGCACGGCACCGTCTTCGTCCACCCCGGCAGCAACGAGGTCGCCGTGCTGAAGGAGTTCGAGAACTCCTTCGACGGGGCCGTGAAGAAGGCCACGGCCTCCACCCCCGCCAACGAGGCGCTCGCCATCGCGGGTGTCGACTTCCTCGCCGAGCAGGTCAAGCGCCGCAAGGTCAAGGACGCCCTGTTCCTGGCCAACCACCCCGCCCGCAAGGGCATCGACTCCCCGCACGAGATCCGTGCCTGGCGCGACGCGCAGCCGACGATCGCCGTCGGCATGGAGGGCGCCCCCGGCCACCAGGCCGCTGGCCTGCCCGCGCCGAACGGACCCGGCTCGGGCCGGGGCTACTACGACAACAGCCCCGGCGCCGACTCCTTCTCCGGCTACCCGCTGGAGAGTTACCGCACCTGGGGCGGCTTCGACTGGATGACCGCGACCGTCGGCGGCCTCTGGGACAGCCTGCTGGCCGAGGGCAAGCCGTGGTGGATCACCGCCAACTCCGACTCCCACAGCGTCTACGCCGACTCCTCCGTCCGCGGGCCGGGCAGCGACTTCGACGCCAGGGGCCGCTACGAGGACCCGGTCCACGGCGGCGGACTGAACCTGGGCGACGGCGACTTCTGGCCCGGCCAGTACTCCCGCACCCACGTCGGTGCCGCCTCCTTCTCCTACCAGGCGGTCATGGACGGCATCCGGGCCGGCCGGGTCTGGGTCGACCACGGCGGACTGATCAGCGGCCTCAACGCCCAGCTGCGCTCCGGCGGCAAGGCCGTCACCCTCGGCGACGCGCTGCACGTGCGCCGTGGCAGCCAGGTCGACCTGGTCGTCGAGATCAGCCTCGCGGGCGGCCCCAACTGGGCGCAGTTCGTGCCGACGCTGGCCCGCGTCGACGTGATCCAGGGTGCCGTCACGGGCCGGGTCTCCGACAAGGACGTGTTCATCACCCCGGACACGAAGGTCGTCAAGTCCTTCGAGGTGAACAAGTCCACCGGCTCGGTGCGGCTGACGTACTCCCTCGGCCGCGTGGACAAGCCGGTGTACGTGCGGCTGCGCGGCACCGACGGGAACCGCTCGGCGGTCGGTCTGCGAGGTGCCGCCGTGGACCCGGCCGGACCGGCGATGGACGTGGTCGGCGACGCCGACCCGTGGAAGGACCTGTGGTTCTACTCCAACCCGATGTGGGTCCTGCCCGCATGACCGGTACACCCGGCGGACCCGGCGCCCCCACCGTGATCGGTGTGGACGCCGGGTCGGCGGACCTGCGCGGCGCCGATCACCTCGCCCGCGACCTGGTGGCGCGGCTCGGCCTGCCGGACACCACCGTCGCCTGCACCCACCCGGTCCGAAGCGGCGAGCGACCGCACATCGCCGTCTCCCTGGCACTGCCGGACGCGGACACCGCGGCCTCGGTGTGGCACCGGCTGGTCACCCTCCTCACGGAGGCGGACGAGGGCCGGCCATCCTCAGGAGCGGCCCTCGGCGCGCTGCGGCACGGTCCGGAGTCGTACGCGGAGGGCGCCGCGCTGGCGGCCGCCGAGCAGCACAGCCGCGCGCGGGGACGCGCCGTCGTCTACCCCGGTGCCGGGCGTCTCGTCGGCACGGTCCCGCTGAGCTTCGTCCTTCAGCACACCGCCATCGAACGGGTCACGGTCGTCGGAGCGCCGTCCGGCCCCGGCGGCGGCCCGGCACCGGACACCCCGGTCACGACTCGCGATCATGTCCGTCCCCTGTGGCAGGACGGACAGCTCGTGCTGCCGCTCGTGCCCGCCGCGGGCGGCCTCCTCGCCCCCTTCGAGGTGCCCGACCCCACGCCCTGCTGCGCCGATCACTGCTGACGGCCGCGCCGGCCGGCGGCACCCGCCCGGAAGAAGTCCTTCCGCCTCGCGGTCCCAGCAGGTCACAAAGGGTCCACGGGGCAGTAGGGTCCCGTCCATCGAGCCCCGTGTCGTGGCCGAAGGAGGGGCAACCGTGGATGTCGAGGCGCTTCGATCTTTCCTGGCCGTGGCCAGGCACCGCAGTATCTCCAAGGCCGCCGCCGACTCGTACGTCACGCAGCCGGCGATGAGCCAGCGGCTGCGGCGGCTGGAGGACAGTCTCGGCTTCGCGTTGTTCCAGCGGGGCTGGAAGGGCGCGGTGCTGACCCCGCAGGGCGCGTACTTCCTGCCGTACGCCGCCCAGCTCATGCGGGACCTGTCCAACGCCTCGGCGGTCCTGGGCAAGCAGGACCCGTCCCGGCCGCGGAGCTTCACCGAGGTGGCCGGACATCCGCACAAGGTCGTGTTCGGCGTGGACAACTGGCTGTCGGAGCGGTCCGTGCGGGCCGTGGTGAGCAGCGCGCTGGACGTGTACGGGGCGGACGAGTTCCGGGTGACCAGCCGGCCCGCCACGACGGTGATCGACCTGCTGGAACTGAACCAGCTGGACGCCGGGCTGTTCTACTCGACGGAAGCCGACCACCCCTTCCGCACGGACGTCATCGGCACCGAGGACATGGCGCTCGTCCACCCGCCGGGAACGGTACTGGAGGAGGTCAGCGCCCCGGCCGTGAAGGAGCTGCTGTCCCGCTACCGGTTCGTGCTGTTCGACAATCCTGTGCTGACCCACCACGCGAGGATCACCACCACACTGATCGAGACGTACGAGATCTCCCGCTTCCACGTGGTGGACGACTACCGGACCATGCACGCGCTGATCCGCCTGGGGGAGTGCATCACCGTGGTCCCGGCCGGTGTCGTTCTCGGCGACGGGGGGCAGCGGGCGACGGACCTTCCCTCGTCCCGGCTGCCCGGACTGCTTCCGCAGATCAACATCACGGTGGGGGTCAGTGACGCGGGCCGGGACCACGGGGTGACCGAGGCGTTCGCCGCGTCCGTCGCCCGGTTCCTCGACGAGGACCCGCCCGGCACCCCGGACGCGGGTCTGCCCGGGACGGGGTGACCCGCGCCGACGCGCGGGTCGTCCGCCTCCCGGGCAGGTCCTCAGCGCGCGGCGGGGCCAGGCTCCGGCTGCACGTCCGCGGCCGGTGTGACGGCGGCGTCCTCGTGACCGGTGCGGCCGGTCTTCTTCGGCGCCGTCTCCTGGAGGAAGGACGCGGCCACCACGCACATCAGCAGTCCGCCGAGCGCCAGATAGAGGACGGTGTGGATGCCGTGGTGCTGGGCCAGGTATCCGGCGACGGACGGGGCCACGCCGCCACCGAAGATCTCCGCGACACCCATGACGGTGCCGGCCGCGGCGGCCATCAGACCGGCGGGGACGGACTCCACGGTCACGGTCCCGGCGAGCAGGGCCAGACAGCCGTTGGCCCCGAAGGCGACGAAGAACAGCAGCAGGAACAGCAGCGGCACCACCGGTCCCTGGAGGATGAAGCCGATCAGCATGCACATCGCCATCAGCAGCGCCACGACGACCACGGGCTTGCGGCCGAACCTGTCGGACAGCCCCGGAATGACCAGCTGGCCCGCGAAGGCGCCGAATCCGATGCCGGACGCGATGACGCCCATCTGGCTGGTCCCGATGCCCTGGTGGTCGACCAGATAGCTCGGCACCATGGCGCTCAGCACGAAGATGCACGTCATCGCGCCGCACAGGGCGAGGATGGCCAGCCGGATGTTCCGGTAGCGGAAGACGTCCAGCCAGCGGGTCTCTTCCTGGGCGACGGGGGAGACGGCGGATTCGAAGGCCGGCAGCTGATGGGGTTCTCGGATGCTCCGGAAGACGAACCAGGCCAGGACCAGGCCGGGGACCAGCATCAGACCGAAGACCCAGTGCCAGCTCGGCAGGACCCGCAGCAACTGGGTGGCGATGATCGGGCCCAGGCCGACGCCGAACAGGGCGAACGTGCTCTGCTGCATGCCCATGTTCAGCCCGCGGCGCTCGGGCCGTGACGCCTCCGCCGTGGCGGCCACCGCGGTCGGGGTGAACGCGCCCTCGGTGATGCCCATGATGACCCGCACCATCAGAAGGCTGACGAGTCCGCCGACCAGTCCCGTCAGCAGTGAGCAGACCGAGAAGAACACGATCGAGCCGACCAGGATTTTGCGCCGGCCCAGCCGGTCGGAGAGACCGCCCATGAGAAGGGAGGAACATCCCCAGGCCAGACCGAGGACACCGATGATGTTGCCCAGGTCCTGGTAGTCGAGCCCGAGTTCCTTCATCATCGACGGGAAAAGCGGGCTGATGATCCAGCGGTCCAGGCCGACGAGGCCGAATCCGAGGGAAAGCAGCACGACCGCCTGACGTTCGTAGCGGACGTCGTATTCTCTGGGTCTCATGCCGCTCTCCCCTCACGGTCCGCGCGGATTTCCGCGACCAGTTCCCCGGTGGTGAGCAGCCGGCCGAAGAACGTGCCGATGGTGTTCTCCGTGGCCGCCTGCGCCTCCTCGCTGCGCGCGCCGGTGGCGTCGCCGACGAAGGCCACCTTGAAGTCCCGCATGTACGCGCCGCGCGCGGTGGAGTCGCAGCAGACCTCGGTGAGGGTGCCGATGATGATCACGGTGTCCACCTCGCGCAGCCCGGAGATGCTGGTCAGCACGTTCTCCAGGTGCGTGTTGTGGAACGCGTCGTAGCGGTGCTTCACGACGACGACGTCGTCGGCCTCCGGCTTGAGGTCGTCGACGACCTGCGCGCCGAACGTGCCCTTGCGCATGCCCGCGCTCAGCAGTGCCGTGTTGTAGGTGGATTCGAGCGGAGACACATTGAAGGTGTCCAGCAGAATGTGCTGTGTGTAGACGACCGGAATTCCGGCCGCCCGGCACTCGGTGATGACCTCCTGCATTCGGGGTATCCTCCGGCGTGCCATCGGCACTTCCATGGGATATCCCTCGAGAACAAAGTCGTTCTGCATGTCGATCACGAGCAGAGCCGTCTTCTGCGGGTTCACGCGCCACATCGCGTTCAACGGATGAACTCCTCTTGCGTTTCGAATACGGGAAGGCCGGAGAACATGGCCCGAGGATTGGGCCAGAGCCTAACCGTGAAACGCACCCTGCCAGTCATAGGAATTCTTTATACCGTCGCGAGGCGGCGCCGGGGCCCCGGCGGTCCGGCCGGCCGAGGCCGTGCGGCGTCCGTTGTTGCCCCTGCAGGGCGGGCGTACTTACCAGGCCACCGGCAGCTCCAGAGGGAACCGCCTGATCGTCTGCGTGTCCCAGCGCACCTCCTCCGGCGGCACCGCGAGCCGCAGCTCCGGGAAGCGCTCCATGAGCCGTCCGATGGCCACTTCGAGTTCGGCCATGGCCAACGGCATCGCGATGCACCGGTGCCCGCCCCAGCCGAACGTCATATGAGGGGCGTTCGGCCGGTCCACGTCGATGTCGTGCGGGTCCGTGTAGCGCTCCGGGTCACGATTGGCCGTCAGGTACGACACGTGGACGTAGTCGCCCGCCCGGATCGTCACACCGCCCAGTTCCACGTCCTCCAGAGCCACCCGCGGGATGCCGACCCCCTTGCGGAAGGGGATGTGGCGGAGCAGTTCGTGCAGCACGTCGGTCAGGGCCCCGGGCCGGCTCCTGAGGCGTTCCGCCAGTTCGGGCCGGGTCAGGAGCAGGTACACGATGTCGCTGATCTCGCAGGTCGCCGTGTCCTGGCCGCTGAGCGCCAGCATGAGCGTCATGACCGCCAGTTCCCGGTCGTCGAGCTGCTCCTTGCCGTCCCGCGCCGCGGCCATCGCGCTGATGATGTCGCTGCCCGGCGACTTCCGCCGCTGTGCGACGAGCTCGCCGAAGAAGGCCGTCAGTTCCGTCTTGGCGCTCGCCGCGGCCTCCTTGCTGTCCGGGCCGACGACGAGGAGCTGGTGCACGGCCTTCTGGATCCAGGGCCACTCCTCCCGCTCGATGCCGAGGAGGTCGAGGACGGTGTGCTGGGGAAGCGGGTCGGAGAGGTGCCGGATCAGGTCCGCCGGCGGTCCCGCCTTCTCCATGGTGTCCAGCAGATCGTCCGCGAGCCGGGCGATCCGGGGGCGCATGGCCTCCACCCGCGGCTGCGTGAAGGCCTGTGACGCCAGATGGCGGACGCGGCTGCTGTACGGCGGGTCCATCACGTTGATCGACTCGGGCGACACGATGGGCTCCGGCGTCATCCGGGGGTAGTCGCGGCCGATGATGGCCGCCCGGCTGAACCGCTGGTCGGTGGTCACCTGCTTGACGCCGTCGAAGCCGGTGACCAGCCAGGCCTCCGCCTCGCCGTAGCTCAGCCGGATCCGGGTGGGGGTGTCGCGGCACATCAGGTCTTCGAGGGAGGGGTCGAACTCCAGGGTCTCGCTGAAGTCGAACGGGCAGACGGCCGTCTCGTTGTCCGTGGTCATCAGTCGGTTCCTTCGGGGCAGGGGGTACGACATCGGTGGTGTCCACGGCCCGGCGAAAGGCCACCGGCGAGCCTCGGCACCGCCGGCCGCCCAGTGGGTGACGAGGCGGGCCGGCCTTCGCCGGCGATCGACACCGGGCCACCGCGGCGGCCCTTCCGCCGCCGGGCGGTGGGAAGTCGACGGAGGCGGTGGCACCCGGCCCCCGAGGGACGCGCGGCCCCCATGTCGTTCGCCTCCTTGCTGATGGAAACACGCGAGACGGTGACCCGCTCCGTCACATACAGCCAGGTGGGTCAACAGGGCCGCGCGCGGCTCCGGCCGCCGGCCGCGGGAGGACCCGTGCGGGCGCACTCTTGACAGTTATCCGTCATGCAGCGTGCAATATATTGCATGCCAGTGCCACAGAGCCGGGGACTCGTCTCCAGGTCGCTCCTCCGGGACAACGCCTACCGGGCCATCCGGGACGCCATCGTCGACGGCACCCTCGCACCGGGGGAGCGCCTCAACGACACCGACCTGGTGGAGTGGCTGGGCGTCAGCCGCACACCGGTGCGGGAGGCCCTGGCACGTCTGGAGCAGGCCGGCCTGGTGCGGACGAAGCCCGGCCGCTACACCATGGTCAGCCCCCTGGACGTGCGCGCCGCCCGCGCGGCCCAGTCGGTGACGGCGGCCATGCACGAACTCGCCGTCCGCGAGGCGATGCCCCACCTGACCGCCGCCGAGCCGGCCGCCATGCGCGAGGCCAACGCGCGCTTCGCCGACGCCCTGCGCCGGGGCGACGTCGACGCGGCGATCGACGCCGACGACGCCTTCCACGACGTCGCCGTCACCGCCTGCGCCAACCCGGCCGTCCGTACCGTCCTGGAGCAGTTCACGCCGGTGCTGCGGCGTGTGGAGAGGCTGCGTTTCTCCTCGCTGAGCGGCCGCGGCTCAGTCGCCCAGCACGAACGGATCATCGCGCTGTGCGAGGCCGGGGACGCCGAGGGGGCCGTGGCCGCCACCCGTGCCAACTGGCAGACGCTGCTACCGCTCCTCGACACCGCGCTCCTCGACACCGACACCGACGCCGACACCGACGAGCGGGACGGCGGACCCGGCCGAGGTGTCACTCGGCGCTGATCCACCAGTCCCCACGCCCCACGCAGGACCCACATCCCCCGGCAGACGATTCCGCGAGGAGCCCCAGATGTCTCTTGAGTCCTTCGAGCGCCACCCCCTGCTGTTCGGCCCCAGCCCCGTCCACCCACTGGACCGGCTCAGTGACCATCTCGGCGGTGCCCGTATCTGGGCCAAGCGGGAGGACTGCAACAGCGGTCTGGCCTTCGGCGGCAACAAGACCCGGAAGCTGGAGTACCTGGTCCCCGACGCGCTCCGCGAGGGCGCCGACACCCTGGTCACCATCGGCGGCGTCCAGTCCAACCACACCCGGCAGGTGGCCGCGGTCGCCGCGAAGGCGGGTCTGAAGGCCGTCCTGGTCCAGGAGAGCTGGGTCGAATGGCCGGACGCGGTCAACGACAAGGTCGGCAACATCCTGCTGTCCCGCGTCATGGGCGCCGACGTGCGTCTGGTCCGGGCGGACTTCGGCATCGGGTTCAAGGACAGCTGGCACCAGGCCCTGGAGGACGTCCGCGCCGCAGGCGGCACGCCGTACGCCATCCCCGCCGGAGCCTCCGACCACCCCCTGGGCGGCCTCGGCTTCGCCAACTGGGCCTACGAGGTCCAGCAGCAGGAACAGGAACTCGGGGTCTTCTTCGACACGATCGTGGTGTGCAGCGTCACCGGCAGCACGCACGCGGGCATGATCGCCGGTTTCGCGGGCCAGGACCGGCCCCGCCGGGTGCTCGGCATCGACGCCTCGGCCAAGATCGACGAGACCCGCGCCCAGGTGGCGAAGATCGCCCGCAACACCGCCGAACTCATAGGTCTGGGACGGGACTTGCACGACGACGAGATCACCGTCCTGGAGGGCTGGGCCGGCGACCTCTACGGCGTCCCCGTCCAGTCCACCCTGGACGCCATCCGCCTCACCGGACGCCTAGAAGGCATGATCATCGACCCTGTCTACGAGGGCAAGTCCATGGCAGGCCTCATCGACCTCGTCAGGCGCGGTGACATCCCCAAGGGTTCGAACGTCCTGTATGCCCACCTGGGCGGCCAGCCCGCCCTCAACGCCTACAGCGGCGTCTTCCACTGACCGCACTGCAGGCCGGGCACAGGACCTGGGCATTCCGCCCGTAGCGGTGGGTCAGTCCGTGGCAGCGGGGGCAGTAGCCGACCTCTTCGGGCAGGCAGCCGAGCAGGACCGCCGCGGCGGCCCGGTCCGTCGAGGGGTCGATGCGCCGGGGCACCTCGTCCATGTTCCGAAGGTACGTCCGGCGCCCGGTCCCGGCCGCTCGGCGGGCGGGCGCCGGGAGCGCCACCGCGGGGGCCTCACGGCTCCCGCGCGGTCGTCGCCGTATCCTCCGCAGCGAGCGTGCCGTCCGGCTCCGAGGTGATGGCCACGCCCGTGCTGATCCGGGCGAGTGTCGCCCGCAGCCATGCGCGCTCCTCCCCGGAGGCGGGCTCCAGCCGCATCCGCCGGGCCCGCAGCGCCACCATGCGCAGCTCCGCGAGCCGTCCCGTCTCCGCCGTGAGCGAGGGGAAGTAGGCGATCCGCAGGTCGTCGCGGTAACCCTCGTAGCCGGAGATGCCCTCGTAGTCGTCGATGAAGTCGCCGCAGCCGTACAGGATCAGCCGGCCGCGGTACACCTCAACGGGGCGCGGGTGGTGCGAGGAGTGCCCGTGGACGACGTCGACGCCGCCGTCGATAAGCGCGTGGGCGAAGCGGATCTGCTCCCGGGGGACGTGGTAGCCCCAGTTGGACCCCCAGTGCACGGAGACGACCACGATGTCGCCCGGGGACCGCGCCCGCCGTACGCGTGCGACGACCGCCGCGGCCGCCTCCGCCGTCGCCGTGGGAACGTACGCGACACCGGCGCGGTCCGCCGTCGCCGCCCAGCTCCGCGGTATGCCGCTGGACGTCGTCCCCAGGGAGAACACCAGCACCCGCACGCCGTCCGCCACCGGGTGCGCCGCGGGCGCGAACGCCTCCTCCGCGTTCCGGCCCGCGCCCGCCACCGGCAGTCCCGCACCCGCCAGGGAGTCCAGTGTCTCCAGCAGCCCCGCACGGCCGAAGTCCAGCGTGTGGTTGTTGGCCAGGACGCATACGCCGGGCCGGGCCACTTCCAGGGCGGCCAGGTTGCCCGGGGCCATCCGGTAGTGGACCTCCTTCTCCGGCGCGAACGCGCCGCTGCGTGTCACGGACGTCTCCAGATTGACGATCCGTACGTCCGGGGCGGCGGCCGCAAGCACGGGCAGCGCCTCGCCCCACGGCCACCGCGGTGGGACCGGAGCGGGGATCGGGCCGTTCGCCGCCTCCGCCAGCTCGACGTACGACCGGGCGTCGCGCACCCAGGCCTCCCGCAGGACCGGATCGCCGGGGCACGGGAGGATCTGGTCGACGCCGCGGCCGAGCATCACGTCGCCGCACAGGAACAGCGTCACCACGCCGTCGCGCATACCCCCACCGTAGTGACCGGGACGGGTACTGAGGTGGGCGGGGCGCGCCGTGTTCCTCCGGCCGAGAGGTCAGGCGTGGTCGACGAGCTGGGCGACTCCCTGCCGGCGCGCGCAGTTGGCGCAGCAGAAGAAGCGCCCGTCGGCCTGAAGACCGTGGCCGAGGATGCGGCAGTCGCAGTTGCCGCACGTCGGCGCGATCCGCTGGGCCGCGCACTCCAGGCTGTCGAAGATGTGGACCGCGTCCCCCGCGCGTACCTCGAACGACATCTCGTAGTCGTTGTTGCAGACCTCGCACACTGCCATGAGCCTTCACTCCTCGTTGTGCCGGACGGACCGGTGCCCCGGCGTCGGAACGGGTCGCGCGTCCCGAGGACCGGGTCGCGCATCCCGAGCCGTATTCCACCAACGGCACCGGGCGGACCGGCCGCCGCGGCACAACCACTCCGACGGACCCCACGCCCCGCGACGTGGGGCTTTCGCGCGTGTCAGCGGCCCGCCCTGCGCCGGGCGACCTCGGCGAGCGTGGCCCAGTCGCGCTCCGACCAGCCGGCCGCGACGGCTTCGAGCAGGGCGTCCCGCACCAGGCTGCCGGTGGGCAGGGCCAGGTCGCGCTGCCGCGCCGCCGACAGGGCGAGGCCCACGTCCTTCAGCCCGAGCCGCGCGGTGAACCCGGGCGGCTCGTAACGCTGTTCGGCCATGAGCCCGCCGTACGTGCCGTAGACCGGGCCGGGGAACAGCGTGCCGCCGATCAGCTCGACGAACGCGGCGGCGTCGACGCCGTACGACTCCACCAGCGACGTCGCCTCCGCGGTGGCCTCGACCGCGGCGGCCAGCAGGAAGTTGACCGTGATCTTGACGACGTTGGCGCGTGCCGGATCGGTCCCGAGTTCCCAGATCCGCGCGGCCAGCGGTTCGAGTACGGGCCGTGCCAGGTCCAGTGCCTCCGGGGCACCGGCGGCCAGGACGTTGAGCTTCCCGGCCGCCGCCACGTCGGTCCGGCCGAGGACCGGCGCCGCCACGTACCCGATGCCCCGTTGCGTGTGCCGCTGCTCCGCCTCGGCGGCGAAGCCCGCCGACACCGTCGCGAGGTTCACGTGCACGCGGCACTCGGCGCCGTCCAGCACCCCGCTGTCCAGGATGAGCGATCGGACGGCGGCGTCGTCGGACAGCACGCTCATCACGACGGGGAGCCGGAACACCTCCGCGAGGTCCGCCGCGGCCTCCGCCCCGTCCCCGCACAGCTCCTCGACCGCCGGCCGCGACCTGTTCCACACCACCACGCGGTGGCCGGCGGCCAGCAGCCTGCGCGCCATCGGCCGGCCCATCGTGCCGAGCCCGACGAACCCGATCCCGTCCATCCCTGTTGCTCCCATCCCGTTGCCCCGGTCGCTCCGTTCGGCCCCTCGGCCGTACCGCGTCGCGGTCATCCTGCTCCCGACGCGTCCGGCAGCCCGTCATGACCGCCCGCGCGCCCCGGACCCGACTCCTTCACTCACCGAACGGCGCAGCGGACCCGTTGCCGTCGCCCACCGAACGCCGTCGTCATCCGCTCGTCCGGCTCGTGTAGTCGAGCGCGAACCGGTCCTCGCAGATGTCGTCGAGGACGTGCATGAACCGCTCGTGGGCCGGGTGGGCCCAGTAGCGTTCGAAGGCCTCCCGGTCGGTGAACCGGCCCAGGCAGCCGTGGGTGAAGCCGCGGTCGAGGCCGGACGGATTGGTGTTGTCGCCCCAGGTCAGATCCGTCATCCCGGGGACTTCGCCGGTCAGTCCTTCGCTCAGTTCGGTGAGCGCGCCGGCCAGCTCCCGCTCCCGGCCGGGCTGGGGCCGGAAGACCACGTAGTGTTCCAGCACGGTCAGCTCCTCGCCGTGTCGCCGGCCGGGGCCCGGTCGCCGGAGTCGACGGCGAAGCCGAAGCCGTTCCAGTAGCGGGTGCCGGCCACCAGCAGTTCGTCGGCCGGGAAGCGGGTGATCACCCGGGCACCGTCCGCGGTCACCACCACCTCCTCCTCGATACGGGCCGCGGACGAGCCGTCCTTGGTGGGCCAGTAGGTCTCCAGCGCGAAGACCATGCCCTCCTCGATCGGCACCGGGTGCTCCAGCGAGTGGTAGCGGCTGATCAGCGGCTGCTCCCACACCGACAGCCCGACCCCGTGGCAGTACTGCAGGCCGAACGCCTCCTCCTCGCTCGCGTACCCGAGATCGGCGGCGCTGGGCAGGGCCAGGGCCACGTCGCGGGTGGTCGCGCCGGGGCGTACCGCGGCGATGGCCTGGTCGATCGCGTCGCGGGCCCGCTGGTAGGCGTCGCGCTGGGCGGCGTTGGAACTGCCGATGTTGAGGGTGCGGTAGTAGCAGGTCCGGTAGCCGTTGAAGGAGTGGATGATGTCGAAGTAGGCGGTGTCGCCGGGACGGGTCATGCGGTCGCTGAACACATGGGGATGCGGGCTGCACCGCTCACCGGAGATCGCGTTGACCGCCTCGACCTCCTCCGAGCCGTTCTCGTACAGGACCCGGTTGACCAGGGCCACGGCCTCGTTCTCGCGCATGCCGACGTGCAGGGTGCGGTAGAGCTCGTCGTAGGCCGCGTCGACCATGCCCGCCGCGTGGTCGAGCAGCGCGATCTCGTCGGCGGTCTTGATCCTGCGGGCCTGCTGCATGAGTTCCTGCCCGTTGACGATGTGCAGGCCCTCGCCCTCCAGGGCCCGCAGCACCGGGATCTCGACGACGTCGACGCCGATCGGCTCGCGGTGCAGTCCACGCTCCTGCAGGTGCCCGGCGATCCGCCGGGCGTTGCCGGCCTCCACGCCGACGTTCTCGGGGATGGAACCGCGCCAGCTGGAGATGCCGGCCTGCCAGCTGGACTCGGGCAGCCAGCTCGCGTGCGTCCTGTGCTGCCGCGCCGCCGAGCCGATGTCCCACAGGATCGGGTCCTCGCCCCGCATGAGCAGCACGCAGCGGAACAGCTTGTCCCGGGCCCAGTTCCCGATGTGGGTGGCGGTGGTGTAGCGGATGTTGTTCTGGTCGAACAGGATGAGCGCCCCCAGGTCGGAGGCCTCAAGCGCGGCGCGGGCCCGGGCCAGACGTTCGGTGCGCAGCCGCTTGAAGTCGACGCGCTCCTCCCAGTCGACGCCGAGGGTCGCGCCGGGCGAGGCGATGCCATGCAGTGCCATGTCGCTCTCTTTCTACGGTGGTTGGAGGGAACTGCCGTTCACACGGGGGCGTACTCGCCGGTCTCCGGCTCGGGCACGGCGACCTCGGGGGCCGGCCCCTCGCGGCCGGTCAGCTCCCAGGCGGCCTTGACGATCTCCCGCACGGACAGGCCGTACTTCTCGAACAGGTAGGGGCCGGTCCTGGACCCCTCGGCGAAGGTGTCGCGCAGGCCGATGCGGCGCAGCGGCACGCCCGCTCCCGCCTCGGCGAGGACCTCGGCCACACTCGACCCGAGTCCGCCGACGACACTGTGGTTCTCCACCGTCACCGCGCCGCGGGCACCTCGTACGGCGCTGAGGACGGCGCCGTGGTCGAGGGGCTTGATCGTCGGCAGGCTGGTGACACCGGCGTCGACGCCGTGGGCGCGCAGCCCGGCCGCGGCCCGCAGCGTGGCGGGCAGCATCATGCCGCTGGTGAGCAGGGCGACCTCGCCGCCGGGCAGGAGCTGCCGGCCCGCTCCGACGCGGAACTCGTGGTCGTCGTCGAACACCACCGGGATCTCACCGCGCTTGAGGCGCAGATAGACCGGGCCGGGAAGATCGGCGATCCGCGGCACCGCCTGCCGGATCTCCACCGCGTCGGCGACGTCGATCACGGTCATGTTCGGCAGTGCCCGCATGATCGCGACGTCCTCGATCGCCTGGTGGCTGGGCCCGCCCGGGGTGGAGATCCCGGGCATGAAGCCGATGATCCGGACCGGCAGGTTGGGATAGGCGATCGCGTTGACGATCTGGTCGTAGGGCCGTCGGGTGGCGAACACGCCGAAGGTGTGCACCCAGGGCTGAAGCCCCTCGCGGGCGAGGGCTCCGGCCATCGACATCATGTTGGCCTCGGCCATGCCCGCGTGCACGAACCGCTCCGGGAAGAGACCCTGGAACAGGTCGACCTCGCACTGCCGGGTCAGGTCGCCCGAGAGGCACACGATGTCCTCGCGGGTGCGTGCCAGTTCCACGAGCGCGCGGCCGTAGGGCTTCAGCTCGGTCCGGTAGGGGGCCTCACGCATCGCCGTCCTCCAACTCCGCCAGGGCGCGGGCGGCGAGCTCGGCCGGCAGCTTGATGAAATGCCCGTCCGCGTCCTCGGGCAGACAGGCGAGCCCGTGCACCGTGGACGTCCGCGCCACCACCACGCCCGGACGCTCGTCCTCGATCACGCGCCCCAGGGCGGCCCGGAGCGCCGCGGTGTCGTGGCCGTCGACCTCCTCGGCGTACCAGCCGAACGACGCCCACTTGTCCACCAGCGGGTCGATCGTGGTGATCGAGCTGACCGGGCCGTCGACCTGCGAGTCGTTCGCGTCGAGCAGGACCACCACGTCGCGCAGCCGGTGATGGCCCGCGAACAGCGCCGCCTCCCAGATCTGCCCCTCCTGCATCTCCCCGTCGCTGACCAGGACGAAGGTGCGCCGGGAGCCCTCCAGACCGCGCATCCGGTCCGCGAGCGCGAACCCGGCCGCGCCGGACAGGCCCTGGGCGAGCGAACCGCAGGTGAGGTCGACGGCGGGACTGGTCTCGGTGCCGATCGCCTCCAGGTCGGCACCGTCCTGCCCGTACTCGCCGAGCTGCGTGTCGGTGAGTACGCCCGTCTCGCGGGCCACGGCGTACGCGGCGATGACGTAGTGCCCGGGGGAGCAGACGAAGCGGTCGACGCCCTGCCGGAACCAGTGGGTGTGCAGCACGGCCAGCTGCTCGGCCGACGACAGGGCCTGGCCGAGGTAGCCGAACCCGTGCGGGGTCACCATCCGCACCGCGTGCAGCCGGATCCGGCGGGCGAGGTCGACGGCGGCGTCGGTGCCGACGGCCGTGCCCGTGTCGAGGGCGCTCACGCGTCGGCCTCCTTCGGTCCCAGCATGGCGACGAAGTGGGCCAGGGCGGAGTCGAGGTCCGCGGCGTAACCCGCGTTGACGCTCAGCTCGGCCAGGGCGCGGCGTCCCGTCGCGGCCGTCGCGCCGGACCGGGCCGCGGCCTCCGCCAGCTCCTGGACGTGCCGGTCGACCTCGGCGGAGGGTGCGGTGCCGGCCAGCACACCGAGGGCCGCAAGACGCGCGGCGGTGAACGTACGGCCGGTGACCAGGTTGTACGTCGCGAGCTTGGCCGGCAGCAGGTGCCGCACGGGAACCTGGGCGATCATCGGCCAGCCGCCGCCCGCCACCTCGACCGTGCCCAGCTCCGCGTCGTCGGCCGCGACGCAGGCGTCGGCGAGCAGCGCGATCGAGAAGCCCGACGCCAGCGCGTCGCCCCGCACCGCGGCGAGCACCGGTTTGCGCAACAGCGGTACGAGCCCCAGCAGCTCGATCACCTCGGCGGCGAACTCCCGGGCGGTTCCGGTCGCCTTCAGTTTCGCCAGGTCGGCGCCGCCGCAGAACGTCCGCGCGGACCCCGCCAGCACGATCACAGAGGACGCGCTGTCCTCGTCGGCCTCGCGCAGCACGCGGACGAGAGCACGGGTGACCTCCAGGTCGAGCAGGTTGCGTGCGCCGTTGTCCCATTCGATCCAGGTGGCGGGTCCGCGCCTCGTGGCGCTCACGGGGGCCGTCCCGGCAACTGACCGGTTCATCGTTCCTCACTCCTCACGTCGGTCGTCAGCGGGCGGAACGAGCCGAGTCCGCCCTGGAAGAACAGCAGCGGCCGCCGCACCGGCTCGACGCTCAGCGCCCGCACCCGGCCCACCACGAGGTGGTGGTCGCCGGTGTCGGTGATCTGCTCGATGTCGCAGTCGATCCAGGCGAGGGCGTCGTCGAGGACCGGGGCGCCCGAGGGGGCCTCCCGCCAGGCGAGGGACTGGAAGCGCCGGCCGGCGGGTCCGGCGAAGCGTGCGCAGAGCTCGTGGTGCTGTTCCGCGACGACGTTCACGCAGAAGCTGCCGAAGTCGCGGATCGCCGGGAAGGTGCCGGAGGTCCTGGCCGGGAAGAAGCCCACGAGCGCCGGGTCGAGTGAGATGGAGGTGAAGCTGCCGATCGTCATGCCGACCGGGTCGCCCTGCGGGGTACGGGCCGTCACCACGGTGACGCCCGTGGGGTAGTGGCCGAGGACGTGGCGGAACCGCTCGGGCGTCACGGCGGTGGTCTCGCGGTGGGAAAGGGTCGCGGTCATGGAATCGCTCCGATCCGGCTCACACATGGAGGGGCAGCGGGCCGTCGGCGCCGAGCAGCAACTTGCCGTAGACGTCGGCCGCGATGCCGGGGGTGGCGTGCACATGGCTGCCGGCCATGCCGACGTCCTGGAAGAGCCGGGCCAGCGTGCTGGTCTCCATGAAGCTGCTGGACCCCGCCGCCTTGAGCAGCGCGTCCACGGCCTCCTGGACGAGCGTGACGATGTGGCCGACGTCGTGACGGACGCGGGCGCGGGCGAGTTCCGCGGGGTACTCCCCCCGCAGGGCGGCCACGTCGATGTCCCGGCAGGCGCGGTGGGCGAGCAGTTCGGCCGCGTCGACCTTCGACATCGCCTGGGCGACGGCCACTTGGTGCACGGGGGAGTTGCGGGTCTGCGTGTAGGCGGTGCCCACGACGCCCTTGGCCTTCATCCGCTCCAGGGAGTGCTCGAGAGCCGCCCGCCCGAGCCCGATCTGGATGCCGCCGAAGATGACGGTGCCGGTCGGCAGGAACGCGGCGTTCGCCCGGGGTTCGCGGTCGCGGAGCTCGGTCGCGTAGTCGCCCTTGACCAGGTCGTCGAAGTACTGGACGCGGTGGTCGGGGACGAAGACGTCCTCGGCGACCACGGTGTCGCTGCCCGTCGCCCGCATGCCGATCGGGAACCAGGAGCGCTCGATCGTCCACTCGCCCGGGTGCAGGACGGCCAGGGCGTGGCCGGCGCCGCCGTCCTCCTCCGGGGCGAGGAATCCCATGATCGCGTGGCTGGCGGCGTACGACCCGGAGGCGTACGGCCAGCGGCCGGAGACCACCCAACCCCCCTCCACACGACGGCCCTTGGCCGACGGCGCCAGTACCACGCAGCAGCGGCTCGCGGGGTCCTCGCCCCAGATCTCGTCCTGGGCCCTGACCGGCCAGGTGGTCGCGAACCAGTTGCCGATGTTCAGCAGCATCGCCGACCAGCCGGTGGATCCGTCCGCCTGCGCCAGCGCGGCCAGCACGTCGACGGTGGTCCGCGAGTTCGTCTCCGCGCCGCCGTACCGCCGGGGGACGGTGAGGCTCAGCAGGCCCTGTCCGGCCAGCGCGTCGATCACGGCCGGTACGACGCGGCCCTCACGGTTGCCCTGCTCCGCGTGTTCCCGGATGAGCGCACGCAGGGCGTTGGCACGCTCGACGATCTCCGTGTCCGGCTCGGTACCGGTTGCCGAAGGGAGCGACACGACCTCGCTCGCCAGGGTGGTCACACTCATTTCCCACTCCCGTTGGGTTGCCCGCATGGATGGTTCGTGGAGAGGACTCTGGGCGAGCGGCCGTGCCCGGGCCCATGGTCAGCGGCCCCAAAGTTCCCGGCCGGGGGTGTGGATCCGGGGGAGCGGGGCGGTCCCGCCCGCCGGTGGGCGGGGCACCGGGCACAAGCCCGGTCACCGGTCCTGTGCGGGGTGAACAGGTCTTCGCGCTCCGGGGACCGGACCGGTGCTCATACCGGGAGGGAAGTGGTTCGATGTGGCCACAGTGCCCGCCAGCACCGAGGAGAGCACCATGGAGCACGACTGGATCCGCCGCCTCTCGCCGGGCACGGCGACAGAGCCGGTCACGTCACTGGCCACACGGCGCCGAGCCGCCAGGGCGATCGGCGACCGGGCGACCGCCTGGGGCGTGGACGCGGGCAGGAGGATGGCGGCCTACATCCTGGAGACGCTCACGGACTGGCCCGGGGATCGCTCGGACGAGGAGCGGGAGGCACTGCGACGGGCCACCGAGGCCAGCACGCTGGACACGCTCACCGCGCTGGTGACACAGGACGTCACCCTGCTGGGGAAGTCGAGCGAGCCGGCGCAGAACATCGCGTTCTACGTCGCCGAGGGCATCCCGCTCGAAGAGGTCGTGCGCAACGTGCACACCGGGCAGGAGTTCCTCATCCAGGAACTGATCGGCCGCATCGGGCAGTTGGTCCCGGCCGAGCGGCGCCTGGAGACGGTCCAGGCGGCCACGCGCGCGGTCATCCAGAGCTGGTCCGCGTTCATCAGCGAGATCACGCGCGCCTACGCCGCGGAGGCGCGCCGGTGGCAGGAGAGCACCGAGGGCGCCCGGATGCAGACGGTGCGCCGGATCCTCGGCGGAACACGCCGGCCGGCCGAGGACGCCGACCAGGATCTCGGCCACCGGCTGGAGCAGACCCATGTGGGCCTGATCCTTTGGCTCGAGGGGCTCGACATCGAGACGGCGCGGCTGTTCGACTTCGATGGCGTCGCCGGGTCCCTGGCGAGTCTCACGCTCAGCGAGTCCGGGCCCCTCGTGATCCGGCGCGGTGCCACCCGGGTGGACGTCTGGCTCGGCAGCCCCCAGGGCGACGTGCCGGCGGTCCTCGACACGAAGGCCACGCTGCCGCCGCCGCTGCGCGTCGCGGTGGGCCGGCCCGCGGTCGGCGTGGACGGCTTCCGCACCACGCACGAGCAGGCGGTCGCCGCCCGGCGGGTGGCCCGGCTCGGCGCGGCCGGCAGCCAGGTCGTGGACTACCCGGACGTCGAGCTGGTCTCGCTGCTCGCCGCCGATCCGCACCGGGCACGGGCGTTCGCGCACTCGGTGCTGGGACCGCTGCACCGAACCGACGCGCGGATGGACGAGTTGCGGCGGACGCTGGCGGTGCACATCGACAGCGACCGCAGCATCGCGCAGACCGCCCAGTCACTGCACGCGCACCGCAACACGATCTCCTACCGCCTGAACCGGGCGGCGGAGTTGCTCCCCGAGGGGCACACCACGACCGAACTGCGATGCGCGCTGCTGCTCGCCGAGCTGTTCCCCGGCGCGAGTTGAGCACCGTGGGGCGGGCCGGTACGAGGGCCGAACGCGTTGGCGTCCTCGTTGACGACGTAGACGCGGGGGATTCTCCGCGAGGACGTCACGGATCATCTGGAACGCGCGCCGGGGCGGACTGGACACAACTTCGGCGTGTCGCCGCCCTGTTGTCGGTGACATGCTGGAAAATGCCGCGGGAAAGAGAGATCAACATCGCCCGAGCTGGGTAAGTGATCTTCAGTCCCAGCCTCGAGGAAGGCCACCGCTGATGCAGTCCATAACCGGCCCGGCCCACGCCGTCGTCCTGCGCCACCCCCACAGCCGTGCCGGTGCCCCCCTCAGCCCCTCAGGCGCGGAACTGCTGCGCATCATCTCCGACCCGAGCATGCTCGTGTTCCTCACCGTGCACGCGGGCGGACGCCGCAGGTACAGCTACTGGCAGCCGTTCGAGCCCCGTACCGGCCGGGGAAGCTGCTACGTCGCGCTTCCCACCGACCTGTGCGACATGCTGCACTCCAGCGGACGGATCACACTCGGCGAACCTCTCGTCGACTCCACCAGGACCACCTACCGCGTCGGCCTCGCGGAGACCCCGGTCGCGCCGCGCCGCCCCCTGCGGACGGGCGCCCTCGCGGCATGACCGAGGGGGCCGGCGGTCCGCACCGCCGGCCCCCTCGGCCATGCCGTCGCGCCGGACGGCGCCCCGGCGGGCCCGGCCCGCCGGGGCGGCGCGCCTGGCGGCGCCTGCCGGAGGCGACGCCCCGGCGCGGCTGCGTGAGCTGTGCGAGGAGGGTCGCCGCCCCCCATGATCGACGACGAGCCGCACGAGGCCCCGGGACCCGCATCCGTGCCGCGCCAACGGCCGAAGTCACCGGCCGCGGACGCGGTACGGAGGCTTCGAAGGCCCCGCTCAGGCGCCGACGTACGCCGCGAGGTGCTGACCGGTGAGGGTGGAACGCGCGGCGACCAGATCGGCGGGGGTGCCCTCGAAGACGACCCGGCCGCCGTCGTGGCCGGCCCCCGGGCCGAGGTCGATGATCCAGTCGGCGTGCGCCATGACCGCCTGGTGGTGCTCGACGACGATCACCGACTTGCCCGAGTCGACGAGCCGGTCGAGCAGGCCCAGCAGGTGCTCGACATCGGCGAGGTGCAGACCCGCGGTGGGCTCGTCGAGGACGTAGACGCCGCCCTTCTCGGCCATGTGGGTCGCCAGCTTGAGCCGCTGCCGCTCGCCGCCGGACAGCGTGGTCAGCGGCTGTCCCAGGGTGAGGTAGCCGAGCCCGACGTCGGCGAGCCGGCCCAGGACGCGGTGCGCGGCCGGTGTGCGGGCCTCCCCGGCGCCGAAGAACTCCTCGGCCTCGGCCACCGGCATTGCCAGCACCTCGCTGATGTCGCGGCCGCCGAGGTGGTACTCCAGCACCGACGCGTCGAACCGCTTGCCCTCGCACTCCTCGCAGGTGGTGGCGACACCGGCCATCATCGCCAGGTCGGTGTAGATGACACCGGCGCCGTTGCACGTGGGGCAGGCGCCCTCGGAGTTGGCGCTGAACAGCGCGGGCTTCACCCCGTTGGCCTTGGCGAACGCCTTGCGGATCGGTTCGAGCAGTCCGGTGTACGTCGCCGGGTTGCTGCGCCGCGAGCCGCGGATCGCGCCCTGGTCGACCGACACCACGCCCGCGCCGGCCGGGATCGATCCGTGCACCAGCGAGCTCTTGCCGGAACCGGCCACGCCGGTGACGACGACGAGTGTGCCGAGCGGGATGTCGACGTCGACGCCCCGCAGATTGTGCGCGTCGGCGCCACGGATCTCCAGCGTGCCGGTCGGCTTGCGCACCGTCTTCTTCACGGACGCCCGGTCGTCGAGGTGGCGGCCGGTGAGGGTGCCGCTGGCCCGCAGCCCCTCGACGGTGCCCTCGAAGCAGACGGCGCCGCCCGCCGTACCGGCTCCGGGACCGAGGTCGACGACGTGGTCGGCGATCGCGATGGTCTCCGGCTTGTGCTCCACGACGAGCACGGTGTTGCCCTTGTCACGCAGCCGCAGCAGCAGGTCGTTCATCCGCTGGATGTCGTGCGGGTGCAGTCCGGTGGTGGGCTCGTCGAAGACGTAGGTGACGTCGGTCAGTGAGGAGCCGAGGTGGCGGATCATCTTCACGCGCTGTGCCTCGCCGCCCGACAGCGTGCCCGACGGGCGGTCGAGCGAGAGGTAGCCGAGGCCGATCTCCACGAACGAGTCGAGGGTCTGCTGCAGCGTGGCAAGCAGCGGTGCCATCGACGGCTCGTCCAGGCCGCGGACCCATGCGGCCAGATCGCTGATCTGCATCGCGCAGGCGTCGGCGATGCTGGTCCCGCCGATCCGCGACGACCGGGCCGCCTCGCTGAGCCGGGTGCCCCCGCACTCGGGGCAGTCGGTGAAGGTGATCGCCCGGTCCACGAACTCCCTGATGTGCGGCTGCATCGCCTCCCGGTCCTTGGAGAGCATCGACTTCTGGATCCTCGGGATCAGACCCTCGTAGGTCATGTTGATGCCCGCGATCTTCATCCGGGTCGGCTCGCGGTGCAGGAAGTCGTGCAGCTCCTGCTCGGTGTACTTCCGGATCGGCTTGTCCGCGTCGAAGAAGCCGGACTCGCTGTAGAGCCGGTAGTTCCAGCCGCCCGGCTTGTAGCCGGGGATGGTCAGCGCGCCCTCGGTGAGCGACTTGGAGTCCTCGTAGAGCTGGGTGAGGTCGACGTCGGAGACCGTGCCACGGCCCTCGCAGCGCGGGCACATGCCGCCGGTGATGCTGAAACTGCGCCGCTCCTTCACGGTCTTTCCGGCGCGTTCCACGGTGACCGCGCCCGCTCCGCTGATCGAGGGCACGTTGAAGGAGAACGCCTTGGGGGAGCCGATGTGCGGCTGTCCGAGCCGGCTGAAGAGGATGCGCAGCATCGCGTTGGCGTCGGTGGCGGTGCCCACCGTGGAACGCGGGTCGCCTCCCATCCGCTGCTGGTCGACGATGATCGCGGTGGTCAGCCCGTCGAGGACGTCTACCTCGGGGCGGGCCAGGGTCGGCATGAAGCCCTGCACGAACGCGCTGTAGGTTTCGTTGATCAGCCGCTGCGACTCGGCGGCGACCGTGTCGAAGACGAGTGAGCTCTTGCCCGAGCCGGAGACACCGGTGAACACCGTCAGACGCCGCTTCGGGATCTCGATGCTGACGTCCTTGAGGTTGTTCTCGCGTGCGCCGAGCACGCGGATCATGTCGTGGCTGTCGGCAGCGTGTGCCGCGGGCGACGGCGTGTCCGTGGCGTTGCTCATCGTGTCTCCATCTGTGAGGCTGTGCCGCCTTCGCGGCGACGGTGGGTGTCCGCCTGAGCGGCGGTGCCGGCCGAGGTGGCGCGACGCTCGTCCGGCGGCGCTCACCGGGGCCGCGCTCCGCGCGAGAACCAAGGAATTATCCACACATTCCGACTTTGCGCACCCTTCCGCAGGTCATCGGACTGATCGCCGGACGGCTCGGCCCACGCTACCGGCGGCCCGGTTCCCGGCGCTTCTCGATTCCTGACCTGTCCGGGCACGTCCTGACGGTTCGGAGCGGGTCCTGCCCGGTCAGGGGCACGTACTGCCGGTCAGGGGCGCGCCGACCGCCCGGCCGGGCACCAGGGTGCCGGTGCCCGGCCGGGCTCCGCCCCGGTTACAGATACGGGCGGGTGATCAGCTCGATCCCGTGGCCGGCGGGGTCCTTCAGGTAGACCCCTCGACCGCCGTGCTCGTGGTTGATCTCACCGGGGTGCCGCAGGTGAGGATCGGCCCAGTGCTCGATGCCGCGGTCGCACAGCCGCTGATACGCCCGGTCGAACAGGTCGTCGTCGACCAGGAACGCGTAGTGCTGCATCTGGATCTCCACCGGCGGCTCGGCGAACTGGAGCAGCACTCCGTCGGCGAGCTGGACGTTGGTGAACGGGCCCCAGGACGGCGCTGCCCCCACTTCGAGCAGCTCCCGGAAGAAGCGGGCCGACTCCTCGCGGTCCCTGGAGGCGATGATGGTGTGGTTGAACGTGGCTGTCATTCGGCTGACCTGACTGTGATTCGGCACGGAAACGGACTCGTCGTGGTGCACGAGCACGGGAGGTCCGCGTGCCGAACCCGGGGGGTTGTGAGCTGCTGTCGTTCGACAGTGGTTGGGCCCCCACGTTCTGGTGTGTGTAAGTGAGCGTCGCAGTTGCGGTGCGTGGGGTGGGGCTGCAGTGCGTGGCAGGGCGACGGGAGTTCTGATTTCGAATGCGTGACCTTCGGCCGGGGGTGGTCGTTGGGTGCGGTGAGGGGCTGGCCGGTAACGGGCGGGGGTGGGGTCATGGGCGGGTTGCGTGAGGTGGCGGCGTCGTTCGTGGTGCCCGGCCCGTCCGGGGTGGCGATCCGCGCCGGTCTCAAGGGCCTGAGCGGGCAGGACGAGACGGTCCTGCGCCAGGTCGGCGCTCTGCTCGGCTCGCTGGCCTCCCGCGACCTGAAGGCCCGCTGCGCGGCGGGGTCGGCTCACGACAGTGAGCAGTGGGCGCGGCGGAAGCGGGCGTTGACCGGGCAGTCGTCGTCGCGGTGGGCGGGCAGTATCACCAAGGCCACGCATGATCAGTGGGCGCTGGCCCGGCGCGGGCAGCTCGCCCACATCCACCGCCTGCGGGCGGGCGTCGAGACGATCACGTACCGGCTCGCACAGCCCGTCGGGGCGAAGGGTGCCAAGGGGGCGCCGGGAGGTTACCGCTCCGAGCGGGAGTGGTTCGCCAAGTCCCGGCGGCTGCATGTCCTTGAGGACCGGCTGGAGCGGGTGCGGGCCGACTGGGAGGCCGGGCGGGTGAGGGTGGTGCGCGGCGGCAAGAAGTTGCTCAACACCCGGCATCATCTGGAGGCCGCCGGGCTGACCGAGGCGCAGTGGCGGTCGCGGTGGCAGGCCCAGCGGTGGTTCCTGCAGGCCGACGGTGAGTCCGGGAAGCGGTTCGGAAACGAGACGATCCGCGTCACATTCGGCGGTGAGGTGAGCATCAAGCTCCCAGTGCCGCTGGCCAACCTGGCCAACGCGCCCCACGGCCGGTACGTGCTTGCCTGCCGCGTTCGCTTCCACCACCGGGGCGAGCAGTGGGCCGACCGCGTCGCGGCGAACCGTGCGGTGGCCTACCGCATTCACCACGACGTAGACCGGGGCCGCTGGTATGTGACCGCGTCCTGGCAGACCCCGCCGGTGCGGACCGTGCCGCTTTCGGCGGCGCGTGCGGGTGGGCTGGCCGGGGTGGACATGAACGCCGACCACCTGGCCGCCTGGCGCCTGGACACACACGGAAACCCCCTCGGCGCGCCCCGCAGATTCGACTACCAGCTGACCGGCACCGCACAGCACCGCGACGCACAACTGCGCCACGCCCTGATCCGCCTGCTGCACTGGACCGCCCGCCACGGTCTGTCCCTCGCGATCGAGGACCTCGACTTCACCGCCGAGAAGACCCGGGAGAAACACGGCCGCCGCAAACGGTTCCGCAAACTGATCTCCGGCATGCCCACCGCCCGCCTGCGCGCACGGCTGGTGTCCATGGCCGCCGAGCTCGGTGTCCCCGTCGTCGCCGTCGACCCCGCCTACACCAGCCGCTGGGGCGCCCAGCACTGGCAACAACCCCTCACCACCAAGAACAGGAAGCCCACCCGCCACGACGCTGCCGCAGTGGCGATCGGACGACGCGCCCTGGGATGTGCGATCAGGCGTCGGACGGCACCGCCCCCACACGACCGGAGCGATCGTGTGGGGCATCGGACCGTCCAGGCCGCATCGGGCACCCCGGGGCGTGAGGGACCCCGCCCCCGCGTTCCCGGACCACGGACACGATCCGTGCCGCCCGGACGCGGAGCGAAAGCGGGCGACCAGTGTGCCCACAACCGTTCGGGGCACACGGCTGAGCACGAGCCCTGGCATCAGGACTCACTCCCGCTCAGTTTCTAGGAACGGTGCCTTCTCGGCACCCGCCCGCGGTGCGATCAGCCCTCCACCGGGTTGCCCGTCCGTGAATGGCCTGTAGCCGGTCCGGTGTTCACATCGAGGACCCTACTCGATCCGGCTTCCGCGCGGGTGGGTCATGCGGAACGCGGGGCCGGGCCGAGCCAGGTGAGGGCCGCAGTGGTCAGGGCCGTGACGCCGTCGGTGAGGGTGGGCCGCATGACGGGGGCGAAGAGCGGCGAGTGGTTCTGCGGGATGTCACGGCTCCGGGTGCCCGCGGCGTCCGCCTTCGCGTAGGTGTCGGGGTCGACGCCGCCGAGGAGCCAGTAGCAGACGGGCACGTTCGCGCTGGTACCGAAGACGCCGACGTCCTCACTTCCGGAGGAGGCTCCCGGGTCGGTCAGCCTGTCGTGGCCGATCACGTCACCGATGGCGGCCATGGTCCGGGCGCACGCCTCGTCGTCGTTGACCATCAGCGGGAAGGTGTGCAGGGTGCTGATCTCGGGATCCTGCTGCGCCCCGGCGACCGCTGCCTCGCCGCGGACGATCCGCTCCACCGCGTCCAGGACGGTCCGGCGGACCTGCGGGGCGTGGGTGCGGATGTTGAGCTGGAGCCGGGCCTCGTCCGGGATGATGTTGTCCTTGGTGCCGGCCTGCAGGGCGCCGACGGTGACCACGGCCCGGTCCCTGGAGGCGATCTCGCGGGAGACCACGGTCTGCAACCGCATCACGGTGGAGGCCGCCATCACCACCGGGTCGATCGACGCCTCCGGCATGGACGCGTGGGCCCCGCGCCCGAACATGCGCACCTGGAGCGCGTCGGTGGCGGCGAAGGCGAGCCCGGGGTGGCAGGCGACGGTGCCGGCCGGGAGCGCCATTACATGCTGGCCGAGGACGACGTCGGGGGTGCCGAAGCGGCCGTACAGGTCGTCGTCGACCATCGCCTGAGCGCCCTGGCCGAGCTCCTCGGCCGGCTGGAACACGGCCAGCACGGTGCCCGACCACCGCTCGCGGGCGCCGGCCAGAAGGGCCATGGTGCCGACCAGGCAGGTGACGTGCACGTCGTGACCGCACGCGTGCATCACGCCTTCGTTGGTCGAGGTGTACGGCAGCCCGGTCCGCTCGGTGACGGGCAGCGCGTCGAAGTCGGCGCGCAGGAGCACGGTCGGGCCCTCGCCGTTCACCAGCCTGGCCACGACGCCGGTCCGCCCGACGCCCTCGGTGACCTCGTACTCCAAGTCCCGTGCGCGGCGGGCGACTTCGGCGGCCGTGCGGTGCTCCTCGAAGGACAGCTCGGGATGGGCGTGCAGGTCCTGGTAGAGCGCTTCGAGGTCCTGGTTCAGGGGGGTGTCCAGGCCGGCCAGGGCCTGCCGGGCGGTGTCGTGTGCGGTCATCGTGCTGCCCCTTCGGCCGGTGGAGGGCCGCTATGTCCGACGTAACCACACGTGTGGGAACGCGGCAGGCCGGCGAGCCGCCACGCCGGACTGCTTGAAAGTTGCAGCAATGGCACCGTCGTGTATAGCTTGAAGTTTCAAGTTAACTCGGGTCCCCACGCCCAGCGCCGCGAGACCCCGCGCCCCCACGACCCGCGAGGAGCCACCACCATGACCACTTCCGACGTCACCCTGACCCGACCCGCCGCCGCGCCCGAGACGGCCCCGGCGGCCCCCGCCCACGCGTACGACGCCGGCCTGCTCGTCCTGCGCCTCGTGCTCGGGCTGACCATGGCCGCGCACGGCACCCAGAAGCTGTTCGGCTGGTTCGGCGGAGGCGGTGTGGACGGCACCGGGCAGTTCTTCGCGGCCTCCGGCTACCCCTCGCCCAAGGCGTTCGCCGTCGTGGCCGGGCTCAGTGAGACCCTCGGCGGGCTCGGCCTCGTGCTGGGCCTGCTCACCCCGCTCGCCGCCGCGGCCGTCGTCGGCACGCTGGTCAACGCGATCTCCGTCAAGTGGGGCGGCGGCTTCTTCGCCCCGCAGGGCGTCGAGTACGAGCTGCTCATCGCCCTGTCCGCGGTGGCCCTCGCCCTGACCGGCCCCGGCCGGATCGCCGTGGACCGGTTGCTGCCCGTGCTGCGCTCGCACCGCGTCGCCCATGGCGTCGCCGCGATCGTGCTCGGCGCCGTCGTCGCCGGGGTCACGCTGCTGCTGCGCCACTGACGCCCCGCCCCGGACGGCGGACGGGCTGTGCGCCGTCTGCCGTCTGCCGTCCGGGTCGCCGTCCGGCCAGTGGATCTCATTTGACATTAGAGAGCCTTATAGAAGATAAAGGTGACGCTTTGGCCATCAATTCACGCGGCGTGACATCTGCGGCGTGATGCCCCCGAACGCTGCGCGAATGAGTCCTGACATGTCCCACTCCATCACCGACCAGCCCACAGCCGACCCCGCGGGGGAGTGGGACGCATGGCGGTCCGAGCGACATCGGGCCCTCACCTCGCCGACGGGCAACCTCGCCCTCGTCGAGACCCGCTGGCTGCCGGCCGGTGAGCGCCCGGACGCCGAGGCCGCTCGCGCGGGCCGGCCGCGGACGGTGACCGTCACCACGCTCCAGCGCACCGACCTCGTCACCGGCGAGCCCGAGCACGGCCTGCGCTTCTGGGACGCCGACTCGGACGCCGTCCGCCACTTCGACCGCGTCGACGTGTTCCCCTACGACCCTGCCTGGGTGCTCGAGGCGACCTACACGCCCGTACCCGGCGCCCGGCGCGTGGCCTTCGAGCACATCCGGGACAACGGCGGCACCCGTGACCTCGTCGTCCCGGGCGACATCACGCTCACCGTCGACGGCCGCGACCACACCCTCAGCGCCTTCGACGACGACGGCACCCTGCTGCTCGTCTTCGGCGACCCCACCAACGGTGACACCACCTACGGCGCCGGCCGCTTCCTCTTCGTGCGGCGCACCGAGGACGACGACCGCGTCCTGCTCGACTTCAACCGCGCCTTCGTGCCGCCCTGCGGATTCTCCGATCAGTACAACTGTCCGATGCCGCCGCGGCAGAACCGTTTCCACCTGCCCATTCAGGCCGGTGAGAAGCTCCCCGTCTTCCGCGGCGGCTTCCCCGCACAGCACTGATCACCCCGTAGCCTCCCGCACCCCCAGCACGAAAGCGCCACAGCCATGAGCATCAAGAAGACGTCCCTGTACGCCACCGCCACCGCTGCCACCCTCGCCGTGACCCTCACCGCCTGCGGCGGCTCCGGCTCGGGCGGCAACGCCTCCGGCGGCACCGCGAACAAGGACGCCACCGTCAACGTCGGCTCCCTCTACGAGCCGCAGAACCTCGACAACACCGCAGGCGGCGGCCAGGGCGTCACCGAGGCCCTCAACGGCAACGTCTACGAAGGGCTGTTCAAGCTCACCGACGACGGCAAGGTCGAGAAGCTGCTCGCCACGGACTACAAGGTGAGCGGTGACGGACTCACCTACACCTTCACCCTGCGCGACGGCGTGAAGTTCCACAGCGGCAAGGCCCTCACCAGCGAAGACGTCAAGTACAGCCTGGAGAAGGTCATCGCGGACGACTCCCAGTCCGCCCGCAAGAACAACCTCCAGGTCATCAAGGACATCGCCACCCCCGACGCGCGGACCGTCAAGGTCACGCTGTCCAAGAAGTCGATCTCCTTCGTCTACAACCTCTCCTACGTCTGGATCATCAACTCCCAGGCGAAGAACCTGAAGACGACCGAGGACGGCACCGGCCCGTACCAGCTCGGCAAGTGGACCCGCGGCTCCGCGCTGAGCCTGGACCGGTTCCCCGGCTACTGGGGCAAGGCAGCCACGAACAAGAAGGCCGTCTTCCACTACTACAAGGACGCGACCGCCCTCAACAACGCGCTGCTGACGGGCGCCGTCGACGTGGTCACCAGCGAGCAGTCGCCCGACGCCCTCGACCAGTTCAAGAGCAACCAGAACTACAAGGTCAACGACGGCGACTCCACCACCAAGCTGCTGCTCGCCTTCAACGACAAGGCCAAGCCGTTCACCGACGTCAAGGTGCGCCAGGCCGTGTCCTCCGCCATCGACGACAAGAAGCTCCTCGAGTCCGTCTGGGGCGGCTACGGCAAGCTCATCGGCTCGATGGTGCCGCCCACCGACCCCTGGTACGAGGACCTCACCAAGGTCAACGCCTACGACCCGGCACGGGCCAAGAAGCTGCTCGCCGAGGCCGGCTACGCCAAGGGCTTCAGCTTCACCCTCGACACCCCGAACTACGACCCGCACCCCACCGCCGCGACCTTCATCAAGTCCGAGCTCGCCAAGGTCGGCGTCAACGTCAAGATCAACACGATCACGCCGGACGAGTGGTACACGAAGGTCTACAAGAACCACGACTTCTCGGCCACCCTCCAGGAGCACGTCAACGACCGTGACCTCGTCTGGTACGGCAACCCCGACTTCTACTGGGGCTACGACAACAAGCAGGTCACGCAGTGGGTGGAGCAGGCCGAGCAGGCCTCCAGCACCGCCGAGCAGACCGACCTGCTGAAGAAGGTCAACCGCAAGACCGCCGAGGACGCGGCCAGCGACTGGCTGTACCTCTACCCGCAGATCGTCGTCGCGAGCAGCAAGCTGTCCGGCTACCCGCTCAACGGCCTCAACTCGCAGTTCTACGTCTACGACATCCAGAAGAAGGGCTGATGGCCCGCTATCTCCTGCGGCGCTTCGCCTTCCTCCTGGTGTCGCTGGCCCTGGCGAGCGTGGTGCTGTTCGTCCTGCTGCGCATGCTGCCCGGCGACCCGGCCAACGCACTCACCTCGGTGGGTGCGAGCCCGGAACAGATCGCCGCGGCACGGCACTCCATCGGGTCCGACAAGCCGCTGCCCGAGCAGTTCGTCCACTGGCTCGGGCAGTTGGCGAGCGGTGACCTCGGCACCTCCTTCGTCAGCTCGCTGCCGGTCGGACCCGAGGTCGCCTCCCGGATGAGCGTCACCGTGCCGCTGACCCTGGCCGCGTTCACCCTCGCCGTCGTCCTCGCCGTGCCCGCCGGGTTCGTCGCCGCGCACAAACGGCACACCTGGTACGGCGCACTGCTCAGCGGCGTGTCCCAACTGGGCATCGCGGTCCCGGTGTTCTGGCTCGGCATGATCCTCATCGCCGTGTTCGCCCTGAACGCCGGCTGGCTCCCGTCCGGCGGCTTCCCGCCGGACGGCTGGTCGGAGCCCGCCGAGGCGGTCCGCTCCCTCGTCCTGCCGGTCGTCACCATCGCCCTGGTGATGAGCGCGTCCTTGATCCGCTACGTCCGCTCCGCCACCCTCGACGTCCTCGGCAGCGACCATCTGCGCACCGCCCGCGCCCTGGGCTCGTCCTTCGGCCGGGCGATGTGGCGGCACGGACTGCGCAACGCCTCCGTTCCGGTCATCTCGATCCTCGGCATCGAACTCGCCTCGACCCTGCTCGGCGCGGTCGTCGTGGAATCGGTGTACGCGCTGCCCGGCCTCGGCTCCCTGCTCGCCACCGCCATCGCCCAGCACGACTACCCGGTCATCCAGGGCGTGCTGTTCGTCTCCACCCTCGCCGTGCTGCTCATCGGCTTCGTCGCCGACCTCGTACAGCGGATCATCGACCCGCGTCTGCGCGGCCGGCTCTCCGGAGGTGCCCGATGACCCGGGCGGACACACTGCCCACCGTCCGGCCGGAGAAGACGCCACCGGGCGGACGCAGTCCCCGGCGCTCGGCCACGCTCGTCGTCGGCTGTGTCCTCGCCGGTCTCATCGCGCTGCTCGCGCTGGTGTCCCTGTTCTGGCTGCCCTTCTCCGCCGACGACACCTCCGGCGGGCGCCTCGCCGGTCCCGGGAACGGGCATCTGCTGGGCACCGACAAGCTCGGGCGCGACCTGTTCACCCAGGTCATGACCGGCTCGCGGATCGCCGTCGAGGCGGGCCTGGGGTCGGTGCTCGTCGCCGCCGCGATCGGCGTCACCCTCGGGGTGCTCGCCGCGTTCGCGCAGGGCTGGCTCGACGACACGCTCTCGGCGTTCCTCGACATCCTCATCGCCTTCCCGACCCTGCTGCTCGCGATGCTCATCGTCGCCGCACGCTCGGCGACCCTCGGCTCGGCCGTCCTCGCGATCGGCCTGGCGCAGAGCGCGGTCGTCGCCCGGCTGGCGCGCATCCTCGTCAAACGCGTGCTCGCGCAGGACTACATCACCGCGGCCCGCACCTCCGGCACGTCCTGGCCCAGGACCGTCGTCGGCCATGTGCTGCCCAACATCTGGCCCACCCTGGTGGTCAACCTGGCCCTCCAGTTCGGGCTCGCCGTACTCGCCGAGGCCGGACTGTCCTACCTCGGACTCGGAGCGCCCCCGCCGAACGCCTCGTGGGGCCGGATGCTCCAGGAGGCCCAGGCCACCTTCACCACCGCCCCGGCGGGCGCGCTCGCCCCCGGCATCCTGCTCGTCCTGCTCGTCATCGGCGTCAACCTCATCGCCGACGGCCTGCGCGACACCCTCGACCCGGCCGCCCGCCGGAGGCGCGCGTGAACCTCCTCGACGTACGCGGACTGACCGTCCGCACCAGCGACGGCCGCACCCTGGTCGACGACCTGTCCTTCACCGTGTCCGGGGGCGAACGCCTCGGCCTCATCGGCGAGTCCGGCTCCGGCAAGTCCCTCACCACGCTCGCCGTGCTCGGTCTGCTGCCCGACGGCATGACCGCCACCGGCAGCGTCGAACTCGCCGGCACCCAGGTGGTCGGCGCCCCCGAGAAGCGGCTCACCTCCTTGCGCGGCCGGGACGCGGCCATCGTCTTCCAGGAGCCGCTCACCGCGCTCGACCCGCTGATGCGCGTGGGCCGCCAGATCGCCGAACCCCTCCGCAGGCGCACCGGCCTGAAGGGCAAGGACCTTCAGCAGGCGGTGGCGCGGACGCTCGTCCAGGTCCGGCTGCCCGAACCCGAGCGCATCGCCCGTGCCTTCCCGCACGAGATCTCCGGCGGACAGCGCCAGCGCGTGGCCCTCGCCATGGCCCTGGCCTGCGAACCGAAACTGCTCATCGCGGATGAGCCGACCACCGCCTTGGACGTGTCCGTCCAGGCCGAGATGCTGGAACTCATCGACACGCTGGTCCGCGAACGGGACATGGCGGTGCTGTTCGTCAGCCACGACCTCGCCGTGGTGGCCAAGGTGACCGACCGTGCCCTGGTGCTGAAGGACGGGCGGGCCGTGGAGGAGGGCCCGGTCGGGGCCATCGTCGGCGCGCCCCGCGAGGAGTACACCAAGGCCCTCGTCGCCAGCGCCCGGCGCCTGGAATCCGCCCTGGACCTGAGGAGCGCGCGATGACCCCCGTACTCGAACTGTCCGGCGTCGCGCTGCGCTACCGGGGCGCCACAGGCAACGTGGTCGAGGACGTGTCGTTCGAGGTCGAGGCCGGACACAGTCTCGCGCTCGTCGGCGAGTCGGGAGCCGGCAAGACCACGCTGCTGCGGCTGCTGCTGGGCCTCGCCCGACCCACGGTCGGCCAGGTCCGCTTCGACGGCGCGGAACTGTCCCCGCGGGACCGGGAGCAGATGCGCCGCTTCCGGAGCGGCGTCCAGTGCGTCTTCCAGGACCCGTACTCCTCGCTCGACCCGCGCCGCCGGGTCGGCGCCACCGTGGCCGAGCCGCTGCTCTCCCTCGGCATCGACAGCCGCGCCACGGCCCGGCCGAAGGTGGCCGCGGCCCTGGAACGGGTCGGCCTGCCGGCCGACGCTGCGGACCGCTATCCGCACGAGTTCTCCGGCGGCCAGCGTCAGCGGATCGCCATCGCCCGCGCCACCGTCTGCACTCCGCGGGTGCTGCTGGCCGACGAACCCGTGAGCGCGCTCGACGTCACCACCCGGGTCAAGGTCGTCGACCTGCTGGCCGAGCTCAAGCAGGAGCAGGGGCTGACCCTGGTGATGGTCTCCCACGACCTGTCGGTCGTCGCCTCCCTGTGCGAACGCACGGCCGTCCTGGAACGCGGTCGCGTGGTCGAACACGGCGACACCGCGCAGGTCCTGACGCAGCCCGCCCACCCGTACACCCGCCGCCTGCTCGACAGCGTGCCGCGCCTGCCGGCCTGAACCGCCACCGCTTCCCCCGGCGCGGTGGCGGTTCTCCTTCGGCTCGCTCCCGGCGCTACCGCGCCGGTGTGTCGTACTCCGGGGCGATGGTGAGCAGTTCGGAGACGTCCGTGCCGACCGGGATCTCGCGCGGTGCCGTGCCGCGGGAGAAGAGGCGGGCGGCGCTCCCGCCGCCGATCTCGGCGTGGGTTCCCGTCACGCGCAGCCAGGAGCCCTCGCGCAGGCCGAGGACCGGCACGTCGTTCTCCTCGAGGAACTCCGTCAGGCGCTCCTCGCGGGTCTCGCCCTTGTGCGTGGAGCCCGGGTCGGGGTCCAGGTAGTGCGGGTTGATCTGGAACGGGACAAGACCCAGCGCCTCGAAGGACGGAGGCTGGACGATCGGCATGTCGTTGGTGGTGCGCAGCGTGGGCGCGGCCATGTTGGTGCCCGCGCTGGCGCCCATGTACGGCAGCCCGTCCCCGACCGCCTTGATCAGAGCATCCCGCAGACCCGTCCGGTACAGGGCGGTCAGCAGCCGGAAGGAGTTGCCGCCGCCGACGAACACGGCGTCCGCCTCGGCGAGCCGGCCGACCGGGTCACCGCCCTCGTGCACCCCGTGCACGTCGATGCCGGCCCCGGCGAGCGCGTCGCGCACCTTGGTGGTGTAGGCGTCGTGGTCGGCGAGCGCGTACGGCACGAACGCGAGCCGTGCCCGGTCCGGCAGGAACGCGGTCACGGTGTCGAGGGCGTGTTCCAGGTAACCACGGCCGTACTGGGTGGAGTTGGACAGGAGCAGCAGGTTCAAGGGGTGTTCCTCACCATGGGTTCGGTGCTTCAGGCTGTACGGCCGCGCGGGCGGCGGTGGTGCTGGGGCGGGTGCGTCAGCCGCTGTTCCAGCAGGCGGGCCGCCTTGCGCAGCGCGTCGAGCCGGTCCTCGGGACCGTCCGGGAAACGCTCCCCGGCGGCCCCCAGGCTGAGACTGCCGTAGGGCTCGGCGCCGAGGAAGACCGGCACGGCGACAGTGCCGATGCCCGCGTCGTACTCGCCCACCGTCCACGCGTACCCCTGCGCCCGCACCTGACGGAACTCGCGTTCCAGCTGGTCGGGGTCGGTGACCGTGCGCTCCGTGAACCGGGCCATGGGACGTCCCCGGAACAGCCGGTGGCGCTGCTCGTCGGGCAGGAACGCGTAGTACGACTTGCTGGTCGCCCCCGCGTGCGCCGGATACAGCTCGCCGACCAGAGGGTAGTACCGCAGCGGCCCCTCCTCGCCCTCGACCGCCGCCACGCACCGCATGTGGAAGCTGTCGGGCAGACAGAACAGGACCGTGTCGCCGGTCGCCGCGCGCAGCTCCTGGAGGACGGGCTCCGCGAGCAGTTCCAGCGAGCCGGAGCGCTCCCAGAGGCGGCCGAGCCGCAGCGCGGCGGGACCGATCCGGTAGCGGCGGGTCGCCGGATCCGACACCAGGAAGCCGCGCCCGGCCAGCGTGGACAGCAGCCGCTGCGCGACCGAGGTGTCCCAGCCGAACTCGGTGGCCACCTCCGTCACGCCCCAGTCGGGCCGGGTGCGCTCGAAGGCCAGCAGCACCAGCAGGGCGCGGTCGACGGTCTGCAGCGCCCCGGCCGGGGTCTTCCGGTCGACGGGGATGTCAGGCACGGCAACTCCTCTCCGCATGACGTCCGCACTGGACGTCCGTCCCTCCGCCCATCTCGCCATTCAGACCTGAATTGCAGATAACGGGAAACAGTTGCGAAGAAGGTTAACGGATCCCGAATCTTCTGTCAGCACCGCCTCAGGTGCGGATCAGGAGAAGCTGCCCATGTTGAAGTACGTCCTGGACATCGTGGATCTGCTGGACGATCCCGATGCCGACGGCAAGGGAGTCGCCGCCTACCTCGACTCCGTGGCGGGCCCCGCCGGCTCCGGCGCCCAGGTCACCACCGTCACCGGCGAGCGGGGCGCCACGGACTTCGTCCTCGTGCGCGTGCCGGGCCGCACCGGCCGCGGCCGCGGCGGCACCTCGCGCACCCTCGGCGTGGTCGGGCGGCTCGGCGGCGTGGGCGCCCGTCCGGAGATCACCGGCCTGGTCTCCGACGCGGACGGCGCGATCGCCGCGATCGCCACCGCCGCCAAGCTGCTGGACATGCGCCGCCGCGGCGACGTGCTCGACGGCGACGTGATCGTGGCCACCCACATCTGCCCGAACGCCCCGACCGCACCGCACGACCCGGTGCCGTTCATGGACTCGCCGGTCGACATCGCCACCATGAACCGGCACGAGGTCACCGACGCGATGGAGGCGGTGCTCTCCATCGACACCACCAAGGGCAACCGGATCATCAACCACAAGGGCCTGGCCCTGTCGCCCACCGTCAAGGAGGGCTGGGTGCTCAAGGTCAGCGAGCAGATGGGGGAGCTGCTGGCCGTGGTGACCGGTGAGCCGTTGGTCACGTACCCGGTGACCACTCAGGACATCACCCCGTACGGTAACGGTGTACACCACATCAATTCGATCCTTCAGCCGGCCACGGCGACGTCCGCCCCGGTCGTCGGCCTCGCGGTCACCTCGGCCGCGGCGGTGCCCGGCTGCCAGACGGGCGCGAGTCACGAGAGCGACATCGCGGCCGCCGCCCGGTTCGCCGTCGAGACCGCGAAGGCCTACGGCGGCGGACGCCTGGACTTTTACGACGACGTGGAGTTCGGCCGGCTCGTGTCCCGTTACGGCTCGCTGGCACACCTGCAGACCCTCGGCCGCGCACCCAGGGAGTCGTGATCATGGCCGCACACAAGAACACCGCCACCTCCCCGGACACCGCCGGCCCAAGAGCCCTGGGCAGCGACGACTACGCCCTCGCCCGCGTCCCGCGCGACGAACGGCTCGGCTTCTGGACGATGCTGCTCCAGTGGCTCGCCCAGTCCGGATCGATCTCGCAGTTCACGCTCGGCGCCACCATCGGTGTCGGAATGTCCTTCGGCAACGCGCTCCTCGCCTTCACCCTCGGCGCCGTGATCCTGGAAGTCGTGATCTTCGCGATCGGCCTGGCCGGTATGCGCGAGGGCCTCGCGACCCCGCTGCTGACCCGCTGGGTCGGCTTCGGCCGCAACGGCTCCGCGCTGGTCAGCCTCGTCATCTCCATCAGCCTCGTCGGCTGGTTCGGAGTGCAGAACACGATCTTCGGCAACAGCGTCTCCGCCCTGGTCGGCGGCCCCTCGTGGCTGTGGTGCGTCGTCGCCGGCCTGGCCATCACGGTCCTGGTGGTCTTCGGCTTCCGGTACATGGCGGTCTTCGCGAAGATCGTCACCCCGCTGTTCTTCGCGATGGTCGCCTGGTCCGTCACCGACGCCCTGACCAAGCACTCCATCTCGGACCTGGTCCACTCGCCGGCCCCCGGCCCGGCGATCCCGCTGTCGGTCGCCGCGACCGCCATCGCGGGCGGCTTCATGACCGGCGCGATCGTCGCGCCCGAGATGACCCGCTACAACAAGAAGGGCGCCCACGTCTTCGTGCAGAGCGCCTCCTCCATGATCCTGTCCGAGTACATCGTCGGCATGACCGGTGTCCTGCTCGGTCATCTGGTGGGCAGCAACCAGGTCTCCCAGATCGTGCTCTCCACCTCCGGCGTCTTCGGTGTGCTGGTCGTCCTGATGTCCACGGCGAAGATCAACGACTGGAACCTGTACGGCTCCTCGCTCGGCGTCGTGAACTTCTTCCAGGTCGTCTTCCGCAAGCGCCTGCGCCGAGGCGCGGTGACCATCGTCCTCGGCCTCGCCGGCACCCTGCTGTCCGCGGTCGGCATCATGACCCACTTCACCGACTTCCTGTCGGTGCTCGGCGTGGCCATCCCGCCGGTCGGCGGCATCATCGTCGCCGAGTACTGGGTGGTGCGCCGCATGCGCGGACCGCTCGACGCCACCCGCGAGACGCAGACCCTGCCCGCCACCTCACCGGTCTGGGTGCCGATGTCCCTGGTCATCTGGGCCGCGGCGTTCTGCGTCGGCAAGTTCTACGACGGCGGCATCCCCGCACTCAACTCCCTGCTGACCGCCTTCGTCCTGTACAGCGTCCTCGGACTCGCCGGCTGGATCAGGACCTACGGCACCACCACCCTCGACGACGAGGCCGCCGACGGCACCGGGCAGTCCCCGGCCGCCACCGGCACGGCCCCCGTAGGAGCGTCATGAGCACCACCCCCGCACTCGCCGCCGCCTCCGAGGAGGCACAGCGCGAGGCCATCGAACTGTGCGCGGAGCTGATCCGCTTCGACACCTCCAACCCCACCAGCGACGAGCGGGCCTGCGCCGACCGGGTCGTCGAGCTGATGGCCGAGGCCGGCATCACCTCGGAGCTGGTGGAGAGCGCGCCGGGCCGCGCCAACGTCGTCGCCCGCATCCCGGGCCGCGAGCCGGACCGTGGGGCCCTGCTCGTCCATGGCCATCTGGACGTCGTACCGGCCGACCCGGACGAGTGGCAGGTCCCGCCGTTCTCCGGCGAGATCCACGACGGCTACCTGTGGGGCCGGGGCGCCATCGACATGAAGGACACGGTGGCGGTCATGCTGGCCACCGCCCGGCACTTCGCCCGAACCGGCACCCGGCCGTCCCGCGACATCGTCCTGGCCTTCCTCGCCGACGAGGAGGCGGGCGGCAGGTACGGCGCGCACTGGCTGGTCGAGCACCGGCCCGAGCTGTTCGCCGGCGTCACCGAGGCGATCGGCGAGGGCGGCGGGTTCAGCTACGCGCTCGACGACACCCGGCGGCTGTACCCGATCGAGAACGCCCAGCGCGGCATGGCCTGGATGGAACTGACGGCCACCGGCCGCGCGGGCCACGGCTCCTCGCCCAACGACGAGAACGCGGTCACCGACCTCGCCGAGTCGCTCACCCGCATCGGCCGCCACACCTTCCCGATCCGCCTGATCGAACCGGTGCGCGCGCTGCTCGCGGAGGCGGCACGGCTCCAGGGCGTCGACATCGACTTCGACGCCGAGGACCTCGACGCGGAACTCGCGAAGCTCGGGCCGGTCGCCGACTTCATGCAGGTGGTGCTGCGCAACTCCGCCAACCCCACCATGTTCTCGGCCGGTTACCAGACCAACGTGATCCCGGGCCGGGCCACCGCACGCGTCGACGGCCGCTTCCTGCCCGGCCATGAGAAGGAACTCGTCGACACCATCGACAAGTTGCTCCTGCCGTCGGTCAGCCGGCAGTGGGTCAACCACGACATCGCCATGGAGACCACCTTCGACGGCCCCCTCGTCGACGCGATGTGCGCGGCCGTACGCGCCGAGGACCCCGACGGTCACCCGGTGCCGTACTGCAACCCGGGCGGCACCGACGCGAAGGCCTTCACGAAGCTCGGCATCCGCTGCTTCGGCTTCAAGGGCCTGAAACTGCCCCACGACCTCGACTACGGCCGCCTCTTCCACGGCGTGGACGAACGAGTCCCCCTCGAAGGCCTCCGCTTCGGCGTCCGGGTGATGACCCGCCTTTGGCAGAGCTGCTGACCGCTGCCCCCGCCCTCACCTCCGCGCCGCCCGCGGGGGTGAGGGAACTCAGGCGGCCAGGGCGCCCTGGTGGAAGTACAAGCGCCAGCCGGTCTCCGTCAGCCGCCACAGGGAGCTTCGCCATACGCGGCGGCCCTGGTAGTCGGTGAAGTACTTGAGGTGGACGAGCTCTGGGGCAAGGACGGCTTCGGACATCTCGCTGACCTCGACAGGGGATTCCGGGGAGACGGAGCCGCCGCTCGTCACCGCGAGGATCGACTTCACGTCCCACCGGCGTCCAGAGGTCCCGATCTCGGTGAACTCCGGGTCAAGCAGTTCCAGGACACGGGCCGGGGAGGCACGTACCTCGGGATCGAGAAGCAGCAACTCTCCGTCGATGGCCGCCTTCACGGCCTGCTCCCGCTCGTCACTCGTCATGCGGGAGCTCTAGGCGCGGGCCCCGTCGGGAGAGAACTCCCGACGGGGCTCGCGTGCTCAACGCGCTTCCGCAGCCACCGGTTTGGGGATGAGGAACGACGTCACGACGGCGACGGCCATGATGACCGCACCCGTGATCATGGCGGTGGTGTAGTCGCCGGTCGACGACGGATCCGCGGGGGCCGCCGCGGTCTTCACCGCGTACAGCACCGCGAAGCTCAGACCGGCGCCGAGGTTGAACGCGCCCGCGTTCAGACCGGGCAGGAACCCGGGGTTCTCACGCGGGGACAGCACGATGCCGAGCCCGTTGAGCACGATGTTCCCGATCCCGGCGTAGGTGATCCCCACCAGGATGGACGCCGTCAGCAGCATGGCCCGTGAATGGCCGTGCAGCGTGAGGATCATCAGGACCACGGTTGCCGCGGCTCCGACGAGACCGATGCGCAGGATCCGGCCGTACCCGAAGGTGGCGGCCAGCCGGCCGGCGATCGGACCCATGGCGAGCCCGGCCAGGGCGTACGGCGTGAGGGTCCACCACGCGGACTGCTGCGCGGACAAGCCGAGTCCCGCCTGCGCGTCCTCGGCGAACGCGGGGATCAGCCCGTTCATGACGGCGAACACACCCGTCATGGTGAGCACCGTCGTGAGCAGGAGCGCCCACGTGGAGCGCTGCCGCAGATGATGCGTGGCGACCAGCGGATGCCCGCTGCGGTTCTCCGTGCGCCAGAACAGCGCGAAGGCCACCGCGGCGACGACCACGAGCAGGGCGATCAGCGGCCAGTTGGCCGCGGCGAGCTTGCCGGCCTCGTTCAGCGCGATGAGCAGCGAGCCCACCGAGACCACGAGCAGCACGACGCCGGGCCAGTCCATGCGCTCGGCGACCGGCGCCTTGGACTCGCGGCTCATCAGCGCGACCATGGCCGTGGCGACCGCCGCGACGACGGCCATCGCCCAGAAGACCGACTGGAACCCGTGGTGGTCGGCGAGGTAGCCGCCCGCGAGGGAGTCGACACCCGCGACTCCGCCGTTGAAGGCGGTGATCACACCGAGCAGGGTGCCGTAGCGCTTGGGCTCGGGCACCTCCTCCCGCAGCATGATCAGGCACAGCGGGACGACCGGGCCGCTCACGCCCTGGATGATGCGCCCGGCGAACAGGACCGGGACGTTGTGCGCGAACGCGGCGACGACACATCCGACGGCCATCAGGGCCAGCATGCCGGTGAGGACCTTGCGGCGGCCGACGACATCGCCCAGTCGCGGCAGGAACAGCGAGAACAGGGCCGCGGACGTGAAGAACGCGGTCTGGGTGAGCCCGATCTCGGCCGAGGTGGCGTGGAGGGATCCCTCCATGCTCTTCAGCGCCGGACTGATCATGCTGGCGTTGAGCTGGAAGGCCACGCACGCGGCGAGCAGCGCGGTCAGCAGCACACCGATCCGGACGGGGGAGCCCTGCGCGGAGCGGGGTGGTCTGTCGGTGGTGGAAACGCTGGGAACGGTCATGCCTGGACGTCGCCGATCCGCTCGAGTGCGTCCACGACCAGGTTCCAGAACCGCTCGTGGTCGAGCTTCACCGCGACCTGCGTGTGGCAGTCGTCCGGGGCGGGCGCCCGGAAGTCGGCCACGGTCATGCCCAGGGTCAGCGTGCCGGTGAGCTCGATGTCCACGGGGGCCTTGCGCACCGTCATGACGTCGGGGTCGATGACGTAGGCGACCGCGCAGGGGTCGTGCACGGGCGGGAACTCGAAGCCCTGGGCCTGCTCGTACATCGCGCCGAAGAAGTCCAGCAGTTCCAGGACGAACTTGGCGGGCGCGGTGCCGACCGCGGCGATCTTCTCGGTGACGGCGGGCGTCGCCAGCGCCTGGTGCGTGAGGTCGAGACCGACCATGGTGACCGGCCAGCTCTCGTTGAAGACGATGTGCGCGGCCTCGGGGTCGATCTTGATGTTGAACTCGGCGACCGCGCTCCAGTTGCCCTCGTGGTAGCCGCCGCCCATCAGGACGACCTCACGGACACGGGAGGCGATGCGCGGCTCCTTGCGGACCGCCATCGCGATGTTGGTCAGACCGGCGGTCGGCACGATGGTGATCTCGCCCGGCTCGTGCGACATGACCGTGTCGATGATCAGGTCGACCGCGTGGCGGCGGTCCAGCTCCAGGGTCGGCTCGGGCAGCACGGGTCCGTCGAGTCCGGACTCGCCGTGGATGTCCGGCGCCGTCTCGATGTCGCGCACCAGAGGCCGGGGGCAGCCCGCGGCGAAGGGCACTCCGGTGATCCCGGCGATACGGGCCACGGACAGCGCGTTGCGGGTCACCTTCTCCAGCGTCTGGTTCCCGACCACGGTCGTGACGGCCACGAGCTCGATCTCGGGATTGCCGTGCGCCAGAAGCATGGCGATGGCGTCGTCGTGTCCCGGGTCGCAGTCGAGGATGATCTTTCTGGCCAACGGAGAGCCCCTTTGCTCGCTTACCTGGGTGAAACCGATCTCCGGGGACGCCCAGGGGCGGCCACGTCCGGAGGGCGCCGAGTGGTCCGGCGCCTGGGGAGACGTTAGGGAAAACGTTCTCCCGAACATTCGCCCATTCCTCATCAATATGTCAATGGACGTTACATCTTTCTCCCGCCCTCCCCTGCTCCACGGCAGTCCGGGGCGCAGGAGGCTGGTGATAACGTTCTCCGGCGTCGGTGCTGGTCGGCGCCGGGAGGCCGTGTGCCGACCAGGAAACCGAGCCGACAGAAGGGGGCGGACTGCGGTGACCGAGGTGACATTGCGTGATGTGGCTCGCGCGTCCGGATGCTCCGTCGCCACGGTGTCCCGCGTGCTGGCCGGCACCCGCCCGGTGGGAGCGGAGACGGCACGCCGAGTGCGGGCCGCGGCCGAAAGCCTCGGCTACCGCCCCAACCAGGTCGCCCGCGCCCTGCGCAGCCGCTCCACCGGCACCATCGGCCTGGTGCTGCCCCAGATCACCAACCCGTTCTTCCCCTCCCTCGTCCGTGAGGTCGAGCACGCCCTGCACGCCGGGGGCCGCGCCCTGCTGCTCGCCGACTGCGACGACGACCCGCGGACCGAGGCGGCCCGGATCACCGCCCTGCTGGACCGGCAGGTGGACGCGCTGCTGGTCATCCCCGTCGACGAGACCCACAGCCGTGCGGCGGTCGAACTCGCGGCGGCCCGCGTCCCGTTGGTCCTCCTCGACCGCTCCTGCGGCCCCGGCGTCGCCGACTCGGTGGCCGTCGACAACGCCGCCGGCACGGCCCTCGTCCTGGAGCACCTGACCCGCACCGGGCGCCGCCGTTTCTGTTTCCTCGGCGCCGCCGGTACCGCCTCGACGGCCGTCGAGCGGCGCATGGCCTACGAGGCGGGCGTCGCCGCCCTCGACCCGCTCGCCTCCGAACGCACCGAACTCGGCGACTTCTCCGTGGAATGGGGGCGGGCCGCGGTCGACCGGATCTGGCCGGCCCGCCCGGACGCCGTCGTCTGCGCCAACGACCTCATCGCGGTCGGAGCGCTGCAACGCCTCGGACAACTCGGCGTCGACGTCCCCGGCGAGGTCGCCGTCACCGGATTCGACGACATCCCCATGGCGAGCCTTGCCGAACCCAACCTGACCACGGTCCGCCAGCCGGCCGCCCAGGTGGCGGCCGAGGCGCTCCGGCTCCTTGCCGAGCGGCTCGACGGCGGGGGAGCCGAGGCGTACCGGGCCGTCCGCCTCTCACCCCAACTCGTCGTCCGCGCTTCCAGCGGCCCCCGCGCCGCCGCGCCCACGACCATCCCCGGCAGCAGAACCTCAGAGGAACACCAGTGATCGCAGTCGTCGGAAGCCTCAACCTCGATCTCGTCGCACCCGTTCCGCGGCATCCGGTGCCGGGGGAGACCGTGCTCGGCGGGGACATCGTCGAGCACCCCGGCGGCAAGGGGGCCAACCAGGCGGTCGCCGCGGCCCGGCTCGGCGGGCGGGTCGCCCTGATCGGCCGGGTCGGCGAGGACGACGCCGCCGATGTGATGGCCGCCGCGGCGCGCGCCGAGGGCGTGGACACCGCGCACCTGACCCGCACTCCCGGAGTGCCCACCGGGCGTGCGCTGATCGCCGTCAACCCGTCGGGCGAGAACTCCATCATCGTCAGCCCCGGCGCCAACTCCCGCCTGACCGCGGCCGATTGCCGGGCCGCCGCCGACGTGCTGGGCCGGGCCGAGGTCACGGTCCTCCAGCAGGAGGTCCCCGACGAGGCCAACCACGCGGCGGCCGAGCTGGCCGGTGGCATCGTCGTGTACAACCCGGCTCCCGCCGTCGAGGGCGCCGTCCCGCCCCGCCACGTCGACGTGCTGGTCCCCAACCGCACCGAACTGGCGGCCCTCACCGGCACCCCGGTACCGGACACGGTCGACGAGGTCGCCGCCGCCGCGGGCAAACTGCGCGGAGCGGGCGCGGTCATCGTCACCCTCGGCGGTGACGGCGTGCTGCTCCTGGAAGGCACCGCGCGGCTGCACATCCCGGCCTTCACGGTCCGGCCCGTCGACACCACCGCGGCCGGAGACTGCTTCTGCGGCGCCCTCGCCGTCGCCCTCGCCGAGGGCCGCACCCTGGAGCAGGCCGCCCGCTGGGCCTGCGCCGCGGCGGCACTCAGCACCACCCGCCCCGGTGCCCAGCCGTCACTGCCCCGCCGCGACGAGGTGGAGGCGTTCCTCAAGAGCTGAAAACCCTCGCCGATCGAGGACTTGTCGTTGGGAAACGCCCGACCTCAACGCGACGGTCAGGGGTCCGGTGCGGGACATCGGCACCGCTCCGCGCCCGCTGGGCTTTGGCAGTTCCGGCGGCGTCTGGCGACTGACCACCCCGGACGGCGTCGCGGAGTCCGGAAACAGGGGCCGCACGTCTTGGCCCCGCGCGAGAAGTCGTCCTGCCTCAACACGGCCGTGGTGCCGAACGCGTGGCGGTGGGAGAAGGCGGACCCGACGCCCCCGGCAAGGCGAGATAGCGCGACGGCATCCGACTCCTCGAAAGACGGATCGAGTCCTTTTGTCCCGGCCACACTGGCCGGGGTTTTTCACCGACCGGCCGTCAGGGACCTGGTTCAGATCCATGCTCTTGCTACTCCGCCGGACGCGGTTGCCCGGGAAGGTGCATACCGAGTCGGCGCGGCGAACGGGACGCGGTGAAACAGGGCGAAGCCGGGCGCACAGGAGTATTTGCGATGATATCAAATACTTCATGTCTACCTGTCGTCGAGTCCTGTCCTGCTCGTCTAATTATGCGGAGACAAGGCGATTTCGCTCCTCGCACACCCCCCCGTGCCCGTCGGCCCTTCGCTGCACTGCTCGTTCCTCGGCTTCGACGGCGTGGCACGTCTTCCCGAAGCCCCTCCCGGGGGCTCATTACCGGTAGGTGCATGATGGACGAACCAGCAAACCCGACCGTAGAACCGCCAGTCCTGGCTGCTGTATCGCCGGCTGCCGTCGTCTCCCGGGCCGTGCAAACGGTTCCGGTGGGAATCAAGCCACTGGGGTTGGGGATGGGCCCCCTCGGGCTACATGCGTATGTGACCAACAGCGGATCCGGCACCACCACCGTGGTGGATATCGGACAACTCGTCGTCAGTACTGCCCTGGCCCCTTACAACGCCCCCGCCGGGGTGGGGGTCAGCCCGGACAGCAGCCTCATCTATGTGGCGGAAAACGGCGCGAACGCTCTCAGCACCGCAGAGCAGCAGACACTGACCGTCCTCTCCAAGATCGAGGTGGGAAGCGCTCCTTTCGGGATCGCCGTGAGCCCGGCCGGGATCCGCGTATACGTCGCCGACCAGGGATCGGACAGTCTCACCGTGGTAGACACGTTCAACAACTCCATCCTCACGACCATTCCGGTCGGCGCCGGCCCCACCGGGGTCGCGGTCTCCCCCACCGGGGACAGGTGTACGTGACGAACCACGGCGACAACACCCTCAGCGTGATCGACACAGCCACCTTCACCGTGGTGGCAACCATCCCCGGCCTTTCCGCGCCCGTCGGTGTAGCAGCCAGCACGGACACCCTCCACCTCTATGCCGCCAACAGCGGCGCGAACACCCTCAGCGTCATCGACACCGCCAGCCAGACGATCACCACCACCATCCCCGTGGGCACCACTCCCTGGGGCGTGGCGATCACCCCGGACAGCAGTGAGGTGTACGTGAGCAACAATGGCTCCGACACCGTCAGCATCATCGACGCCACCACTGACACGGTCACCGACACCATTGCCGTCGGCCACAAGCCCGCCGGAATCGCCGTCACCCCCAACGGGCTGGCCGTCTTCGTGGCCAACTCCGGATCCAACAGCGTCAGCGTCATCCAGGCCCTGTACAAAATGGCTCCCACCCTGGGCCCCCAGTCCGGCGGCACCAAGGTGACGATCACCGGCACCAGCCTGTCCGGGGTCACCGCGGTGCAATTCGGCACGAGCTCCGCCGCCGTCATCGCCAACACGCCCAACAAGGTCGTCGCGTCGTCTCCACCCGGCTCCGGCATCGCTCAGGTCACCGTCACCACCGCAGGCGGCACCAGCAACCCCAAGCCCTTCCAGTACTACCCGAGCGGTAACGCCTCCTCCCTCAGCCCCGCCGCCGGTCCGACAGCAGGCAGGAACATCGTCACCATCAACGGCGCCCTCTTGGCCACCGCCACCCAAGTACTGTTCGGCACCCTGCTGGCCGTTCCCCAAGTCGTCTCCGACCAGCAGCTGACCGTCGACGTGCCACCCGCCGCCTCCCCCGGCACCGTCCCCGTCTCCGTCACCACCGCCGGCGGCCTGACCACCGGAAGGCTCAGCTACACCTATGTCGACCCGCCACAGTTCGGCGGCCTGAGCGCCACCAGCGGCCCGTTAGTCGGCGGGACCGTCGTCGACCTCACCGGCAAGAACCTGACGACCGCCGCCGCCGTCTCCTTCAACGGCGTCTTCGCCCAGTTCAGCATCGGGTCCGATACCGTCCTGGCCGCCATCGTTCCCCCTGGCTCCGCCCCCGGCCCCGTCGACGTCACCGTTACCACGGCGGGCGGCTCCGCCACCCTTCCCGACGCCTACACCTACACCTGATCATCCACTGCACAACGCACTCTCGTACCAGGACATCGCCGGTGCCCGGTAGCTGGCAGAGAACTTCGGGCGGGCAATGCCGAGTTGACCCGACGAATGGAGAGGACTCGCGGCGAGAACCGGCGGCTGCGTACGGACTCCACCCATTCCGCCCCGGCCAGGGGCGGAATGGCGGCTCCCATGGCCTGACCGCTCCCGCGCCAGGCGGCCGCGTGGGGCACAGAAGCGGATGTCGAAACCAGTGGCGGCCGCGAGCCGCTTTTCGGTGGCCGGCTCCATGTCTCGGTCCCCGGTCGCGGTCGTCCGCAATTCAGGCACTGCGGTTGGCCGACGACAGCGACCGGGACGTTCTTCGACGTGACCTTTGTGGAGGGGGCGGGCTTCGGCAGTCTCCGGCCGGGAGCATCCGGCATGAGGAGGACGCACCGGGGGTGTCGCTCCCCTGTGCGGTTCGTGTCACCCCGGCGGCCCCGTATCTCATCGAGGACTTCGGGTAGGCCCCTTCTGTGGGCCAGGGCGGTGCCGGCACTCGCCCCCGTAGCGGAATGAGTACGAACTCGGCGAAATCGCCATCCGCCCGTCGGGCGTCGATCCGGATTCCAGGGCCCTTTCGGTAAAGGACGACTCTGGAACGGGAGATATGACCCAGACGGATCGCAGGGCATCGGCCGGTACAGCCACGCGACCGCGGAACGAGGGGGCGGTCACCGACGAAGTGCTGGTGCCGCAGGCACCCCCTGCGGCACCAGTGATCGTCGCAGGGCGCGGCAACGGCGGAGACCGGCTCGCGGCACTGGACGGGCTGCGCTTCCTGGCGGCGCTGTCGGTGGTGCTCTTCCACTTCGCCGGCCAGACACCGGGGGCGATGCAGGTCATCTGGGGGCGCCCGTACCAGAGCGTCTTCCCCGCGCTGCACGGCTACTTCGCCTTCGGGCGGCTCGGTGTCGACCTGTTCTTCCTGATCAGCGGCTTCGTCATCTGCATGAGCGCGTGGGGGCGCACCCCGCGTGACTTCTTCATCTCCCGCGTCACCCGCCTGTACCCGATGTACTGGATCGCCATCGTGGTGTCGGCGTGCGTCATCTACTTCGCCGACACCCCCTTCGGGCACCCCCACCCGCGCGTCCTGCTCGCGAACTTCACCATGCTCCAGACCCCGCTCGGCGTGTCCAACCTGGACCCCGTCTACTGGACCCTGTGGCCGGAGCTCTGCTTCTACCTCACCTTCGCCGTCGTGGTGTGGAAGGGCCTCAGCTACCAGCGCGTCGTGATCTTCTGCGGGCTGTGGACGGTCGCCGCCGTACTCGCGCCCGCCGCCCACATCCCGCTGCTCACGCTCGTGGTGAACCCGACCTCTGCCCCGTACTTCATCGCGGGCATGGCCTTCTACCTCATGCACCGCTACCGGCCCACACCTCTGCTGTGGGGCATCGTCGCCATGTCCTGGCTGCTGGCCCTGCACTTCCTGCTGGCACCCACCGGCGGCCGCAACAACTGGGAGACCTGGGCGCCCTGGCGCGGCTGGCTCGTCCTGGCGGTCACGGTCTTCTTCCTGATGGTCGGCGCGATCGCGCTCGGCCGGACCCGCCGGCTCCGCTGGCGCGGGCTGACCGTCATGGGCACGATGACCTTCCCGCTCTACCTGCTGCACGACACGCTCGGCATGACCGTCGCGCACCACTTCGGCGACCGGTTCGATCCGCTCCTCCTGGTCGGGGTCACGGTCGTCGCCCTGGTCGTGCTGGCCCATCTCGTGCACCGGTTCGTGGAGCGTCCGATGGTGCGGGCCATGCGGCGTTCGCTGAAGAGCGCCACGTTCGTTCCGCAGCCTCCGGCGCGGCATCGTTGAGTGCCGCACACTCCTTGTCGCGGCCCCGCGCCTCCGACGGCACGACGGTGTGCGCGAGTCGGGCCCCCACGGGCATCCGTCCGGATCCGGCGGGCACGGCGGAAGCGGCACCGTCGCTCTGCCGGAGTTCGGCGAGCAGTTCGTTCTGGCCGGCCAGGAGTTCGGTGAGGATACGGCGGGCCGCGCGCAGCAGTTCTGCGACATCGCCGCCGGCGAGGGCGTAGCGGACCGTCGATCCTTCCCGGATGGACACGACGATGCCGGAGCGTCGCAGCACGGCCAGTTGCTGCGAGAGGCTGGACGGCTCGATCTCGATGTCGGCGAGCAGATCGCGTACGGGCACGGGACCGTGCTGGAGCAGCTCCAGGACCCGGATGCGCACGGGGTGCCCGAGCATGCGGAAGAACTCCGCCTTGGCCTGGTAGAGGGGGACTTGCATGAGTGCGTGCTCCCTGCCGCATCGGGGATGGTCCAAGACGCGGTGGCGCCCCGCGGGACGCCACACGGAATGTGCTGTGCAGAGCAGATCCTTCTCGCCCCGGGCCGCGTGCAACCACGAATTGGAATCATGCTGATGTGGTGACTTGAAGAAGTTTTCACATCATGGGCACACGTCGGCCCGGGGCAGGCGAAGAGCTAGATCTCGAGCTGTTCCTCGACGCGCTTGAGCTGGTGGCGGGCCATCGCCAGATTCGAACGGGTCTTGTCCAGCACCAGGTAGAGGAACAGGCCGTTGCCGTTGCGTCCGGTGACCAGGCGGATCAGGTGGTACTGGTCGCCGAGCGTGATCAGCACGTCCTGGATCTCACTGTTCAGGCCCAACTGCTCCATGGTGCGCACCTTGGCGCGGATCACATCCGTGTTCCCCGCCGCGGCGATGGTGAGATCCAGGTCCTTGCCCCCGCCCAGGGTTCCCAGGGCCATTCCGCTGGTGTAGTCGACGACCGCCGCGCCCAGCGCCCCCTCGACCGCGGTCATCATTTCCTTCAGCGACACTTCCACACTCGCCACGGTGTCTCCCCTTGATCGTCGGCTGAGTCCGGGACGGCGCCGGCCGTCCGGTGAGCGCACCGTAGGCGCGCGTCCGGGACGTCCGAGGGGAGGTCTTCAACACTGACATCCATTGATCGGGGAGTGTCGAATACGAACACGTTGACGATCACAACTGACCTTTCGCTTCTCTGTACCCACGCGTTTCGAGGTATCAGGGGATACGCAGGGCCAGGATGGCGATGTCGTCGTGCTGGTCGTTGCTCAACCGGGTGAGCAGTTCGTCGCGGAAGACCGTCAGCGGTTCACGGGCCAGCGCGGCCGCGTGCTGGCGCAGCCGGGTGAGGCCGCGGCCGATGTCCTCACCGGGACGTTCGATGAGGCCGTCGGTGTAGAAGAGCAGGGTGCCGCCGGACGGCAGGGCGACCACCGCGGTCTCGCGCCGGAGCGCCGGGTCGACTCCCAGGACGGGGGCGTGTCCCTCCTCCAGCAGGAGAGTGCGGCCGTCGGGCTGGGCGAGCAGCGGCGGAAGGTGGCCGGCGTTGCTCATGAACAGCCGCCACGGTCCAGCGGGCGGCGTCTCGACACGGGCGATGACGGCTGTGACGAGTTCGATGCTGGTCAGGCCCTGCATGACCCGGTCCAGACGGTTCATCACCCCGGCCGGATCGTCCCCGCTGTCGTAGGCGAGGGCGCGCATCATGTTGCGCAACTGGCCCATGCGGACGGCCGCCGCCAGGTCGTGGCCGACCACGTCCCCGATCGCGAGGACCACCGAGCCGTCGGGGAGCGGGAAGGCGTCGTACCAGTCGCCGCCGACCTCGGCCCGCTCGCGGGCGGCCACGTAACGGGTGGCGAGCTGGAGGTGCCCGAGCCCGGTCAGATCGGGCAGAAGGGAGAGCTGGAGCTGCTCCGCGGTGTGCTGTTGCAGCGCGTACAGACGCGCGTTGTCCAGGGCGAGGCCCGCGCGGTGCCCCAGGTCGGCGGCGAGCGCCCGCTCCTGCTCGTCGAAGGGAACGGCCGGGGCACGGCGTACGAAGGTGAGCGCTCCGAGAGCCTCCCGGCGTACGCCCATGGGCACGATCAACGCGGTCTCGGCGCCCAGCATCCGGTAAAGGGCCCACTGGGCGGAGCGCAGGGAGTCGTCCGGATCGGGCATGTCGAAGTCGGTGACCACCGTCGGACCCGCGCCGCGCAGCACCTTCGCCAAGGCGGCGGCCGAGTCGTCCGGCCCGGGCAGGAACCCGCCCGGCAGTACCCGCAACACCCGCTCCGCGTCCCGGTCCATGACGGTGAGACGGCGCAGCCCGTTCCCCTCGACCAGGTCGACGACACAGGCGTCGGCCAGATGCGGAACCACCACCCGGGCCACGCGGCGCAGCGCCTCCTCCGCGTCGAGCCCCGACGCCATCGCGCGGCTCGCCTCGGCGAGCAGCCGCAGCCGGCCCGCGGCGACCTCCGACGTGGATCCCGCCCCCGGCTCCGCCGACTGTGAAGGCTTCCGCTTCATCGTGTTCCTTCCTTACGCGCCTGTTGTAACACTCTGTCATCCTTCGTCGGGATACTGTGCCGTTCGTGCGGCGAAAGCTCGCGCTCGGTGCGTCGCCGTTGTACGGTGCTGCCCTCGAAAGTTTCGTTGCGCTGCACGAAACGGCCGGAACTTTCATTGCGCGGAGCCGCTGGAGCCGAGCGAATCGGCGGCTTTCCGGGCATCCGTCCCTCTTTGTCAGCCGTGTGATGCGTCGATGGCCGAGTTGGAATGGCCAAACCGAGGTGGCTCACCTCCCGGGTGTTGTCATGCTCTGGGTGCCATTCCTACCCTTGGGAGCGCTCCCAGTTGTCTCGCGTCGCCCCACGAACCACGCAACATTCGAACCGGTACACCCCACATTCGATCGCGCATCGTCCTCCGGAGGTCCCCATGCGCTTCCATCGGTCCCGATATCGGCCCAGAGTGTGGGCGGCCGCGGTCCTGGTCGCCACCGCGAGCCTCATCACCCCCTCGCTCACCGCACAGGCGGGCGCCGCCGAGGGAGCCGTCGTCGCGGCGCAGGTGCTGGCCGGCGGAGAGGACGACGGTGCGGACTGCGCGGTGCCCAACCCGGGTTCTCCGGCGGCCAGTTCCCTACTGCCGGACCCCTTCAAGAAGCTGAACGGCACGCGTATCACGGCCAAGGGCGACTGGCGGTGCCGCCGGGCGGAGATCAGCCAGCTGGCGCAGAGGTCCGTCTACGGTCAGAAGCCCGCGAAACCCGCGAGCGTCACGGGCACGGTGTCGGCGAGCAGCATCACCGTGAACGTGACGGACCAGGGCAAGAGCGCGAGCTTCTCGGCGAGCGTGAGCCTGCCGAGCGGTTCGGGGCCCTACCCGGCCATCATCGTGTTCGGCGGGCTCGGCGCGGACACGGCCACCATCAAGGCCGCCGGCGTCGCCGTCATCAACTACGACCCCTACACGGTGGGCAAGGAGGGCACCGCGCGGAACAACAAGCAGGGTGCCTTCTACAGCGTGTACGGATCGTCCAGCAGTACGGGCCTGCTGATGGCCTGGTCCTGGGGTGTGAGCCGCATCATCGACGTCATCGAGCAGTCGGGCGGCAACATCCTCAAGGCGAGCGCGACCGGAGTGACGGGATGCTCGCGGTTCGGCAAGGGTGCCATCGTGGCCGGCGCGTTCGACCAGCGCGTCGCACTGACCATGCCGATCGAGTCGGGAAGCGGCGGTGTGCCCATCCTCCGCGGCATTCCGGGGGAGAGCGGCGCGCAGCCGCTGAGCAGCGCCTACTCGGAACAGCCCTGGCTGGGCGACGCGTTCAGCTCCTACACGGGCAACCCGAACTCCCTGCCGGTGGACACCCACGAAATCCTGGGCATGGTCGCGCCGCGCGGGCTGTTCGTGATGGAGAACCCGTACGTCGACTGGCTGGCCGCCAGGTCGGGAAGCGTGGCGGCGCTGGGCGGGGCCGAGATCTACAAGGCGCTCGGCGCCGGCAGCAACATCACCTACTGGTCGGACGTCCAGGACGGCACCCACTGCGCCGTCAGGTCCGAGTGGAAGACACCGTTGCAGCAGAACCTCCAGAAGTTCCTGCTGGGCGCGGGCAACGGCTCCGGAGTGTTCAGGATCGCCGCCGGCAAGTCCGGCAACCTGTCCTCGTGGCGTGACTGGCAGACGCCGACCCTGACAGACGGCGGAGACGGCAACGGAGGCGACCCGGGTGGCGGCACGGGGGGAGACCCGGGCGGTGACCCGGGCGGCGGTGGCACGAACGGTACGTGCACCGCCGCCTACCGCAACGTCAACAGCTGGCCCGGCGGCTTCCAGGGTGAGGTGACGGTCCGCAACAACGGCACCAGCACGCTCAACGGCTGGACCGTCGGCCTGAACCTGGCCTCCGGTCAGTCCATCAGCAGCCTCTGGGACGGCGTCAACACCGGGACCAGCGGATCCGTCACGGTACGCAACACCTCGTACAACGGCAGCCTCGCGGCCAACGGCACCGCCACCTTCGGCTTCACCGCCACCGGCAACTCCACTCCCGCACCGGGGAACATCACCTGCAAGAGTCCCTGATCGCCAGTCAGGACCCGTGAGAGCCCGCCCGCGTATCCGGGCTCCACGCATGCGGAACCCACGTGTACCACCGGGTCAGCCGGTACCTGGACGGCACCGGCTGACCCGATCCAAATTCCTCTGCCGGGGGTGCCCATCGTGGCAAGCCGGCACGTACGCACGTCCTCCGGAGAGAAGCCGAACGTGGATCGACCGCCACATCCCCCGGAGAGGATGGGCAGCCCACCGGTTGGATATTCACATCCAAGCCTCCAGGTCGGCGCACCAGCAAGGGGTTTCCGGATACGTCACTCCATCAGGGGAGCGCGACCCTCGCGCTCCCCTCTCGTCGTGCCACCTGCTGGGATTGCCCGGGTCGTGTCCCCTTTTACTCCATACGGGTGATGATGGTGAAGGGCCTCTTGTCACCCGATCGGAGGTGTGGGTCACTGAGAGTGTGACACCGGCGGGCTGCCCATCCCCGTGCCAGAAGGACGTTGAGACAGGCAGCTGTTGCCGGTTTTCTCCATGCCCAGGGAAGACGGCGCAGGCTGCTGCGCGCCTGGCCATGTGCGCCCGGCGACAGTCCGTTCGTTCCCTCCGGGTCCAGCAGCATTCCTGAGCCGTGTTCTTCCACGCCTGAAGCAGCCCGAACGGGCTGACGGCGCTCGTGTGCCTGCGGCGGTCCGCCTTCTCGGCGGCGACGCGGACGGTGACTGGCCATCCCGCTGGTTTCTCGCATGTCCCCAGCAGAGACGAAGGAGTGTCCCCATGCCCATCTCTCCGAACCAAGGTTCCACCGGCGGAGGCACGCTGGTGACCATCACCGGTACCAACCTCTCCAACACCAGCGCGGTGACCTTCGGCACCAAGCCCGCCACGAGCGTCACCAACGTCTCAGCGACCCAGGTCACCGCGGTCTCCCCCTCGGGGGCAGGCACGGTCGGGGTCACCGTGACAACCCCCGGCGGGACGAGCAACCCGGTGTCGTTCTTCTACGTCGGTGCCCCGTTCAAGTCCGCTCTGAGCACCAGCTCCGGGCCGTTGGCGGGTGGCAATACCATCACCATCAACGGCACCGGCCTGTCGACGGCGACCAGGGTGTCCTTCGGCGCGAACACCGCCACCCCGACGGTGAACTCAGACAGTTCCATCAGCGTCGTCGTGCCCGCGGGCACCGCGGCCGGACCGGTTGGGGTGACCGTGACGACAGCGGGCGGCAGCAACAACGGCCTCTCCTACACCTACATCGACGACCCGACGATCGTGACCGTCAACCCGTCCTCGGGCCCGACCTCCGGCGGAACGGCGGTGACCATCACGGGCACCAACCTCGACAGCACCAGCTCGGTCACCTTCGGCGGCACCGCCGCGCCGTTCTCCGTCCTCAGCGCCACCACCTTGTCGGCGGTCACCCCGCCCGGCACGGCGGGCGCCGTCGACGTGGTGGTCACCAACCCTGCCGGGACGGCCACCGCCGCCGGCGGATTCACCTACGTCTCCGGCCCCGGCATCTGATCCAGCGGCCCCGTACCGGGACCACACCACACACCCGTCCGAGCGCAGACCCCCTCCGCTCGGGCGGGCGTGTCGACGCACTGGCCGTCGTTGCCCGAACCGGTGTGGCACAGACCCGCCGCAGTGCTGCGCGAAGGAGTACAGCCATGGCTGCCCCCACCGTCTCCTCGATCAGTCCCAGCCAGGGGCCGTCCTCCGGCGGGAACACCGTCACCGTGACGGGTACCGACTTCACCGGTGTGATAGCCGTGCAGTTCGGCGGCAGAGCCGCCATCTCGTTCACCGCCCTCAGCGGCACACAGCTCACCGCGGTCCCTCCCTCCGGCGCCGGTACGGTCAACGTGACCGTCACTACCAGCCAGGGCACCAGCACCCAGACCGTCACGTACACCTACGTCTCCGCCCCCACCGTATCGGGCGTGACGCCCAGTCAGGGGCCGGTCTCCGGGGGCACCACGGTGGCGCTGACGGGCACCAACCTGTCGGGGGCGACGGCCGTGCTCTTCGACGGGATCGCGGCGACGTCGTTCACCGTCCTGTCCGCCACGAGGATCGTCGCGGTGACTCCCGCTCACGCGGCCGGTGCCGCGGCGGTCACGGTGACCACCCCCGGCGGCACCAGCAACCCCGACACCCCCAGCGCGTACTTCTACTACGCCCCAGTGCCGTCGCTGACCGACATCGAACCCCCAGCCGGACCTTCGGCCGGCGGCGCTGCGGCGACCCTGACGGGCAGCGGACTTCTCAACGCGACGGCGGTGCGCTTCGACACGGCGGCGGCTTCGTTCACCGTCGTCTCCGCCACTCAGATCACCGTGGTGACTCCCGCTCACGCGGCCGGTGCCGCGGCGGTCACGGTGACCACCCCCGGCGGCACCAGCAACCCTCTCAGCTACGTCTACCTCGACCCGCCTATCCTCATCTCCGTGATCCCCGGCCAGGGGCCGACGTACGCGGGAGCCGTCGTCACGCTGACCGGAAGCAACCTCACCACCACGACCGGCGTGGAGTTCGGCGGCGTCCCCGCGTCGTTCACCGTGCTCTCCCCGACCAGCGTCACGGCTGTCGCGCCCGCCGGTGCCGCCGGAGTGGTCACCGTCACGGTGACCACTCCCGCGGGCGTCAGTAACGGGCTCACCTACACCCGGACCGCGGGCCCCGCGATCTGACGCATGAGGTCGGCCCGACTCCGGCGCCATCCGACCGCACGTCAATTCGCCGTGATGTGTGGCTGGTTGAAAAAGCTTACCTTCCCATAGGATTTTGTTCGTGTCATAGCAGTGTTATGGCTTGAATATGCGCTTTTCTCTTCATGTCTCCCTTCATCGCAGGCGAAGAGTGAAAGGCGTGGTGTTTTGATGCGAAGGCGAAGGCTTACCTTTCTGTCGTTGGCCCTGGGAACGGTGAGTCTCGGCCTGGCATGTGAGCTGCAAGGGCCTTTGGCGGCAGCTGCTTTGGGGCTGTCGGACACGGCGCGCTCAGGGCTCGCTGCCACACACGTGGAACGGAACGCGTTCGGGGCAGCGATTCCCGGGACAGTCACTGCCAGGACGAGCTTGAGCATCCGAGCCCAACCCACGACCAAGTCCGCAGAGCTGGGGAGCTATTCCAGCGGCGCACGGATCAGCGTCTGGTGCCAGGCGGTGGGCGAGAGCGTCGGCGGCGACTCGAACTGGTACAGGCTCGCCAATCGCTCGGGCTGGGTGGCCGCCCGCTACGTCAGGGTCTCGGGCCCCGTACCGCCGTGCGGCGAGCCCGGACCCCAGGGCCCGCAGGGCGCGACGGGTGCCACGGGCGCGACCGGCGCTGCCGGGCCGCAGGGTGTGGGTGGTCCTGCCGGTCCTCAGGGCACTACGGGAGCGACCGGGGTTCAGGGTGCGAGCGGTCCGCAGGGTGTCAACGGCGCTGCCGGGCCGCAGGGTGTGGGTGGTCCTGCCGGTCCTCAGGGCAATACGGGAGCGACTGGTGTTCAGGGTGCGAGCGGTCCGCAGGGCGTGACCGGTGCCGCTGGTCCGCAGGGTGTCAACGGCGCTGCCGGGCCGCAGGGTGTGGGTGGTCCTGCCGGTCCTCAGGGCAATACGGGAGCGACTGGTGTTCAGGGTGCGAGCGGTCCGCAGGGCGTGACCGGTGCCGCTGGTCCGCAGGGTGTCAACGGCGCTGCCGGGCCGCAGGGTGTGGGTGGTCCTGCCGGTCCTCAGGGCAATACGGGTGCCACTGGTGTTCAGGGTGCGACGGGTCCGCAGGGTGACATCGGGGTGACCGGTCCGCAGGGCGCTACGGGTACTACGGGTGCGGCCGGTCCTCAGGGCAACACGGGTGCGACGGGTCCTCAGGGCAATACGGGAGCGACTGGTGTTCAGGGTGCGAGCGGTCCGCAGGGCGTGACCGGTGCCGCTGGTCCGCAGGGTGTCAACGGCGCTGCCGGGCCGCAGGGTGTGGGTGGTCCTGCCGGTCCTCAGGGCAATACGGGTGCCACTGGTGTTCAGGGTGCGACGGGTCCGCAGGGTGACATCGGGGTGACCGGTCCGCAGGGCGCTACGGGTACTACGGGTGCGACCGGTCCTCAGGGCAATACGGGTGCCACTGGTGCTCAGGGTGCGACGGGTCCGCAGGGTGACATCGGGGTGACCGGTCCGCAGGGCGCTACGGGTACTACGGGTGCGACCGGTCCTCAGGGCAATACGGGTGCCACTGGTGCTCAGGGTGCGACGGGTCCGCAGGGTGACATCGGGGTGACCGGTCCGCAGGGCGCTACGGGTACTACGGGTGCGACCGGTCCTCAGGGCAACACGGGTGCGACGGGTCCTCAGGGCAACACGGGCGGGACCGGCCCGCAGGGCACCACCGGTGTCACCGGCCCGCAGGGTGCCGCCGGCCCGCAGGGCGCGTCGGCCGGCGCCAACGTCACTCAGGTCGTCGGAGGCGACGCGACGCTGGTGCCTGGCCAGACGCTGGCCTTGGTCGTCGTGTGTCCGGCCGGTCAGAAGGCGGTCAGCGGGGGCTGGGTCGGGGGCGACGAGGTCATCCCCGTGAACAGCTACCAGAGCACGAGCACGAACCCCGGCGACAGCTGGACCGTGAACTTCCACAACACCTCCGCCACCCAGAGCTACGACGTCACCCCCCTTGCCTACTGCTCGCCATGACGGCCTGCTCCGCGGCTTCCGGGACCCCGTCGAGTCGTCCGGGTCCACCGCGAGGCGGCTCAACGGCGGACGGCGCGCAAAGATGGAAGAAGAGACACATCCATACCGGATCACAGGAGAGGAGGAGCGGGGATGGTTACGGCAGCTGAGACCGTGCTCGAGCCCACCGAGCGTGTCCGGGCCCAGAAGAAGATGTCGGACGCTGGACTGACCACGCTCGAGCCTGCGGCACGCGTGCGGGCCCAGAAGGGGCATTACACGACCCAGAGCAGGCGAGCGTTCACCGGCCGTGCGCAAGCCCAGCAGGACGGGGCCGGGGAGGCCCATCCTGACGGGGGTTTCCACCTGGGCACTCGCGTGTTCCGCGCCCCGGTTCCGATCCCGCACCTCAGTCTGGGGAACGTGCCCACCCGGGACCTGGTCTTCTACGGGGGCCTGGGAGCCCTCACCGTCGCAGGAGCGCTGGAATGGCCGGTCGCCCTGGCCGTCGGGGGAGCCGCCTGGCTCGTGCGCGGCAGGCGGAAGGAAGGGCGCTGACACCGCGGAGCCAGAAGGAAGCAACGCCCGGCAGCGTGAGGCTGCCGGGCGTTCCCGATGACACCGGCGTCAGGGACTCGTGAGAACGACGAGCTGCTGGGTCGCTCTGGTCATGGCGACATAGCGGTCGATCGCTCCTGCGACGCCCTCGCCGAACCTGTCCGGGTCGACGAGGACGACCAGGTCGAATTCGAGCCCCTTCGACAGCTCCGGAGTGAGTGACCGGACACGGGACGTGGTCCGGAACGCGGGATCGCCGATGACGCAGGCGATCCCGTCGGCATGTGCGGCCAGCCAGGTGCCGACGATCGAGCGCAGCTCCGAGGCGGATCCGCGTACGACGGGGACGCCGCTGCCGCGAACCGAGGTCGGCACGTTGGCGTCCGGGAGCACGGCCCGGATGACCGGCTCGGCTTCCGCCATGATCTCCTCCGGCGTCCGGTAGTTGATGCTCAGGGACGCCAGGTCGATCCGGTCGAGCCCGATCCGTTCGAGTCGTTCCCGCCACGACTCCGTGAAGCCGCGCCTGGCCTGGGCCCGGTCCCCGACGACGGTGAAGCTCCGCGACGGGCACCGCAGCAGCAGCATCTGCCACTCCGCGTCGGTCAGTTCCTGCGCCTCGTCGACGACGATGTGCGCGAACGGGCCGGCGAGCAGGTCCGGGGCGGCGATGGACAGTTCGGACTCGTCGACCAGGCTGACCTCGGCGTCCGCACCGCGCAGCATCGTCACCAGACCCTCACCGTCGTCACCGTCGGCCCCGGAGTCGGCCGCGGCGGCGATCAGGTTGTCGACGACCTGCGCCATGCGCTCCCGCTGGGCGGCGAGGACGGCCGCGTGCCGGGCCTTGCGCCGCGACGTCTCCGCGTCACCGAGCCGCTGCCGCGCCGCGTCCAGCAGTGGCAGGTCGGACACCGTCCAGGCCTGGGCGTCCGGGCGCTGGAGCTTCTCGACGTCGTCGCGGCCGAGCCAGGGGGCGCACATGCGAAGATAGGCGGGCACGGACCACAGGTCTCCGACGAGGTCGGCCGCTTCGAGCAGCGGCCAGGCTCGGTTGAGGGCGGTGAGCAGTTCCCGGTTGCGCGTCAGGGACGTGCGGAGCCGGTCGGCCGAGATGTCGCCCTCTTGCCCGTCCACTTCGTGCTTGTCCACCAGGATCGTGAGCAGCTCCTCCCGGATCTGGTCGCGCGCCTCGTTGTGCGGGGTGCCGGGTTCGACCGCCTCGAACGCCGCCGCCCAGTCGTCGGCGCTCAGCCGGACGTCGGACCAGGGGGTCGTGACCGTCATCCCCTCCGTGGGTGGCTCCTCGTAGAACCTGACGGCCTTCTCGATCGCCTTCACCATGTCCGCGGACGACTTCAGGAGGGCCACCTCCGGGTCGCTCTCGACCGCCGCCGCGGCTCCCTCGGCGACGAGGTCGCGCAGGGTGCAGGTCTGTACGCCCTCCTCGCCGAGGCTCGGGAGGACGTCGGCGACGTAGCCGAGGTAGGGCTGGTGCGGGCCGACGAACAGCAGGCCGCCGCGGCGGTGGCCGAGGCGGGGGTCGGAGTGGAGAAGGTAGGCGGCGCGGTGCAGGGCGACGACGGTCTTCCCGGTGCCCGGACCGCCGTCCACGACGAGTGCGCCGCGGGAGCCCGCACGGATGATGGCGTCCTGGTCGGCCTGGATGGTGCCGAGCACGTCGCGCATCCGGGACGACCGGCTGCCGCCCAGGCCGGCGATGAAGGCGGACTGGTCGTCGAGCGCGGCATGCCCGGCGATGTCGTCCGCGATGAACACCTCGTCCCAGTAGTCGCTGATCCGCCCGCGGGTCCAGCGGTATCTGCGGCGGCTCCTCAGCCCCATCGGACGGGCGTGGGTGGCTCCGAAGAACGGCTCGGCCGCGGGGGAGCGCCAGTCGAGCAGCAGCCTGCGTCCCGTGCTGTCCGTGAGGCCGAGCCGTCCGACGTACAGGGGCTCGGGGTCGTCCGTGCCGACCATGCGACCGAGGCACAGGTCCAGACCGAAGCGGCGCAGGGTGCGGAGCCGTGCGGTCAGCCGGTGGATCTCCAGGTCCCGGTCCAGCGCCTGCCGGCCCGTGCCGCCGGGTGCCCTGCGTTCGGCGGCGAGGCGGTCGGACACCTCGGCCATCGACTGCTCGAGGCACTCCGCGAGGGCCGCGAAGTGCTGCTCGTCGTCGGCGATCAGTGCCGGGTCGGCCTTGGGGGAGAGACGGTCGGGCAGGTCGCAAGCGCTGGTGGTGAGGGGGTTCATGGTCTCTTGGGTTCCGATCGGAGGTCGCTTGCGACCGTTGCGTGCGGCACAGGATCGACGCGCCCGCATGGCCCACGCGGGCACCGGCGGAATCCTGGTTTTCGGCTTCGGCCGGTGATTGTGCGGCACGACGGGGGCCTTGCCGCAAGCCCCCCAGTGGGCTATACGTTGAGAGTGGAAAGGCGCTGGTGATTCTCCTTTCCCTTTCTTTTTGCCGTCGTACGCCGACGAGAGATGCCGACGGACAGGCACCTCGCGAAGCTCCCGGCACCCCTCCGGTCCGAACCGCCACTTCCAGCAGGGTGCCGGCGGCCTCGGTCACCGCTTCCTGGCACACGGCGACCAGGGTGTCGTCCTCCTGGTGTGCCGGTGTTCAGCGCGGAGCCCAGTCCGCGGTGGGCGCTGACGTGGTCGATGTAGGCCCGGGTCCCGGCGATGAGCGCTTCGCGAGGGTTCGGCTCGAGGCGCAGTCGCTCGGCCGGCTCGCACAGCGTCTCGACCTCGCCGACGCACACCGCCACCAGGAGGTCACGCCGGGTCGGGAAGTGCCGATAGAGCGTCGCGTTGCCGACGCCGGCCCGTCGGGCGATCAGATCCAGGGGGTGTCGGGGCCTTCCGGGACAGACGTGGTGACCGCTGGGGGCTGGGAGGACCGCGACGCCTTCCAGGCCTGGAAGGCGGCCGTTTCCGACGAGCGGGTGGGCATTGACGAGGAGCGGTTCCTCGACCGGTCCCAGACCCGCGCGGCCCTGATCGAGGACGGGGTTGCGGCGGGCTAGCCCCAGCGGTGATCCCCGTTCCCCTCCCCGTCGCCCTGGGTGTCGGGAAGCGCCGGCGGTCCGGTGTCCGGCGCGGTTCTCGCCACCATCTCGGCGAGTCGCCTGCTGGCTTCCTGGATCTTTTCCTGGGCCTGGTTTCGCTCCGTGATGGCCGTGGAGAGCAGCAGCGCGGTCAGCGCGGCGGCGCCGTTGTAGGCCTGCAGCGAAATCATGCCGGTGAGCAGGGTGTGTCCCGCGAACGGGCCCGCCTTGTGCGTGGCGGCGAGGATGGCGAAGGTGGACACGGCCAGCGCGCAGGGCGTGGCTCCGGCGCGCTGGAAGCGGAAGGCTGCCCAGGTCAGCAGCGGGAAGCCGAGGAAGAGCAGCGGTGCGGTGGAGGTTTGGAGGAGACCGACGCCGATGGTGGCCGCGACGAGCAGCGATCCCTCCGCCCATCTGGAGGGCGGTGCGTCCTTCGGGCGGCGGGCCGAGCGGAGGGCGAGCAGCAGCGGTGTGACCAGCAGGACGCCCATGGCGTCGCCGGTCCACCAGACCCACCACGTCAGCCAGAACCCGCCGGCCGGCTGCGCGTGAGCGAGACTCAGGCTGCCGCTGCCCACGGTCGCGCTGATGAGCATGCCGGCGAACGCGCCGAGGAAGACCAGCGCGAGCGCGTCCTGGAAGCGGTTCATCCGGGTGCGGAACCCGGTGCCGCGAAGGAGTGCGAAGGAACAGAGGGGCGCGAGAGTGTTGCCTGCCGTGATCGCGAGCACGGCGGGTGTCGACGGCCCCAGCGGGATGTCGATCAGGAGGGCGCCGAGCGCGATCCCGGGCCAGACCCGCAGGCCCAACAGGAGCAGGCCGGCCAGGGCGATCCCGGTCGGCGGCCACAGCGGCGTGACCTGGCCGCGCATGAACTGTTGGAGGAGCCCCAGCCTGCCGGAGGCGTAGTACAGCGCGGCAACGGCACCGATCTGCAGGGCCCTGAGGCCACTGCTGCGGAGCTCGTCGCGGCTCGCGACAGTCATCGCAAGGTCTTCCCCTCGGCCCTGCTCCCTCGTTCACCGTTCGCTGAGCGCGGGGTGCGCACGGCGAGGATGGCCATGTCGTCGTGCGCGTCGCTGGGGTGGTGGTCGGCGAGGGCCTGCACGAAGTCCCGCAGGGGGAGGGCCGCGTGTGTGGTGGCGAGCTCGGCGAGTTCGCCCAGGCTCTCGTCGAGCGGGTGGTCGGGGTGTTCGATGAGCCCGTCGGTGAAGAAGACCACGGTGGTGTCCGGGGGCAGGGGGTGGGTGTGGTCGGGTCGGGACTGCCCGACATCGACGTTCAGTGGTAGTCCGGGCTCCGCGAACAGGTACTCCGCCCGGCCGCCCGGGGCGATCAGCAACGGGGGGATGTGACCCGCGGAGCTCCAGTGCAGCCTCCAGGCAGCCCCCGAGGGTTCGATGCGCGCCAGGCTCGTGGTGGTGACGGGGTTGTCGGTGATGGCCTCCAGGGTGCGGTCGAGCTGGGCGAGGACCGCGCTGGGCGGACTGAGCAGGGTGAACAGCAAGGCGCGCAGCATGTTGCGGGTGGAGGCCATGGCGGCGGCCGCGTGCAGATCGTGACCGACCACGTCGCCGATGACGACCGCCACCGCGCCGTCCGGAAGCAGGATGGCGTCGTACCAGTCGCCGCCCACATGGTGGGGTTTGGCGGCGGGCCGGTAGATCGCGGCGGCGTCGAAGGGCCGCATGTCGGGCAGCGTCGGCAGCAGACGCCGCTGGAACTGTTCGGATCCGGCACGAACCTGTTCGAAGAGCCGGACGTTCTCGATCGCGATACCGGCGGCGCTGGCGAGGGCGATGACGATGGTCTGGTCGTGGACGTCGAAGGGCTGTCCGTCGCGCCGCTCGGAGAGGTAGAGGTCGCCGTAGATTCCGCCGCGGACGCTGACGGCGACGCCCAGCAGGGTGCGCATGGGCGGGTGGCCGGGAGGCAAGCCGACCGAGGACGGATGGGCGGAGATGTCGTCCACCCGCAAGGGCTCGGGATGGTGGATCAGGTGCCCGAGCACACCCCGACCGCGAGGAAACGCCACATCGGCCAGGGCCGCCTGCTCCTCCTCGGACAGGCCGACGGCGATGAACTGCTCCAGGAACTCGCCGGACTCGTCGAGGACTCCCAGTGCCCCGTAGCGGGCGTCGGCCAGTTCCATGGCGGTGGTCACGATGCGGTGCAGTACCGCGGGCAGCTCCACCTCCCGGGTGATGGCCACCACCGCCTCCAACAGGCCCTGAACCCGGTGTTTGGCGGCGGCCAGAGCGCGCAGCTGATCATCGATCCGGCCCAGCTCGGCGTCCAGACCCGCCAGCAGGTCGGGGCGGGGCGGCCGCTGAGCGCCTTCCCTCTTCCGGCCCGCCGCCATCACGATCGCCTGCTGGAGCGGTGCTCGCTCTCGGTGGCCTTCCACCGGCGGGAGTCTCGCTCGGCGGTGGCATCGACGGTCCTGGTGGGGGTCATGTGCTCGTGCCCTTCGTCGTCGCACGCCTCGTCACCGGCTCCAACGGGTTCCCCCACGGCGGCGCCCGCCACTCACGCGATCTGCGCACCCACAGTCTCCTGACACGACCGTGATCAACCCGCACAGAGTGGCGCGACCGGACAGTCCGAGCCGCTTATTACGCTGAAAGCGGCATGTCGCACACCGTCATACAGGCTGGCTGCCGGTTCTCGTGCTCGTGGCGTGCCGGGCCGCCGCACACGGTCCCGCGCGAGGCGTGCGCCCACACCAGCGGGGCGTGCACCGAACGTTCCCGGCCCACGCCCCGCCTCCCGCCTGCGGAAGGGTGTTGCTCAGCAGTACAGGTTGTTACCGGGGCTCACGCCGAGGATGGACGCGAAGCGCTGGTAGGCGTCGACGCGGCTCTGCACCTGGGCGGGGTTCCTGCCGTCGCACTCCAGGGAGCCGTTGATCGAGCGGATGGTCTGCCCGAATCCGGCGCCGTTGACCATGGCGGCGTGCGGAGTCATGGAGCCGGGACCCGACTGGGTGTTCCAGTACCACAGGCCGGTCTTCCAGGCCACGGACGCGTCGTTCTGCACCAGCCAGGGGTTGTTGAGCAGGTCGATGCCGAGCGCGTCACCGGCTGCCTTGTAGTTGAAGTTCCAGCTGAGCTGGATGGGCCCGCGGCCGTAGTAGGCCGCCTGTCCGGCGGGGCAGCCGTACGACCGGCTCCAGTCGCAGTAGTGCGGATAGTTGGCGGTGTTCTGCTCGACGACGTAGACCAGGCCGCCCGTCTCGTGATTGACGTTCGCCAGGAACGCGGCCGCCTCCTGCTTCTTGGTCGTGTCGCTGCCCGTACCGGCGAAGCCGGGGTAGGCGCTGAGCGCGGCTGTCAGGCCGCTGTAGGTGTAGAAGGAGTTCCGGTTCGGGAACATCTGGTTGAACTGGGCCTCGGAGACGACGAACCCGGACGGGTTGCCGCTGCCGCCGCTCGACGGGGCGCTCCACTTCTGGTTGCCGCCCCCGGTGCAGGTCCAGATCTGCAGACGGGTGCCGTTGGCGCTGTTGTTGTCCCGCACGTCCAGGCACTTGTTCGCGGCCGGGTTGACGATGTCGCGGGCGGCGGTGACGACCCACTGCTGGTTCGCTCCGCCGGAGCAGTCCCACAGCTGGACGGCGGCGCCGTCGGCCGTGCTGCGGTCGACGACGTCGAGGCACTTGCCGAGCGCCCGCAGGGTTCCGTCACCGGAGTTCGACCACTTCTGGGCGTTCGTGCCGTTGCAGTCGTAGAGCTGGACGGCCGTGCCGTTGGCGTTGCTCGCGGCGGCGACGTCGACGCACTTGCCGGCGAGGCCGGTGATCTGTCCCTCCGCCGCCCAGGCGGGGGAGACGGCGAACAGGGCGGAGAGGGCGAGAGCGAGTACCGCGCTGACCGTGAGCTTGGCCAGGGGTGCGCGTCTGCGGAGGCTCAAACCGGGGTGGGGGGTGGGCATGTGGGGTGTGCTCCTGAGGGAGAGTTGGTTGAGTGACGGCGTGGCCACCCGGCTCCGGTGGGGCGGGGGAGCGGTCGCGGGGGTGGGCGTACGGGTACGGTCCGGCGAGGACCGCCGGTGCGACACGGGCGCTCGACCCGGCACGGTGGGGGGCCTGACGGCCTGGAATCTAAAGGTCTAAACCAATACGGTCAAGAGCTGGACATGACATCTGGCCGATAATCGAGCCACCGACGGCCATGCTCACCGCGCTGTGCCCCGCGGCCCACGTCTTACGCGGCGTCAGCTTGAGCGCCGGCTCGGTCCGTTCGGCGTCACAGCACATTGCCCGGCAGACATCGGAAGGCCGGCCGCGCCCGAGTCCTTGGCCGCGCGCTTACCTGCCAGGTCATCGCCCTCGACGCGGCCGCCTGCCAGGATCGCCGGTGCAGCAGAGCCCGACCGGACGGAAGGACGAAATGACCGCCTACGCCATAGGTCACTTGCAGGAGGCCGCTCCGCATCCGGAGATCGCCGAGTACATCGAGCGCATCAGCGGCACCTTCGAGCCGTACGGTGGCCGTTTCCTCGTGCATGCCACGCGGCACGAGGCGAAGGAGGGAAGCTGGCCCGGGCATGTCGTGGTGATCGGCTTCCCCGGGATCGCCGAGGCGCGCGCCTGGTGGGACTCGCCCGCGTACCAGGAGATCGCACCCCTGCGCTCGCGGCACATCGACGGCGACATCATCCTGGTGCCGGGTGTGCCCGAGGGCTACGACCCGGCCGGCACCGCGAAGGTGATGCGGGAGGCGCTGCCCGCCGAATAGCGCGTGGCCAGCGCTCGGACAAGGGCGCGCCTTGACAGTCCGGCCCCGTCACCCGCAGGATCACCCCGTGAACCTGTCAGACAGCCAGACAGGTGGTCCGGGGCCGCGGCGCGTCAGCGCCATGGAAGCGGTGCTCGGCCACCTTCGCGGTGCCATCGAGCGCGGCGAATACGCCATCGGCGACAAGCTCCCCTCGGAAGCCGAGCTGTGCCGCACCCTGGAGATCAGCCGGCCCGTGCTGCGGGAGGCCCTGCGGGCCCTGCAGACGATGGGGCTCACGGCCTCCAGAACCGGCAAGGGCACCTTCGTCGTCGCCAACGCCGTCGAGGAGCCCACCTTCGGCGACTACGCGGCCGGCGACCTCCTGGAGGTGCGCCGTCACGTCGAGATCCCGGTCGCCGGATACGCGGCGCAGCGCCGTACGGCCGAGAACCTCGATCACCTGGTCCACCTCCTGGAACGGATGGAGCAGGAGACGGACACCACCGCATGGGTCGCGATGGACACCGTCTTCCACCTGGCCGTGGCCGAGGCCGCCCAGAACCCCGTCTTCCGCCGGGTGATCGAGGAGATCCGGGACGCGCTGGCCCGCCAGTCCGCCTTCCTCAACGAGCTCGGCGGCCGGCGCGAGCAGTCCAACCGCGAGCACCGCGCGATCGTCGAGGCGCTGATCGACGGTTCCGGACACGACGCGGTGCAGGCCATGACCCACCATCTCGACCGCGTCGAGAAGACACTCACCGACATCATGCGCCCGAACCGCACGGACGCCCCCACGGAAGGCGGTTCCAAGGCGTGAACCAGACAGTCATGTACGGAAGTCCGGCCGTGGCCGGGGCCCCCGTGGTCCGGGAACCCCTCCACGTGCCCGTCGCCCATCTCGTCCGCGGCGGGGTCGTCGAGGGCATCCACTACGGCTCGGTCGTCGTCCTCGGCGCCGACGGAGCCGTGGAGCTGCGACTCGGCGACATCGAGGCCGCTTTCTACCCGCGTTCGGCGCTCAAGCCGATGCAGGCGGTGGCGATGCTCCGGGCCGGGCTGCCGCTCGACGGGGAACTGCTGTCGCTGACCGCCGCCAGCCACTCCGGGGAGGAACGGCACCTCGCCGGCACCCGGCGCATCCTGGAGCTGGCCGGAGTCACCGAGGACGACCTGCGCAACGTCCCCGACCTGCCGTACGACCCGGTCGTCCGCGACGCCTGGGTGCGCGAGGGACGCCGGCCGTCCCGGCTCGCGCAGAACTGCTCCGGCAAGCACGCGGCCATGCTCCACACCTGCGGGCTCAACGGCTGGCCACTGGAGGACTACCTCGATCCGGGCCACCCCTTGCAGCGCGCCGTCGCCGAAACCGTCGAGGACCTCACCGGCCAGGCGATCGCCCGGGTGACCGTCGACGGCTGCGGCGCGCCCCTGTTCGCCGTCTCGCTGCACGGGCTCGCGCGCGCCGCGGCCCGGATCACCACCGCACCGGCCGGCACCCCCGAGGCACGGGTCGCGGACGCCATGCGTGAGCACGCCGAGATGGCCTCCGGCTCCCGGCGGGACGTCGCGGCGCTCATGCGCGCCGTGCCCGGGCTGCTCGCCAAGGACGGCTTCGAGGGCGTCCAGGTCGCTGCGCTGCCGGACGGCCGGGCCGTCGCCGTGAAGATCGCCGACGGAGCGAACCGGGCGCGTGTCCCGGTCGCCGCCGCGGCCCTCGCACGGGCCGGGATCGACCCGGCCGCGCTCACCGAGTTCGCCGGCGAGCCCCTGCTCGGCGGCGGCCGACCGGTCGGCCGCGTCCGGCCCGTCCGCGCGCTCGACCCCGCCCCGGTCTCCGGGTCCCGCTCGGGCGGGGATCACCCCCACGCCCGGACGCCTGCCTGACCGAACCGCCCACCTCCGAAAGAGGACCCGCACAGCCATGACCGCCGCAGCCCACCGCAGCGAGCACGACCTGCTCGGCCACCGCGACGTACCCGCCGAGGCGTACTGGGGCATCCACTCCCTGCGCGCCAAGGAGAACTTCCCCATCACGGGGACGCCGATCTCCGCCTACCCGCACCTGATCGACGCCCTCGCCGCCGTCAAGGAGGCCGCCGCCCTCGCCAACGAGGAACTCGGCCTGCTGGAGCCGCGCAAGGCCGCCGCCATCGTCGAGGCCTGCCGCGAGATCCGCGACGGCAAACTGCACGACGAGTTCGTCGTCGACGTCATCCAGGGCGGCGCCGGCACGTCCACCAACATGAACGCCAACGAGGTCGTCGCCAACCGCGCGCTGGAACTGCTCGGCCACGCCAAGGGCGAGTACCAGCACCTGCACCCCAACGAGGACGTCAACCTCGGCCAGTCCACCAACGACGTCTACCCGACCGCCGTCAAGATCGCGACGGTGTTCGCCGTACGTGGCCTGCTCAAGGCGATGGCCGTGCTCCAGGACGCCTTCGCCGGCAAGGCCCTCGAGTTCCGCGATGTGCTCAAGATGGGCCGCACCCAGCTCCAGGACGCCGTGCCGATGACGCTGGGGCAGGAGTTCTCCACGTTCGCGGTCATGCTCGACGAGGACCGCCTGCGGCTCGCGGAGGCCGTCGAACTGATCCACGAGATCAACCTCGGCGCCACGGCGATCGGCACCGGTCTCAACGCCCCCGCCGGATACGCCGAGTCGGCCCGCCGCCACCTCGCCGGGATCACCGGCCTGCCGCTGGTGACGGCCGCCAACCTGGTGGAGGCCACCCAGGACTGCGGTGCCTTCGTGCAGATGTCCGGCGTGCTCAAGCGGATCGCCGTCAAGCTCTCCAAGAGCTGCAACGACCTGCGCCTGTTGTCCTCCGGTCCGCGCGCGGGCCTCAACGAGATCAACCTGCCGCCGGTGCAGGCCGGTTCGAGCATCATGCCCGGCAAGGTCAACCCGGTCGTCCCCGAGGTCGTCAACCAGGTGGCCTTCGAGGTGATCGGAAACGACGTGACCATCACCATGGCCGCCGAGGCCGGTCAGCTCCAGCTGAACGCGTTCGAGCCGATCATCCTGCACTCCCTGTCGGAGAGCATCACCCACCTGGAGCGCGCCTGCCTGACCCTCGCCGAGCGGTGCGTGTCCGGCATCACGGCCAACACCGAGCAGTTGCGGGCCGCGGTGGAGAACTCCATCGGTCTGGTCACCGCCCTCAACCCGCACATCGGGTACGAGGCGGCCACCGGCATCGCCAAGGAGGCCCTGGCCACCGGCCGCGGCGTCGCCGAACTCGTCCTGGAGAAGGGCCTGCTGCCGGCCGAGCGCCTTCAGGCGCTGCTGCGGCCCGAGGTGCTCGCGGGCAGCGGCTCACCGGAGCTCTGAGCCACCACCCGCCCGGCGACCGGGCCGAGACATCCACGTCACCGGGACACGTACGTCACGCCGGGCACGCGACGGGCACCAGCGACGCGGCGGGGAATTTCCGCCCACCGCGTCGCTCATACAGCGGTCATGCGCACGCCGCCCCGCCGAGGGGCGTGCGTCGCCCTCCGGCCACCCGGCGTTGACACGCTTCCCGAGTGTTGGCCATGGCTTTCCCCGTCGATCTCCGCCGCTGCCAGGCCCTCGGCCTGGCCGGTACCGCCTTCCTCGCGCTGGGCGGTCAGACCGCCGGGGCCCTGCCGGTCGCGGATCTGGTCTCTCCCGAGTCCGGGCGCGCCGCGCTCGGACTCGTGGGCGTGTACTTCGGGGTCGTCCTGCTGATCGCCGCGTGGGCGCTGCTCGGCAGGGTGATCCGCGGCCCCGAGCCGCCAACGCCCCGGGCCCTGCTGCTCGTCCTGGCCGTATGGGCGGCACCGCTGTTGCTGGCGCCGCCGCTGTTCAGCCGTGACGTGTACAGCTATCTCGCGCAGGGCGCCATGGTCGACGCCCACCTCGACGTGTACACGCACGGGCCCGCACAACTCGGCGGGCCGCTCGCGGCCGAGGTCGCGCCGGTGTGGCGGGACACCGCGGCCCCGTACGGCCCGGTCTTCCTCGCCGTCGCCTCCGCCCTGTCCGGACTGACCCGCGGGGAACTGCCGGCGGGCCTGCTCGGCATGCGGCTGGTCGCCCTGCTCGGCGTGGCACTCATGGCCGTGGCGCTGCCGCGGCTCGCCCGCCAGTGCGGCGCCGACCCCGCCGCCGCGCTGTGGCTCGGAGCCCTCAACCCGCTCGTGCTGCTGCACCTGGTCGCCGGCGCCCACAACGACGCCATCATGCTGGGACTGCTCGGCATCGGTCTGCTCGCCGCCCGTGGCCGCCTGCACGTCCTCGGGGTCGCCCTGATCACGCTCGCCGCGCTGGTGAAGGCACCGGCCGCGCTCGGCCTGCTGGCCGTGATCGCACTGCGCCGGCACACCGGACTGGCGCGCGCGATCGCGACGACCACCGCCGTCGCCCTCGCCACCACGGTCGTGGCGACCGCCCTCACCGGCACGGGATACGGCTGGATCGCGGCCCTGCGGACACCCGTCTCCCCGCACAACTGGTCGCCCACCAGCCTCCTCGGCCGTGTCACGGGCGACGTCCTCGCACATCTGGGCAGCGGCCTCGCACCCCTCGCCATCCCCGTCTGGCACGCGGCCGGCCTCCTCGCGACCCTGGCCGCGGTGCTGTTCATATGGCTCCGGCTGCGTCCCGGCCCGATCTACGCGCTCGGCCTGAGCCTCGCCGCCGTGGCTGTCCTCGGCCCGGCGATCCGGCCCTGGTACGCGCTGTGGGGCCTGTTCCTCATCGCCGCCGCGGCCCCCAGCGCCTCCGTCCGCCACCGGGTGGCCGCCGCGACCGCCGTCCTCGCGCTCGCCGTACTGCCCAGCGGCGGCCCGCCGGACCTCGCCCAGGTGGCCCTCGCGGTCTCCGGAGGCGCGCTCGCCCTGGTCGTCCTGTGGCAGGCCCACCAGACGGCCCGGGCCCCGGTGCTCGGAGGGACCGCGTGAGACTGCCGCGTACCGACCTGGGACGACTCGTCCTCGTCCTGTGCCTCGCCGTCGTCGTGACCGCCTTCACCGCCACCGTGCCGCTGCTGCGCGGCTGGTTCGACCTGCGCGTCTACTACGGTGCCGTGAACGACTGGGTGCACCACGGCGGCCGCATCTACGACTACCACCTGCCGGGGACCACCTTCGGTTTCACCTACCCGCCGTTCGCCGCGCTGAGCATGCTGCCGATGGCGCTCGTCGGCCCGAACACAGCGATAGCGGGCGCGCTGCTGCTCGACCTCGTCGCCGTCGCCGTCGTGCTGCGGATCCTCGCCGGCCGGGAACTGAACCGCCACGGCTGGTTCGGCTGGGCCCTGGCGGCCTGCGCCCTGGCGCTGCTCGAACCCGTGCGGGACACCATCAGCTTCGGGCAGGTCAACCTCCTGCTGCTGGCCCTCGTACTCATCGACGGATGGCTGCTGTCCACCGGGCGCGACCGCTGGGCGGGAGCGGGCATCGGGCTCGCCGCGGCCGTCAAGCTCACGCCCGCGGTCTTCATCGTCCTGCTCCTGCTCGCCCGGCGCCGACGGGCCGCCGCCGTCGCGACCGCCGTCACCACCGCCGCCACGGTCCTCGCGGCCTGGGCGGCACCGGACGCCTCCCGCTTCTACTGGACGCACGCCGTCTGGGACACCACCCGCGTCGGCCGCCTCGACTACGTCTCCAACCAGTCCCTCCAGGGCGTCCTCGCCCGCCTTGCGGCACCCGGCGAACCCAGCCGCGCCGCCTGGGCCCTGGCCGTCCTCCTCGTCCTGGCGGTGTGGGTGTGGCGCACGCACAAGGCGCTGCGCGCGGACGACTGGCGGGCCGCCTTCGCCCTCACGGGGCTGGTCTCGTGCCTGATCAGCCCGATCACCTGGGTGCACCATCTCGTCTGGCTGCTGCCGTCGTTCGCGGTGCTGGCGCACGCCCGCCGCCTGCGGATCGCGGCCGCCCTGTACGGGCTGCTGTGCAGCAGCGTGGTCTGGCTGTGGTTCGACGACGCCTCCGGACTCGGCGGTTTCCTCGGCAGCAACACATATGTGTGGATCACCCTGGGCCTGCTGCTGGCACTGCCGACCGGCCGGCCCTGCGTCGCGAGCCCGCCCCTCGCCGACGGTACCGGCGCGTCCGCACCCGGAGCCGTCGGTCGTACACCGACGGCATCCTGACCCGCGCGGAGGCGACGGCCGGGGCGGCGACGAACCGGCCGTCCGGCCCGCTACACCGGGCGCTCCCTGTGGGCCGAGGGGTCGCGGTGCCGCCGACGGGACCGGTCGATGTCGTGCGCGGTGACGATCCCGCCGAGCCGGCCGTCGTCCATGACCAGGATGGGCAGTCCGCCGCCCGCGGCGCCGAGGCGCTCCAGTACGGAGTTCAGCAGCTCGTCCGGTGCGGCGAGCGTGCACCGGGACAGCGGGGTCGCGAGGTCCCGCGCCCGCAGCCGCTCCCGCTGCCCGGGCGGTACGGCGGCCAGCCTGCGCATCTGCAGGAGACCGCTGGGACGGCCGTCGAAGTCCAGCAGCGGCACCACCGAGTGACCCGTCCGGGTGGCCACCTCGGACAGGAAGCTGCCCACGGTCAGCCAGTCGGGCCCGGTCACCACCGGAGTGGTCATCGTCTGCCCCACCCGCACGCCACGCAGGGCGGTGACCAGCTCCGCCCACCGCCGCTCGGTCGCGGCGGTACCGGCCACGAACAGGCCGATGGCCATCAGCCACAGGCCGCCGGTCGTGCCCCTCAGGAGCACCACCCACCCGGCGGCGGCCAGCGCCATGCCGATGACCTGTCCGCTGCGGCCGGCCGCCCGCTGGGCCCGCTCGCGGTCCCCCGTACGCCACCACACCGCGGCCTGCACCAGCCGGCCCCCGTCCAGGGGTGCGGCGGGCAGCAGGTTGAAGACACCCAGCAGCAGGTTCGTGCCGCCCAGCCACCCCAGTACGGCAATCGGAACCCGCCATCTCAGCGTCGCGTCCACGGCGGCCGCAAGGCCCAGCCAGACACCGCCGAGCAGCAGGCTGGCGACCGGGCCGCTGACGGCGACCCAGAACGCCGCACGCGCCGTCGTCGGCCGGTCCATCCGGGTCAGCCCACCGAGTGCCCACAGCGTGACGTCCCGTACGGAGATCCCCGCCCTGCGGGCCGTGAGCGCGTGTGCCACCTCGTGCACCACCAGGCTCACCAGCAACAGCGAAGCGCCGACCACCCCGCCGGCCGCGTACACCACCGGCGCCAGACCGGCCGCGTACCTGGGCAACGTCCAGACGGCCAGGCCATAAGCGAAGAAGAACATGACCAGCGGCACGCTCCAGTGCGCCTGGATCGCCAGTCCCCGGATGTTTCCGAGCCGGACAGAACCCTTCATTCCCATCACCGCCGACAGGTCACGCCCTGCTTCCAGGGTCCGCCACCGGCCGGTGAAAGGGAACATCCGGCTTCCGTCCGGCGAGGGGTGTGCCGCCTGTCGGACAGACGGCGCCCGGCCGCTTCGGCGCGCGGGCGCTACTCGGTGACGAAGTCGCCCATCATGGCCATGTCCTCGTGCTCCAGGTTGTGGCAGTGGAGCATGAAGGGGCCGGTGTAGTCGGTGAAGCGGACGACCACTTCCACGGCCTCGGCCGAACGCAGGGCCACGGTGTCCTTCCAGCCGTGGTCGTACGCCCCCGGGCCCCGGTTGTTCCGCGAGACCACCTGGAAGTGGTCGAGGTGGAGATGGACCGGGTGGTGGAAGTTGGTGGTGAACCGCCACACCTCGGTCTGTCCCAGCTTGGGCCTGGCCAGAGCCCTCCCCGGCCGGTACTCCAGACCGTTGATGGTCCACCCGTCGACCGAGCCGCGGAAGTGGAAGTCCCGGGTGACCGTGGCCCGGCCGGGCTCCAGCGCGACCACCTCGCTGAGCCTGTCCGGCACCGTCGTGTCGTCCCTCGGTGAGCCCGACCCCACGTCGAAGCGCATGACCTCGGCGGTCGTGCCGTCCCCGAAGCGGTTCAGCAGGCGCACCCGGGTGCCCGCGCGGTACCGGGAGAAGTCGGTGACGACGTCGAAGCGTTCTCCGGGCGCGATCTCCAACGCGTCGTGGCGCCGCGGCTTGGACAGCAGCCCGCCGTCGCCGCCGATCTGCACGAAGGCGTCACCGCCCGCCGGCTGGGGGTCCAGCTCCAGTTTGTACACGCGGGCGTTTGAGGCATTGAGGAAACGCAGGCGGTAGCGCAGCCGCTCCACCTCGTGCACCGGCCAGGGCGCGCCGTTGACCAGCACCACGTCGCCCAGCACGCCGTTCATGTAGGCATCGGCGACGCCTGGGGCGTGGAACTCCGGATCCAGCATGGGGTAGCGGAACGATCCGTCCTCCGCGAAGGACCGGTCCGCGATCATCAGCGGAATGTCACGCTCGCCGTTCGGCAGCGGCAGCCGATCCTCCTCGTCGTCGTGGACGAGATGGAACCCGGCCAGCCCCCTCCACACGCTCGCGCCGGTGCAGCCCATGCGGTGATCGTGGTACCAGAGCGTCGCCGCACGCTGCTTGAACGGGTAGGTGTAACTCCGCTCGCCCTCGGCCAGGTCCATCGCGCCGTGGTCCATGGCCATGCCGTGCCTGCCGCCGGCCATGTCCTGGGCGGCGCGGTGGGCGTCGTAGGAGCCGTCGGCGGGCAGGATGAGCGAGGTCGGGTAGCCGTCGCTCGCCGCAGGGGTGTGCCCGCCGTGCAGATGCACGACGACGGGCTGGTCCAGCTCGTTGCGGTGCCGGACCACGGCGCGCCGGCCGGAACGGGAGACGAGGGTCGGCCCGGGGAAGGTCCCGCCGTACGTCCAGGCCCTCGTCCTCAGACCGGGCAGGATCTCCAACTCGGCCACGCGCTGGGTGATCTCGTAGCTGTCCGTGGTGCCGTTGCCGGCGACGGGCTCCAGCACCGGCGGTACGGGGAGGGGTACTTGATACGGCCGGGGCAGTTCCGCCGTGCTGCCGAGCAGGTGGCCGGGCCTGCCCTCGCCGAAGAAGGAGCGCAGCAGGGGCAGGCCCGCCAGGGTACTCCCGCGCCGAGGGCGGCGCCGCCCGCGCTCAGGACGGTACGTCGTCTCCTGCGGGATCGGTGTTCGGCCTGGCGGGTCCGAGCCGGGGCAGCAGTGAGGTCAGCACCTGGCGGGTGGAGCTGGGCGCCGACTCGGCCACACCCGTTCACGTCATCGACCGTGAGCAGGTGTGGATGCCGTTGTCGGGCGAGTTCCTGGTGGAGGCCGACGGCAGGACCGAGCGGGCCGGGGCCGGTCAGGCGGTCGTCGTCCCGGCCGGCGTGGTGCGTCAGCTCGAGGCCGTGGGCGGTCCCGCGGAGGCGCTGGTCGCCATGGCCGTCGGCGGTAAGGCGATGTTGCCGGGCAGTGCGGACAGGATCCCACTGCCGTGGGCCGAGTGACCTCTCACCAGCTGATTCCGGCCGCCACCGGCAGGTGGTCGCTGCCGGTGGCCGGCAGCACCCAAGAGCTCTCCGGCTTCACGCCCCTGACCAGGATCTCGTCGATCCGCGCCACCGGGAACTTCGCCGGCCAGGTGAAGCCGAAACCGCCCCCGGCCGCGTCCTGGACCGACCGCAGCCGCGAGGTGATGCCGGCGAACGCACGGTCGTCCATGGTGCCGTTCAGGTCGCCGAGCAGCACCACCCGCTCACTCGGATCGGCGGCGATGGCCTCGCCGAGCGCCTGCGCGCCCCTGTCGCGTGAGACCGTCCAGAAGCCACCCCTGGGCATGACCCGTACGGATCCCAGGTGGGCCACATAGACCGTCAGGGGACCCTGGTCCGTGGCCACCGTGGTGCGCAGCGCCCGGTTGTAGGTCATCTTGACGTCGGCCGGCTTGGTGTCCCCCAGCGGCCCGTAGTCCGTCTTGATGTCGACCGGCCGGGTGTCCGACAGTGGCAACTTGCTCCACAGCCCGACCGTGCCCTGCACCGTGTGGTACGGGTACGCCTTCGCCAGCCCCTTCTCGTACGCGCCCCGAGCCTGCTCGGTCAGCTCCTCCAGTGCCAGCACGTCCGCACCGGAGGCGGCCAGGTCGCGCGTGGTACCCGCCGGGTCGGGGTTGTCGGCGTCGACGTTGTGGCTGGCCACGGTGAGGTCGCCGCCCGGGTGGGACTTGTCGGTGAGCAGCCCGCCGAAGAGGTTCAGCCACACCGCCACCGGCAGCAGCAGCGCGGCCGCCGCGGAGGCGGAGCGGCGCCACAGCGCCCCGGCCAGCAGCACCGGGATGAACAGGCCGAACCACGGCAGGAAGGTCTCCACCAGGCTGCCGAGGTTCCCGATCCGGTTCGGGATCCTGGCGTGCAGCAGCATGAGCAGGCCCAGCAGCAGCGCCGACGCCGCGAGCAGCCGGCCGCGCTTCCACGGCCCCGGCCACGCGTTGACGCGGAGCGCCCGGCGGATCCCCGTGCGCCGGGTACCGGGGCCGGTGTTCCGGCGGTCGGCGCCGCCCGGTCCGGTCTCCGCCGTGTCCGCGGTGTCCGCCTTGTTCAGGGTCTCGGCGCGTTCCTCGGCTTGGAAGTGCTGCCGCGCATCCGCGAATTCTTGTATGGGTTCGCTCACTGACCAAATGCCCTAATCGTGAAATATCGGAAGCTGAACGGTGATACGGAGTCCGCCCGCGGAGCGCGGGGTGATGGTGAGGGATCCGTCGTGTACTTGGGTGATCCTTTTGACGATCGCCAGGCCGAGGCCGACACCGGCGTGGTCGTCGCGTATGCGTGCGGTGCCGCGCTGAAACGGTTCGGTGAGTGTCGAGACCAACTCGGAGGACAGCTTCTCGCCGCTGTTCTCGACGGTGAGCACCACGGTCTCGGGGTGGACGCCGGTCGTGACCCACACGGCGCCTTGTTCGGGCAGGTTGTGCACGATGGCGTTGTGCACAAGGTTCGTCGTCATCTGGAGCAGCAGCGCCTGCGACCCGAACGCCGGGGTGATGTCACCGGACGTGTCGAGGGTGATACCGCGCTTCTCGGCGAGCGGGAGAAGTGTCTCGGCGGCCTCCTCCATGAGCAAGGACAGGTCGACGGGCTCCCGGGTGAAGGCCCTCTGGTCGGCGCGGCTGAGCACGAGCAGCGCCTCGGTGAGGTCGATCGCCCGGGCGTTGACGGCGTGGAGGCGGCCGACGAGTTCGCCGGGGTCGTGCGGCGGATCGTTGCGGGCCACGTCGAGCAGTGCCTGCGAGATCGCGAGCGGGGTGCGCAGTTCGTGCGAGGCGTTGGCCGCGAATCTCCGCTGCTCGGCGACGTGTGCTTCGAGCCGTACGAGCATGGCGTCGAAGGCGTCGCCGAGCTCGCGGAACTCGTCCCTGCGGCCTTCCAGCCGGATCCGGTGGGAGAGTGACCCGTTCGCGGCCATGCGTGTGGCGTCCGTGATGCGGGTCAGCGGGGCGAGCATGCGGCCGGCGAGAATCCATCCTCCCAGGAGACCGAACACCAGCAGGAAGACCAGCCCCGCGCCCGCGATCGGCGCGAAGATGCGCAGGAAGTCGGAGCGCTTCAGCGGCCCGGCGGGGCTGGCTCCCATGTCGGGCATGAAACGCAGCAGGGACACCCACACGGCCACGAGCAGCAGGGCGCCGGCCAGCATGAGGAATCCGGCGTAGCTGAGCGTGAGTTTGAGGCGAACGCTCAATCCGGGTGCTCTATCCACGGTCTCCTCCCTCGGCTCCGGCCTGCGGTCGCGTGTCGATGCGGTAGCCGGCGCCCGGCACGGTGGCGATGACCCAGGGTTCGCCAAGACGCTTGCGCAGCGCCGATACGGTGATGCGCACCGCGTTGGTGAACGGGTCCGCGTTCTCGTCCCACGCGCGTTCCAGGAGTTCCTCGGCGCTGACGACACCGCCCTCGGCCGCGACGAGGACTTCGAGCACCGCGAACTGCTTCCTGGTCAGCGCGACATGGCGGCCGTGGCGGTGGACCTCCCGGCGGAACGGATCCAGCCGCAGACCCGCGATCTCCCGCACGGGCGGCCTGTTGTGTGCACGTCTGCGGTCGAGTGCTCTGAGCCTGAGTACGAGTTCCCGGAGGTCGAACGGCTTCGTGAGGTAGTCGTCGGCGCCGAGTTCGAACCCGGTGGCCTTGTCGTCGAGACGGTCGGCGGCGGTGAGCATGAGGATCGGCATGCCGCTGCCGGAGGCGACGATGCCTTTGGCGATCTCGTCACCGCTGGGTCCGGGGATGTCCCGGTCGAGGACGGCGATGTCGTAGGCGTTGACGCTCAGCAGTTCCAGCGCCGTGTCGCCGTCGCCTGCGATGTCCGCCGCGATCGCTTCCAGACGCAGGCCGTCGCGGATGGCCTCCGCCATATAGGTTTCGTCCTCGACGATCAGTACACGCATGCTGCGAGGCTACGAGGCGGCACATATCGTCGGCGTATCGAAAACCGCGTACGTGCCGGCAGACACACCGTGACGATCCCTGCCCCGGCCAGTAGGAGTGCGGCCGTGCGGGACGACCCCGCTGCAATCCAGCTCCGCGCAGCCGCGGTTGGCCCCCGCGTGGCCCGCCGCCCAGGACCGGCGGGCCGGCGCCCCGGAGGCGCCTTCGCGAGGTAAACGGAACGTACGCCTCCACCAGCCGGATCGGAAGTCCCGCGACGGTGTGCCCCCGCTCACACGGGGGCGGCGGACTCGTGGACCGCACGGCGTCACGAGCGGCGGCGCGGGTGTGGAGCTCAGGGTCAGGACGTCTCTCGGGCGAGGGCGGCCAGGGTCTCGTAGTCCCAGGTGAGTGCGCCGGAGCGGAGGTCGGACGTGATCGTGTCGAGCCAGTCGAGCTCCGCGGCCAGTACGGTGCTGCGGTACTCGTCCTCCAGCATGGCGATCCGCGGCAGTGCCGCCTGCCGGGTCGAGCGGGTCATCGCCGAGGCCGCCCGCACCAAAAGCGGGAAGGCCGCCGGGCCTGTGGGCCGGGTGTTCCGTGACGCTCTCCTGCCGCTCTTCGCCCGCCTCGGCACCCCCGAGAAGCTGGCATGGCAGTACGACCACCGGATCCACTGGGACACCGCCGTCGCCGCCTGAGAAACGGACCACACCGAGCGGAGCCGCACGCCCCCGGCAGTCATGAACTCGCCGGGTGTGCGTGCTGCCCGCGCGAGTGTCATGTCCCCGTTGTGGCCGCTGTGCGGACGGCGGGCGCGACGGTGGCGCCGTTCTTGCGTGCGGAGGACAGCGCGGCCTCGACGACCGCGACCGCCGCGTGGATGTCGGCCGCCGTGACCAGGGGAGTTCGTCCGTAGCGGATGTCGTCGCAGAACTCGGTGAAGAGCCGGCGCAGCGCCGTCACCCCGGCGGGCCCGCCGATCTGGCGGGACACGCTGCCGCCGTCCGTCCCGCGCACGGAGACGGAGGGAGCGTCCTCGTCGGCGAGCACGTGGCCGTGCGAGCCGAGCACCCGCAGGGTCGACGAGACCGGCGCCGGGCCGACGCCGGCGGGTGTGCGTGCCACGGTGGCGGTCGCCACCACTCCGTTGCGCAGGCGGAGCGAGAGCACAGCCGCGTCCTCGACACCGTGGGTGCCGTGCGGACCGTCGAAGAGGGGCGCGTGGGGCGCGGCGCTGCTGAAGGCGACGACCTCCTCCACGTCCAGTCCGGTCAGGTGCCGGATCGCCAGAGCCGGATACCAGCCGAAGTTCATGAGTTCGCCGCCGCCGGACAGGGCGGGGTCGCAGACGAGCTCGGGACGCTCGACCGTGGTTCCGTCGAGTCCGCCGGCCGCGAGCCACTCCGCGTCGACGGCCAGGGGCAGGCCGATCGCGCCGGAGTCCACGATGCGCCGGGCGCGGACGAGTTGCGGAGAGTACAGACGGTGGACGGCGGTGAGCAGCCCGCGGGAGCGGTCGGCGGCGTCCCACAGGCGCTGTGCGCCGAGGGTGTCGGTGGCGGCGGGCTTGTCGACGATGACGTGGCGGCCGGCTTCGAGCGCTCTCAGTGCCAGTTCGACGTGGCGCGTGGGTTCGCTGCACACGAGGGCGATGTCGCAGGAGGCGAGACCCTGCTCCAGGTCGAGCAGCGCAATGCCCGTCGTCCGGGCGAGGGCGGCACTGTCCTCGGCGAAGGGGCTGTCGGCGGTGTCGGCGCAGCCGATCACTTCGATACCGGGCAGGGACCGCAGCAGCGGCACGTAGTCACGGGCGTGCCGGACCCCGGACGCGATGAGGATCCTCATGTCAGCAGACCTCCTTGACGTCGACGGGGCGGCCCTCGTCCGCGCTGAGCTGTGCCGCCAAGGCGGCGGCCAGAGCGGCACGTATCTGGTGGGGAGCGGTCAGCGGGGCGGCCACGCCGTCGAGCACGTCGCGCAGATGCCTGGTCTGCTCCGTCATGGCGCCGTCGATCGAGGCGGGGGCGACCGGCGACGCGGAGTGCGCTCTCGGCTCGTCCTCGCTGCTGTGGTGCAGGGTGCCGGTCGTGCCGGACAGCACGAGCCGGCGGACGAACGTGCCGCGTTCCGCGAGGGCGTAACACAGTTCCACGGTGGCGAGGGCGCCGCCGGCGAAGCGTACGAGGATCTGGAAGCTGTCGGGGGTCGGCATCCCGGGCGCCCAGGTGCGGCAGGGGCGCGCGAAGACGCGGACCGGTTCGTCGTCCATGACCCAGGTCAGCAGGTCGAGGGCGTGCACGCCGTTGTGGGCGACATGGCCTCCGGAACGGGACGGGTTCAGCTGCCAGCCTCGCCAGCCTCCGGGCCAGACGTGCCCGGTGTACCAGGTGAGGTGGGCCAGGCGCGGAGTGCCGATCGCGCCCTCGGCGACCGCCCGGGCGACTTCGAGGTGGACGGGCTGGAAGCGGGCCGTCTGGGCGACGAGCAGGGGCCGGCCCGCGGTCCTCGCGGCGGCGAGGATCCGGTCGGTGTCGGCCACGTTCAGCGCGGCGGGCTTCTCCAGGAGGACCGCGCGGCCGGCTTCCAGCGCCGCCACGGAGAACTCCGCATGCGATTCGGGTGAGGTGCACACGGCGGTGACGTCGATGCCGTCCGACCACGCGCTCGCCGGGTCGGTGGACCACGTGGCTCCCTCGGCGAGGGCGGCCAGCGCGGCGGCCCGCTCGGGGTGACGGTCGACGACGTGGGCCAGCCGCATTCCCGGGACCTGCGCGAGCGCGGCGACGTGGTCACGGGCGATGGCACCGGCGCCCAGGACGGCCACGCGGTGGCCACCCGGCCGCCGTCCGGGGTCTCGCGGTTCCCTCTGTCCGGGCGGGGCCTCTCCGGGAACGGGGGCAGGGCGCACGCGCGGCTCCTCACACTCGACTCTTCGAGTTTCGAGTTCAGACGTCAGACATCTTATGTCTAGGGTCGGGGTTTTCGGGAGGGACGCCGTGCGCCGGCCGTGGGTCACCCGTCAGGACCGGTCCGCGTCGCGTGCCCGACACGCAGTGCCGACGATGAGGTCATGCGCCCTCAGCCGACGGAAGACCTGTCGCCGTCCCTCCGCCGTGCCCGCCCGCACGGGCGGTACCCCGTCCCGGCCTCAGTCACTGTGACGTTCGCTCTCGCGGTCGGTGTGCTGACCGGATGCGGCCACAGCGGCGGCAGTGGTTCCAACGTCAGCCCGAGGCCGACTCCTCCCCACACGGCGTCGTTCTCGCCCCAGCCGCTGCCGTCGGCGCTGGCGTCCTCAGCTTCGGCGGCCATCTCCTCCGCCCGCGCCTCCGCGTCGGCGGCGGCCTCGTCCGCGTCCGTGCGTGCCTCGGAGTTCGAGGCGTCGGTGTCGGCCGAGACCGCCCGGCGGGCCGCGGTCGCCGAGAAGGAGCTCAAGGGTGTCCCGGGGCGCGGCAACGCATTGTCGGAGGTGGGCCTGACCGGTGTGCCCAGGGCACAGTCCGGGGGTGTGCCGGCTTCCCTGGTCACCATCACCAACAAGACGGACCGCAAGGCGTCCTACGCCGTGCAGGTCGACTTCGTGGACGCGCGGGGGCATGTGGTCGAGACCCGCTACACCGGGGCCGAGAACCTGGAACCCGGCAAGCGTCAGCAGCCCATCGTGTTCAGCCGGAAACCAGCAGAGCCCAAACTGACCGCCCGGCTGGCCAGGGCCCAGCGCTACTGAGCGGCTCGACAAGGGCACCGGCCCGATTGACATCGCCGCCCTGCTCGGCGCCTGGCCGCAGGCCGCCTGAACCGCGAGGCTGCCCAGCCCGCTTCCCTGGGGCTGCCGACACCGGGTCGGGCAGCGGCGGTTCAACGTACGGCGAGCCCGGTCTAGCCGGCGGCTTCGGGCTGGGCCTCGGCCTTGGAAGCCGGGGCCGCCTCGGGCTCCGGCGCGTGGGGAGCGGTGTAGAAGACGGACGTGCCCTGCTTGCTGCGCTGAGCCTGGCTCCTGGCGACAAGGTTTTCGAGGGTGGTGCGCACGACGTTGGTCTTGATGCCGCGGTCGGGGTGCGCCTCGCCGAGCGTCGTGGCGACCTCCGCGGCGGAGCGCGGTTCACTCTGCTCGGTCAGATGACGGCGGACGAGGTCGGCCAGCGTAGGCTGCGCCTTCTTCGTGGCAACGTCCTTCCCGGCCGCGGGAGTTTTGGTGGAGCGCCCCTTGGCCTTGGCCGTGGGCTGTTCCGCAGCAGCCTTCTTCGCCTTCCCGCGGGGCTCGGCGGTGGTCTTACCACGGGGCTCGGCGGTGGCCTTCTTCCGCGGCGAGGGCACGGTGGCGCTGCCGGTGGTCGCGGGCTCAGGGGTCGTTCCCGCGACTCCCAGTGCCTGCCGCATGTTCACCAGCACGGTGTGGTCGTGCTGAAGAGCGGCCAACTGTTCCTGCAGCGCGGCGATCTCCGCCGTGATGCGGTCCTGCTCCTTGACGTTCTGCTCCAGGTCGCCGGTCACCTGGTTGATGTACTGCGACGTCAACTCAGTGGCGGTAGCCGTGTTGTGGGGCACTCTTCTCTCCTTGCTCCGGGCCGGTCGAAGCCTGCGTCCCCCCGTGGCAGCGAGTCAGGCGGCAGATGCTCCGGCTGCGGGTGTCTGGCCCAGTGATGATACGGGTGGGTATACCTGTCTCTGGGCAACTACTTCGGTCAGTATGCGCCCAACCCGCACTGTGCGACGCCACTACAGCAACGCCGAGCCCCGTGTGACGGATCCCGCACCGCGCCGCGTGCGGAAGGGGTGGCCCCCGCTCTCGCCAGGGCCGATCGTGGAGACCATGAACGATCACCGCACGGCATCCGGCGAGGTACGCCGTTTCTGGCGCCGGCTCGGTCTACCCGGTCTGATCGACGTCCACACGCACTTCATGCCCGAGCGTGTCCTGCACAAGGTCTGGGACTACTTCGACGCGCAGGGACCACTGACCGGCGGGCTCGCGTGGCCGATCACCTACCGCGAGGAGGAGACGGAGCGCACGGCCGTCCTCCGGGAGTTCGGCGTCCGGGCCTTCACCGCGATGCTCTACCCGCACAAGCCCGGCATGGCCCCGTGGCTGAACGGATGGGCCGCCGACTTCGCCCGCCGTACCCCCGACTGCCTGCACACCGCCACCCTCTACCCCGAGCCGGGCGTCGAGACGTACGTCCGCGAGGCAGTCGAAGCGGGCGCGCGCGTGTTCAAGGCTCATGTACAGGTGGGAGCGTACGACCCGGCCGACGAACTCCTCGATCGGGCCTGGGGGTTGCTGGCCGAGGCACGACTCCCCGTGGTGATCCACTGCGGTTCGGGGCCCGCACCGGGCAAGCACACCGGCCCTGAGCCGGTCGCGCGGGTGCTGGCACGGCACCCGGAACTGCGCCTGATCGTCGCGCACATGGGGATGCCCGAGTACGAGGAGTTCCTGGACCTTGCCGAGCGTTACGGGCAGGTGCGGCTGGACACGACGATGGCGTTCACCGACTTCACCGAGGGATTCATGCCGTTCCCGCGCCGGGCCCTGCCCCGGCTCGAAGCGCTCGGCGACCGCGTCCTGCTCGGCTCCGACTTCCCCAACATCCCCTATCCCTACGTCCATCAGCTCCACGCCCTGGAGCGGCTGAAGCTCGGACCGCAGTGGCTGCGGGCCGTGTGCCACGACAACGCGGCAGAACTGTTCGGGCTGTGACCCGCAGGCGAGAGTGCGCCCCCGTACCCGTGCGGTGGCGTCCGCCAGGGCCGAACAGCCTGATTTCGGGGCCGCGGGACCCCTGCGCGAGCCGGCCGGACGTGACGATGATCAAGCACATGGGGAGAAGGGAAAGCCACAAGTGATCGCTGTTGTAGGCCACGCCGATCTCACGGCGCCGACACTGGCTCTGCTGGAGGAGGAACTGCGTTCCCGTCTGGCCGCGTTCGCCCAGGCGGGAACGTCCGGGCTGGTGCGCGCCGGGAAGGGGCTGCCGGTGGTGGTCGGGCGGGCCGCCCGGATGGCGGGACTGGCCCTCGTGACCGTCCTGCCGTCCTGCAACGGGGTACCCGCGCACGTCGCCGAGCCGGACCGGAAGGCGGCCGGTGAACTCCTGCTGCTGTCCGAGCAGGTGCGGCTGGTGGAGTACGACCCCGGTGACCGCACCTCGTGTGTGACGGCCGACGAGGGACTGCTGCGCTCGTGCGCGCGGGTGCTGGCCATCTGGGACGGCTCCCCCTCCTCGGGGAGGGACGCGACGGCGCACCTGGTGGCCTATGCCCGCAGCCACGGTGTCGACGTCGAGGTGCTCTGGCCGCAGGGGGCGGAGCACGAGACCACCCGCGGGGCGTAGCCCCGACCGCGACGCCCTACAGGCCGCCTCCCCAGGACCGGCGCCGTCCGATGACCGTCACTGCGGCGGCGGCTTCCTCTCCGGCTGGTCCGCCCGCAGATCGGCGAGCAGCTCCGCCTGCCCCGCCAGCACACCCGACAGGATCGAGCGGGCCACCCGCATCAGTTCCGCCACCTCCAGGTTGGCCAGCGAGTAGTACACGTTCGACCCCTCCTTGCGGGTCCGCACCAGGTTCGCCCGCCGCAGCACCGCCAACTGCTGGGACAGGTGCGCCGGTTCGATCCCCACCTCGGGCAGCATCTCCGCGACCGCGTGCTCGCGCTCGCTCAGCAACTCCAGGACGCGGATACGGGCCGGGTGTCCGAGCGTCTTGAAGAACTCGGCCTTCAGTTGGTACAGGGGCGTACTCACCCTGCCGTCCCCTCCCCGGCACGGTACGACCGGAACGGCCGGCCCACTCGGCATCGCATCCACCTACTCGTCAAGAACATGCGCCCTATCCTCGCGTGTCCTGTCGCGCCACTGTCCAGTCGGTGCCGTCGGCTCGGCCGGCAGGACTCCGGCCAGGTACAGGTGATCGCGTGCGGCGTGGATCGCCTCGGGTGTGTGGGCGTAGTCACGGCCCTCGTGCTGAAGCAGTTCCAAAGCACCGACGGAGTCGAGCACCTGCCGCTGCTCGGGACGGATCCCGGAGGCCAGGACGAGGATGCCGCGCCGGTTCAGCTTCTCCACCGCGTCCCTCAGGACGAGGGCGCCGGTGGCGTCCATCGTGGACACCCGCGACATCCGCAGGACGACGACCTTCACGGCGGCCACCTCGGTCAGCTCCAGCAGGAAGCGGTGCGCGGCGGCGAAGAACAGCGGACCGTCGATGCGGTAGGCGACGATGTGCTCGGCGAGCAGCTGGTGCTCCTCGTCGGTGTGGTCACCCCGGTCGAGGGACACCTGGTCGAAGCGGGCCTGCATCGCCACGGCGCGCAGGGCGAGGGCACCGGCGGTCAACAGGCCGATGATCACCGCGTACACCAGGTCCAGGGCCAGCGTCGCGGCCGCTGTCAGGACGAGGATCACGGCGTCGGACCGGGTGGCGCGGGCCATCGCCTTCAGCGAGCCGACCTCGACCATGCGGATCGCGGTGGCCAGCAGCACGCCGGCCAGCGCCGCCAGCGGGATCTTCGACACCAGGGGAGCCGCCGCGAAGACGATCACCGCGAGGACGGCGGCGTGGGTGAGGGCGGCCAGCCGGGAGCGGGCACCCGTGCGGACGTTGACGGCGGTGCGTGCGATGGCTCCGGTGGCCGGGACGCCGCCGAACAGCGGGGCGGCGATGTTGGCCAGCCCCTGGCCGAGCAGCTCCCGGTCCGGGTCGTGGCGCTGCCCCACCGTCATCGCGTCGGCGGCGGCCGCGGACATCAGCGACTCCAGCGCGGCCAGCGCGGCCACCGCCACGGCCGGGGCGAGCAGTGAGCCGAGCGAGCCGGGATCGAGGAAGGAGAGGGAAGGCGCGGGCAGTCCCGCGGGCAGGTCGCCGATCGGCTTCGCGTCCAGTCCGGCGACCTGGGCCACGACCGTGGCGGCGATCACGGCGACGATGGAGAACGGCACGGTGGGCCGCCACCGCGCACCGGCCAGCATGAGCACGACCACGCAGACCGCGAGTCCCACGGCGGTCCAGTCCGGCGCCTTCACGAACTCCTCGACCGCGTGCCAGGTGATGACGAGGACCTTGTCGTCCTCGGGTTTGGGCACGCCCAGCGCGTTCGGCACCTGCTGCAACCCGATCACTCCGGCGATGCCGAGCGTGAAGCCCTCGATCACGGGTGCCGGCACGTACTGCATATAGCGCCCGGCCCTGAACGCGGCGAGGACGACGAGCATCACGCCGGCCATCAGGCCCACCGTGAGAACGGCGGTCGGACCGTATTGACCGACGATCGGCACCAGGACCACGGTCATCGCCCCGGTCGGCCCCGACACCTGGAGATTCGACCCGCCGAACACGGCGGCCAGCGCGCCGGCGACCACCGCGGTCGCCAGACCTGCTTCGGCGCCGAGCCCGGAAGACACCCCGAAGCCGAGGGCGAGCGGCAGCGCCACGATCGCCACCGTCAGCCCGGCGAGCAGGTCACGGCGCGGATCACGCCGCATCTGGGACAGATCGGAGCGGGAGGGCAACAAGGAGGTGATCCGTTGGTACAGCGGAACCGACACGACCCCTCAGCTTCCCCTCGCACAGCCCCACCGGGGCGAGCCACACAGAAGCTGTGCCCCTGGCTACCTGGGGGCACAGCCAACACAGCATCTAAGCAATTGCGAAATTTAGCAATCCCGAAATCCTATTTGTGCTGTTTGTGTGGATAAGGGGTCGCCACGGGTCGATGGGACACGTCAGCCCCACGCTTCGGGAGCCGAGCCGAGCAGGCGGGAGACCGCCCCGTAGGCTTCTCCCGCCCACTTGGTTCCGGTGAGGGAGGGGGAGCGACCATGAACGCGGGCATACAGCGCGCCGCGATCGCCGCCGTACAGGTCCTCGGCCTCGCCGTCTGGTTCTCCATGTCGGCGGTGGTTCCCACACTGCGCGGCGAGTGGGGGCTCGACTCCGCGGACGCCGTATGGCTGACCGCGTCGGTCCAGCTCGGGTTCGTCACCGGCGCGCTCACGTCCGCCGCCCTCACCCTCGCCGACCGACTTCCACCCCAGCGCCTTCTCGCCGGCGGCGCCGCCGCTGCCGCCGTGTGCACCGTGCTCCTGGCCGTGTCGGTCGACCGGCTTGCCACAGCCGTTCCGCTCCGCTTCGTCACTGGTGTGTGCCTGGCCGGTGTGTACCCGGTCGGCATGAAACTCATGGCTTCCTGGGCGCACGGCGCCGCACGCGGAAGGTCCATGGGCGTGCTCGTCGCCGCCCTGACGCTCGGATCGACCCTTCCGCACCTCATCGCCGGCGTCGGGTCACTGCCCTGGCGAGGCGTTCTCCTGGTCGCGTCGGCCGCCGGACTCCTGGCCTCCTGCATCGCGCTGGCCTTCATCCGCGTCGGCCCCCACGCCGCCCCGGCCGCGCCCGCCCGCAACCCCCGCTACGCCCTCACCATGTTCACCCAGCGCGGCCCCCGCTCCGCCAACCTCGGCTACTTCGGGCACATGTGGGAGCTCTACGCCCTGTGGACCTGGATACCCGCCTACCTCGCCGCCACGGACAGTGCCCGTCACCTTCCCGGCTCTGTCGAGGTCACCGTGTTCCTCACCATGGGGATCGGCGGCGTCGTCGGCTGTCTGCTCGGCGGCTGGGGCGCCGACCGCTACGGCCGTCCTCCCGCCGCCATCGCGGCCCTGGTCACCAGTGGCCTGTGCTGTCTGCTCTCACCACTGCTCCTCCACTCCCCGCCGGCGCTCGTGATCGCGTTCTGCGTGCTGTGGGGCGCCGCCGTGATCGCCGACTCCGGAGTGTTCTCCACCGCCCTCAGCGAGGTCGCCGACTCCCGCTACATCGGAACGGCCCTCACGGCCCAGACCGCGATCGGGTTCGCCCTCACGGTCGTCAGCATCCAGCTGACCCCTCTCCTCGCGGACGCCGTCGGCTGGCGCTACGCGTTCCTCCTCCTGGCTCCCGGTCCCTTGGCGGGCGCCCTCGCCATGCGCGCCCTGAGAACCGGAACCGGCTCCGCCGAGCCTGCGGGGCGAGGGCGTACCGCACTCCGGCACTGACCGCTCCGTCCGGGCGACCGGGGACTTCGCGGACCTATTCCTCCAGGTTCAACGTCCGCACCGGGCGCCGGAATCCGCCCGTGCGGAGCGTGAGGATTGCCACGCCCACCAGCGCCCAGATGACGCCCACGACCTTGGCCGGGGTGTCCAGGCTGACCCACAGGGCCGCGTTCACGACGAACCCGAGAACCGGCAGCACCACTTGCAGCACGGCGGCGACGGGTCCGCGGGCCTCCGGCCGTCCGGCGCGCCGGTCGCGCACCCAGAACCCGATCACCGCGAGGTTCACCGCGGCGAAGGCGACGTAGGCGCCGAAGTTGATCAGTGAGGCGGCGCTGCCGAGGTCCAGGAAGACGGCGGAGGCGGCGATGAGGCCCACGATGAGCACGTTGAGGGCGGGGACGCCGGTACGCGGATCGACCCGCCCGAAGACGGCGCGCGGCAGCATGCCGTCGCGGCCCATGGCGAACAGCAGCCGTGCCGCACTCATCTGCTGGGTCAGACCGCACCCGAGCACCGCGGTGAGGTAGCCGCCCACGAACACCGCCTGGAACGCGGCACCGCCGATGTACTTGGCGATCTCCGGCGAGGCGCCCACGATGTCGCCCACGGCCGAGACGTCCGGGAAGAGCGTCTGCATGGCGTAGGTGATGGCCAGGAAGAACACCCCGGCGGCGGCCACGATGAGCAGGATGGCCCGCGGGATGTCCCGGCGTGGCTGCTCGGCCTCCTCGGAGAGGGTGGAGACGGCGTCGAAGCCCAGGAACGACAGCGCCAGCAGCGAGGCGCCGCTGAGCAGGGCGGGCAGCGGCACCGAGGCCGGGTCCCAGCCGGTGGTTCCGAACGACTCGCCATGGGTGGCGATGGCACGCACCGCGAACACCAGGAACGCGATGGCGACGCCGGCCTGGATGACCACGAGCGCCACGTTCACCTTGGCCGCCAGCCGCACGCCCACCAGGTTCAGTGCCGTGCAGACCACCACGGTGGAGAGCACCCACACCCACGCCGGGACGCCGGGCAGCACGGCGCCCATGTAGATCGCGGCCAGCAGGGCGTTGAGCATGGGCAGCAGCACGTAGTCCAGCGTGGCGGACCAGCCCACCAGGAAGCCCACGGCCGCCCCGAGCGACTTGCCGGCGTAGGTGTACACGGATCCGGCGGAGGTGATGCGGCGGGCCATCCGTGCGTAGCTGAGCGCCGTGAGCCCCACCGCGACGAGGACGGCCAGGTAGGCGAGCGGCACATGGCCGTCGGTCGCCTCGGAGACCAGACCGAAGGTGTCGAACACCGCCAGGGGCGCCATGAAGGCCAGGCCGAGGAAGACGATGTGGCGCAGCTTCAGGCTGCGGCGCAACTGTGTGCCGCCCGGGGCCTCCTGGGCCTGTTCGCCGTCGGCGACGGTCGCGGTACTGCCAGGTGCCGCGGGCCGGCGGTTCGCCGTGGTCCGTGTGGCGGTGCCCTCGGCGACGCCTGAGGGACGGCTGCTGTCAGGCATGGGCGTGACCGCCTTCGGTGTGGGCGGAGCAGGAGGTGAGCGCACCGTAGTGGCCGGCGGTGGCGCGTGCGGTGGCGGCCTCGTGGACCACCTCGCCGCCCACCCAGGTGACCTCGGCCCGCTGCTGGAGCAGCGCCGCCGGGTCCGGTTCGAGCGCGTAGAGGTCCTCGGACCAGGCGACGAGGTCCGCCTTGGCGCCCTCGCGGATGACGCCGTACTCGTTCTCGCGGTGCCAGGCCCAGGCGCCCTCGGCCGTGTAGCCGCGCAACGTGTCGTCGAGCCCCACGCGTTCCGCCGGGGTCCAGGCGTCCTTGCCGTCGAGCCCGGCCCGGGTCAGCGCCGAGTAGAACCCGACCAGGGGATCCATCTCTCCCACCTGCCAGTCGCTGGACAGGGCCACGTGGGCGCCGGACGCCATGAGTGAGCGCAGTCGCCAGGCGCGGTCCCAGCGGGTCTCGCCGACGTTGTCCATCCAGGTGCCGGCCACGAGGTCCGGGGAGCAGTGGCGCGGCTGCATGCAGGCGGTGACGCCCAGCCGGGCGAAGCGCGGCAGGTCCTCCGGGGCGAGGCACTCGACGTGCACGATCCCGTGGCGGCGGTCCCGATTGCCGTTGGTGCGCGCGGCGTGCTCGATCGCGTCCAGGGCCAGGCGGATGCCGCCGTCGCCCGTCGCGTGGGTGTGGGTCTGGAAGCCGAGGCGGTCCAGTTCGGTGATGACGCGGGTGAGCTCGCCCAGCGGTGCGGAGGGGTGGCCGCGGTGCCCGGGCCGGTTGGCGTAGTCGTCCAGCATCCAGGCGTTGTGGGGCTCGATCACGTCGTCGGCGTAGAGCTTGACCGGGCCGAAGGCCAGGCGGTCACCGTTCGGGGCGGCGTCGGCCGCGGCGCGCAACTGCTTCCGGAACGCTCCGTCGGACCCCATGGGGTGGAAGAGCGCCGCGATGACGCGGGAGCTGAGGCGCCCCTCGTCCTGGGCGCGCCGGAACAGGTCGATCTCGGCGAGCGGGACCTGCGGTTCGACGACGGTGGTGATGCCGGCGGCGGTGGCCATCTCCAGGCTGCCCAGCAGCTTCCGGTAGCGCCGCTGGGGCGAGTACATCGGGATGTCGCGCTGGAGGCCGGCCAGGCCCGCCGTCGTCATGGCGCTCGTGTAGAAGTCGGTGACCCATCCGGTGGCGCGGCCGTCGGCGTCCCGTTCCGGGCGGCCCCACGGGATGTCGCCGCCCTCGTCCAGGCGCAGCGCGCGGATCGCGGCGTCGTTGAGCCACACCGAGTGCTGGTCGTAGGTGGTGACGAAGACGGGACGTGAGGTGATGCCGGCCAGGTCGCGGGCGTGCGGGCGGCGGCCGTGGACCACCGAGTACACGGCGTTCTCGGCGCAGATCCAGGTCAGGTCCGGGCGTGCTTCGGAGAGTTCGGCGATACGGCGGCGGACCTCGTCGAGGGTCTCGGCGCCCTCGAGGCTGACGGCGTCGGGGTCGAAGCCGAGCAGCAGGTGGTTGTGGCTGTCGATGATGCCCGGGGTGAGGAGTCCCCCGTCCAGGCGGCGGTGCTCGCGGGCCGCCGGGGCCTCCGCCTCGTCGCCCACGAAGGCGATGCGCCCGCCGGTGATGCCGACGGCGCCGGCCCGCGGGCGGGAATCGTCGAACGTGCGCACGCGGGCGCCGGTGATCAGGGTGTCCAGCATGGTTGTCCTTGGTTCTGAGCCGCGCCACGAACGCGCGGCGAAGGTGCGCCGAGACGGTGCGCGCATTTGTTGTCATCGGCGTCAAAGAATGGTTCGAGTCTCATGAGCATCTCGACTACTGTCAAGGGATGGCCCGCCGAAAAAATCAGAACGAACGCCGCGCCCACCTCATCCAGGCGGTCATCGACACGACCGCCGAGACCGGGCTCCGCTCCCTCTCACTCGCGGACGTGGCACGCAAGGCGGGGCTGACCCGAGGGGCCGTCCTCTACTACTACGACGACCTCGACGCGCTGCTGAGCGAGGCCTATCGCGCGGGCATGGAACGTTTCTGCGACCGGCGGGACGCGTTGCCGGGCACGATCGAGGATCCAGCGCGACTCCTGGGGGAGACGATCCGCGCCGGACTCCCGACAGGACCCGACGACGCGCTGATGCGCCTGCTGTACGAGTTCGACGTGCTGGCCGAGAGTTCCCCGCTGCACACCAAGTTGGTCGAGTCGATGTACGAGCGGCAACTGGCCACGTACCGGACCGTCCTCGAACTCGGCGCCGCGGCGGGGGCGTTCAACCTCGTCCTGGACACCGCGACGGCGGCCCTGAACCTGGTGGCGCTGGAGGACGCCTACGGACTGCACATCGTGGCCGGCAACGGTCAGATCACTGTGCAGCGCGCCGTCGAGGCGATGCTCGACGCGTCACGGGCGTTCGGCGCACCGGCCGCGTGACTGTGCGGCCATGGCATGCCGCTTTCGGAGCAATGGCCGGTGTGGTCGGTCCGGTCGTGTCAGGCTGTGATTTCTTTGATCGCGGTCGTGTCGGGATGCCGGGTGACCGGGACGATCCCGGCCACCTGGACCTGGACAGGAAGGGCGCCAAGCCGGTGTTCAAGACCTCAACCAGGCGCTCATGACGGCCGGGCACGAGGACGAGCCGAAGCTGCCGGGAATTCCCGACCTGGGGCAGCGCCTGAACGAGGAACTGGACCAGATCGGCGAGCGGCTCCAGGCGCTGGCCGCCGCCAAGGACCGGCTTCAGGGCCTGCTCGACGCGGTACTGGCGATCAGCGGCGAGCTGGATCTGTCGTCCGTGCTGCACCGCGTCGTCACCACTGCGATGGACCTGGTCGGCGCCCGCTACGGCGCCCTCGGAGTGCTCCACGAGTCCGGCGAGTACCTGCAGGCCTTCATCACCGCAGGACTGTCCGAGGAGGAGCGTGCCGCCCTGGCCGGGGTGGAGTTCCCCCACGGCCGCGGAGTGCTCGGGCTGCTGATCCGCCACCCCGAACCGCTGCGCGTCACCGACATCGCGTCCCACCCGGCCTCCGTCGGCTACCCGGCCGGCCACCCCCACATGCGCACCCTGCTCGGGGTGGCCATCAGCGTCCGCGGCGAGATCTACGGCGACCTCTACCTCTCCGAACGCCACGACGGACGCCCCTTCGACCGGGCGGACGAGGAGGTCCTCGTCGCCCTCGCCAGCGCCGCGGGCATCGCGATCGAGAACGCCCGCCTGTTCGGCCAGATCCGCGACAGCGCCGAGACCTTCCAGCGGCTGCTCCTGCCCACCCTCCCGGACCTGCGGCCCTTCACCGCCGCCGCGATCTACCAGCCCGCCGCCGAGCCCAACCGCCTGGGCGGGGACTGGTACGACGCCGTCATCCTGCCCGACGGCGCCCTCGGCGTCGTGATCGGAGACGTCGTCGGCCACGACCTGCACGCGGCCGGCGCCATGGCCCAGACCCGCAGCATGCTCCGTGCCCTGCTCTACGACCGCCGCACCCCGGCCAGTGGCATCCTCCACCAGCTCGACATCACCCTGAACGCCACCACCGAGAACCCCGTCACCACCGCCCTGCTGGCCCGCATCGCACCCGATGAGCACGGCGGCTGGACACTGCAGTGGAGCACCGCCGGCCACCTGCCCCCGCTGTTGATCACCCCCGACGGGCGGGCCGAGTACCTGAACGCCGACCCCGGTGTGCCCCTCGGCGTCAGCACCGACGAGGTCCGCCCCGACCACACCCGGACCCTGCCCGCGGGGGCCGTGGTGATCTTCTTCACCGACGGACTCGTCGAACACCCCCAACACTCCATCGACGAGGGGCTGGACGCCCTGGCCGCACTCGCCACCGCGTACGCGGACCAGCCGCTGGAGGACCTCGTGCGGACTCTCGCGGGCCGGCACCCCAGCGACGGCCACGACGACGTGGCCATCCTCGCCCTGCGCACCCCACTCCCATGACCTCGGCGCACCGGGACCGAGTGCCGCGTCAGCGCGGCGTGGAGCGGGCTTTCGGCGCGCTGCCGGTCGACTCCCTGATCTCCAGCCGGGTCGGCAGCACCAATGGTCGCCCCGCGACCGCGTCCGGCCCGTCCATGGCCTTGCGCAGCTCCCGCGCGCCGAGGCTGCCCAGCTCGAACGAGGGAAGTTTCACCGTGGTCAGCGACGGCTGCACGATCCGGGACATCGGCTGGTCGTCGGCGCCGGCCACGGACACCTCCTCCGGAACCGAAACCCCGAGGTCGCGCAGCGCCGCCAGCGCGCCGAACGCCTGGAGGTCGGAGCCGCACACCAGCGCCGTCACTCCGGCGTCGCGCCAGGCGGACCAGTTGTCCGCCACGGTGTCGTACGCCGCCGTCACGTCGATGGGGGAGCGTGCCACCACGACCCCCACCCGCTCCGACGCCTTCCGTGCCTCGGCGGTGAACGCCTTGCGGCGCGCCTCCAGGGTCCGGGTCCGGGTGTCGATGTCGAGGTAGGCGAAGCTCCGGTGACCGTGATCCGTCAGATGGCGGGCGAGTTCCCTGGCGCTGCCTGCGACGTCCAGATTGACGCGCGGCAGGTCCTTCTGCCGTCCGGGGGAGTCGAGGATCACCACCGGGCACGACGGGTTCAGGGACGTCACCAGGTCGCTTTCGACCGTGGAGATGATCAGGCCGTCCACGCCCAGGTCGAGCAGCCGCCGGACGCTCTCCTGGCTGACCGTCTGGCCCAGGGCGGTGACCACGGTGAGGACCTGGTACTCCGGGCTCAGTTCGCTCAGCAGGCCCATCTGCACACTGCTGAAGAAGGGGGTCGCGACATCGGGCGCGACGTAACCGACGATGCCGGTCCGGCCGGTGGCGAGGCTGCGGCCGCGGCGGTCGATACGGTACCCGAGCCGCTGCGCGGCCGCGTGGACCCTGTCCCGGGTGGCCTGGTTCGCCCTGCCGGAGTCCTTCCCGTTCAGGACCAGCGACACGATGGAGACCGACACCCCCGCTTCGGCGGCGACATCGGCGCCCGTAACCCGGCGGCGTGCCACGAGTGTCACTCCCTTCCCGCCGGAGGCCGGCGACCAGCCCCTGCGAGCGCCGCGGCCCGGTCCGGCCGGGCGCGTAGGCGTCGATGATACGTTCCGCGGCCCACGGCCCCGGCGACCGGTGATCGTTACCGGCCACGCCCCGAACAGGACCGGCGGCGGCCGTGAACGGCCGCCGCCGGGCGGGTGCGCGAACCGGGACCGCGGTCAGTCCACGATCCGCAGGGCCCGCTCCGGGCAGGCCTCGACGGAGTTGCGGGCCTCCTCCAGCAGTTCGGCCGGGATCTCGTCGACCAGGGCGACGGCGATGCCGTCATCCCGGAGGTCGTAGATCTTCGGCCAGCCGAAGTAGCACAGACCGTGCCCCTTGCAGAGGGCTTCGTCGACCTGCAGGCGTGGCATGGGTTTCCTCCTACTGACTGCTGACGTGCTGTCGTGTTTCCGGCCGAGGGGTCAGCGAGCGGACACGCGGACCGACTCCATGCCCCAGATGACGAAGGCCGAGTTGCGGCGCGGCTCCTCGACAAGCTTGAGATCGGGGCACAGGTCCCGGATCGAGGTGAAGGTCTCCTCCAGCTCGATCCGGGCCAGCGGCGCGCCGAGGCAGGCGTGCACACCGCCGCCGAAGTTGACGTGGCGGGAGGCGTTCACCCGGCCGACGTCCAGTACCTCCGGGTCGGTGAACAGGCGCGGGTCGCGGTTGGCCGCGCCGTACAGCATCGCGATCTTCGAGCCGAAGGGGATCTCCTGGCCGCCGATCTCGACGTCGTCGGCCAGCACCCAGCGCTCGAACAACTGGAGCGGGGGATCCCAGCGGATGACCTCCTCCACCGCCTGCCGCGGGGCCACCTCCTGGGAGGTCACCCGCGCCCACTGGTCGGGGTGGCGCAGCAGGGCGGTCATGCCGTTGCCGGTGGTGTTGACCGTGGCCTCGTGGCCGGCGTTCAGCAGGACGATCACCGTGGACACGATCTCGTCGTCGGTGAGCTTCCTGCCCTCCTCGGTCTCGGCCTCGACCAGGGCGCTCACCAGGTCGTCGGAGGGCTGCCGACGGCGCAGCACGATGAGCTCGCGGACGTAGGCGATGAAGGCCGCGGCCGAGTCGTTGGCCTGCTTGGCCTGCTCCTCGCTGGTGTCGAGCTCGTACATCTTCACCATCGCGTGCGCCCAGTCCAGGAACAGGGGTGCCTGCTCCTGGTCGGCGCCGAGCAGTTCGCAGACGATCGACACCGAGTACGGCATCGCGTAGTCGTGCAGCAGGTCGAACTCGCCCTGCTCGATGAGGTCCGAGAGCAGCTTCCGGGAGCGGGCGCGGACCGCGTCGCGCATCTGCGTCACGCGGCGTGGGGTGAAGGCGGAGGACACCAGCGAGCGGATCCGGGTGTGGTCCGGCTGCTCGATGTCCAGCAGGCTCCACTTCTCCGCCTGCCAGAAGTCGGCCCAGCGGGCGTCGCGCGGTGCGACCCCCATCTCCTCGGGGGTGTACTTGTGGCTGAAGTTCCGGGTGAGACGGGCGTCCCGCTGGCACGCGAACACGTCCTCGTGGCGGGTCACGAGCCAGAGTCCCAGCGACTCCGCCCTGACGACGGGGGTGTTCTCCCGCAGGTGGTTGAGAACCGGGTAGGGGTTCTTCAGGAACTCCGGGTCGGTCGGATCGAAAATCTGCGCGTCCTGCAGCGGACTGCCCATGGTTCTTCCTTTCAACGTCAACGCCGGCCGGTGCGGCGGTGAGCCGGTGCACCGGATCGTGGTTCCTCGGACGGCCTGCCGGCGGTCCGTTCAGCCGATGGGCGGCCCCAGCCGCTCGCACTCCTGCGCGATCCTTCTGCGCGAGAGCATCGCGTCCCTCGGACGGTTGACCGTCGTCGCGCCGGTCAGCCGGTCGCCCAGCCGGTGCGTGACGAACAGGGCGCCGTCGCCGTCGTGTTCCACCTCGCTGTGCCCGCCCGCGAGGATGCGGCCGACGTGCTGGATCTTCATGTCCAGCTGGTCGGACCAGAAGTACGGCACATGCACGAACGGGGTCCGGGACGCGTCCTCGCCCCGCAGTTCGCCCAGCAGGTTCGCGGCCGCCGTCGCACCCTGCTCGCGGGCGGTGCTCCAGTGCTCGACACGCATCCGGGCGCCGAAGGCGGGGTTGTGCCAGCGCGCGGCGTCACCGGCGGCGTAGACCAGGTCCGCCGAGGTCCGGCAGTAGGCGTCGGCCTCGATGCCGTCGCCGAGTTCCAGGCCCGATCCGGCCAGCCATCCGGTGGCCGGGCGCACCCCCACCCCGGCCACGACGATGTCCGCCTCGATCGCCCGGCCGTCGTCCAGGACGACGGTGGAGACCCGCCCGTCGCCCCGGACCTCCGCCACCGATCGCGACGTCAGCAGGGTGACCCCGCTGTCCCGGTGCGCGGCGCACACCCGCTCGGCGACGACGTCGCCGACCGCCGGGGCGAGCGGCAGCGGAAGCAGCTCGACGACGGTGACGTCGAGCCCCAGCCGGACGGAGGTCGCGGCCACCTCCAGGCCGATGAAGCCGGCGCCGACGAGCACGATCGACCGCGCGGTCTGCAGCGATCCGCGCAGTACGAGCGCGTCCTCCAGGGTGCGCAGCCGGCGCACCCTGGACTGCTCGTCGGGGAAGGGCAGCGGCCTGGACTCCGTCCCCGGGGCCAGGACGATGCCGGACGCCCGCAGCTCGGATCCGTCGCTCAGGCGCAGCACTCGCTCCCCGGGCTCCAGCTCGGTCACCGACGTGCCCAGCGTGAGGGTGACTCCGAGCCGGGACCAGTGCGCGGTGGACTGGAACTGCAGCGCCGGAAGGTCGAGCCCGCCCTGGAGGACCTGCTTGGACAGCGGCGGCCGGTCGTAGGGGATGTGCGCCTCCGCCTCGATCAGCCGGATCTCCCCGTCATGGCCCTTGGCCCGCAGCGCCTGTGCGGCCGCGGTGCCGGCGACGGAACCGCCCACGACGCATATGCCCGACCGATCGCCCACGTCTTGCTCCAACTCGCCGGCCGGCAGCGCCCGACCGGTATCCCATGATCCGCTCGGCAGCGCTGGAAGGGCTTCTGAATAGTGCGTGGGGCAGGGCCGGAGAAGTGCCCCGGCTCATGCCGCCACGGGGAACCTACGTCCGGGCGTCAAGTTTAGTCAAGCGTTTGACTTGGGTCTTGGGCGTGACGCTCAGATGCCCCTCGTGTGGCCGAGCGGGGCGTGCGCCGGTCCGTACGGCGCCCTCAGTTCCTGGGGGGAGGCAGGTGAACGGCGGCGCGAACGGCCTACCATCTCGGGATGCTGAAGCAACAAGGTGACGGTCCCGTCTGCCGGGAAGAGGTCCCGGTGTGGCGCGTGCCGGGGATGCGGCCTCTGCTGGTCTCGACCGCGCTGGGCTTCGCCGGCCTGTCGTTGCTGATGCCGGTCGCCCCCCTGTGGGCGCTCGAGGGCGGGGCGGACGAACTGGGCGCGGGCCTGGTCAACACCGTGCTGATGCTCTTCACGGTGATCGCCCAACTGCTGGTCGGCAGGATCCTCGGGCGTCTTGGCTGGCAGAGGTCCCTGGCCCTCGGCTCGTGCCTGCTCGGACTCCCCGCCCTGGGACATCTGGTCACCAGCCAGGCGGGAGCCGTCATGGCCCTCGCGGCGGTGCGGGGCCTCGGCTTCGGGATCCTCACCGTGTGCGGTGCCACCGGGGTGGCCGCGCTCGTCGAACCCGCCCGCCGCGGCCGAGCGGTCGGCGCCTACGGGCTCGCCATCGCGGCGCCTCAGTTCCTGCTCATCCCCGTCGCCCCCTGGCTGGCCCAGAGCGTCGGATTCTGGCTGGTGTTCACGTGCGCGGCCGTGCCCTTGCTCGCCGTCCCGCTGGCCCCGCTTGTGGCACGCGCCCTGCATGACAGCGGCGACGTGTCCGGCGCGCCCGCCGAAGCGCATGACACGAGCCGGCTCCGCCGCGTCCTGGTCGGTCCGATCGCCGCGCTGCTCGTCATCACCGCGGCCGGCGGCGCCATCCTCACCTTCACGCCCCGTCTGCTGTCCGACCCGGTCGCCGTCTACCTCGCGCTTTTGGCGTTCACCGCGACGGCGGCGCTGTGCCGGTGGGGGTTCGGACACGTCGCGGACCGCAGGGGAGCAGCCCCGGCGATCGCCCCGCTGCTGTTCGCCGGCGCCGCCGGGCTGGCCGTGATCGGCGCGGGTGCGGTGGGCGGGTCAGGGCCGACCGGGCCGGTCCTGGTGGTGGCCGGGATGCTTGGCGTGGGCGTCGCCTACGGCGGGTTGCAGAACCTGACGCTGGTGCAGGCCTTCGCCGCCGCCGGCGAGCGGGCGCGCTCCTCCGTCAGCGTCGCCTGGAACGTCGGCTTCGACGCGGGCACCGGTCTCGGCGCCTTCGCCGCGGGCGCGGTCGTCACCGTGAGTTCCTACGCGGCCGCGTACTCGGCTCTCGCCGCCGTGACCGCTGTCGTGGGTGCCTGCTGGGTGGGCGCGCGGTGGCGGAACCGCGGGGCGGCGGGGCGAGCGGCGTTGTGAGGTCCTTGACGGGCGTTACGTGCCCAGGGGCCTCGCTCTCGTGAAGAACTCGACGGCTCCGGCTGATCGGGAGGTAGCCCTGGGAATGGCTCGCATCACGGCACAGTACGGCGAATGGGTTTCGAGCTACTCAGCGAAATCCCGGGTCGGGACGACGGGGTTACTGGAGGAGGCCAACGCTGTTCGACGGGTGACTTCCTCGCCGGCGTCTGCGGTGACACCCAGATCACGACGCATCGCCACTCTCGTGACGCTTATCAGAGACCAGAGCGCATGCTGCGCTTCAGCGGCTGACTGCAAGGTCTCGCCCGGGCGGGGGTTTCCCTGTTCCAAACGCTTGATCTGTCCATAGACCCCGGTCAGCGCTTCGTTCAGTTCGTGAGCCGGAACAATCACCGCGTCGGGGGCGATCATCAGAGCCTCGGACCACCGGTCACGGTAGGCGTCCTTGGTTCCTTCCAACGCCGATACGTCCTCCGGCCCGAGCGTGCGATCCCGCATGACGTACAAGTGCCGGCTGAGCGCCGTGGCGAACTGCCTGGCATCCCGATGCAGTTGTGTGTAGCAGCTCCCGCGTAGCTCACGATTCTCGCGAGCTTCCTGGATGGCATGGGCCATCTCCAACTCGCGCTTCCTGGCCCGGTCGGCGCCCCGCTGGGTGAGCAACGCGCCCCCGAGAGTTCCCGCTACACCAGTGATCGCAATCAGTACCGCCCCCACGTCCATTCGTTCACCCTAGACCGCGTCATGCGTCGGCCGGACAGAGGCGGCGACCATCACGAACTACGCCTGAGTACTCGCCTGTCCGGCGAATCCCGCCGAGCCGTGTTTCGGCATCACGGGTACGCCCCATGCCGGTCCACTCCTCCCGGATCGGCCTTGGCGGGGACTGACTTGGCACCTTTACGGTCCTGGGATGCGCATTCGTGTCGTCGATGCCTTCACTGATCGTCCCTTCGCCGGAAATCCGGCGGCCGTGTGTCTTCTGGCGGCTGGAGAGTGGCCGGACGAGGCCTGGATGCGACGGGTTGCGGCCGAGATGAATCATTCCGAAACCGCGTTCGCTCTCCCGTTGCCCACCCTGGTGGAGGCCGACTGGGCCATCCGCTGGTTCACCCCGCTTGTCGAGTCCAGACTGTGCGGTCATGCCACGTTGGCCACAGCACACGTGCTGCGTGCCGAGCGGGGAATCCTCGGCACTGTGCGGTTCATGAGTCGGCGGAGCGGCGTTCTCGTCACGCACGCCGGCGAGGAAGGCGGCATCACTCTGGACTTTCCGGCCGCGCCCAGCACGAAAGTGCCCGTGCCACAAGGGCTGTCCGAGGCGCTGGGAATCGCGCCCGTGGCCACCTTCCGTTCCGAAGGGCTCGGTGACCTGCTGACGATCCTGCCCGACGAGGCCGGCGTCCGGGCCGTGACGCCCGACCTGGACGCGATAGCAGCCCTGACGAACCGCGAGGCCCTGCGCGGAATCATCGTCACCGCAGCAGCGGATGGGACCGGCCTGGAACACGACTTCGTCTCCCGTTTCTTCGCGCCCGCCAGAGGTATCCCCGAGGACCCGGTCACGGGCAGTGCCCACACAGTCCGCGCCCCGTACGGGGCGGCGCGACTTGGCCGCAATGTAATTACCGGTCTCCAGGCGTCCGCGCGCACCGGCCTGGTCCGTAGCGCCGTACACGGCGACCGCGTACACCTCACCGGCCGTGCCGTCACAGTGCTGGACGGGACCCTGCACCCTCACCATTGACTGACCGGCAGGTCATGAGCGGAGATGCCGGCCACCACCCTCTCCGCTCCGTACCTGACTAGGAAGATCACGATTTACGGCTGGTGGCGGGCCACTGCCGCGTCGGCTCGCGCGTGTGGGCCGGCCCAGGACGACTCCGGCCAGGACGAGTGCCAGCCCATACAGTTGCTGGGCCGTCAGCTCTTCTCCGGCGACCACTGTGCCGAGCAGTACGCCCGTGACCGGGTTGAGCAGTCCGACCAGACCTACAGTCCCCGCGGGCAGGTGCCGCAGCCCGGTGAACCAGGCGGTGAAGGCCAGCGCGGTGGCGACCAGGGCGACGTAGCCGAACGCGAGGAGCGCCGGTGTGTCGAGCGCGGGTGGAGGACCCTCCGCCACCGCGGCGACCGGCAGCAGGAACAGACCTCCGGCGGTGAGCTGCCAGGCGGTCGAGGCGAGCACGTCGGCGCTGGTGCTCCACCGCTTGGCCAGGATGTGGCCGAAGGCCGACACGAGCATGGCCGCGGCCGAGGCGAGGACTCCGGGCACGCTCACCCCTCCCACCCCTGTGAGCAGCATGAGACAGACCCCGCCGAGTCCGATCGCGGCGCCGGCCAGGTGCGAGATGCCGGGCCGTTCGGACACCAGGGCCCAGGCGATGAGCATCATCGCCAGCGGGGACACCGCCATGACGGTCGAGGCGACGCTCGTCGGCAGCAGTTGTGAGGCGGCATAGACGAGTACGAAGAACACGCTCACGTTGAGCAGACCGAGCACCGCGGACCGCCACCACCACGCACCGCGTGGCCGCTGCCGGCACAGGGCCAGCAGGACGAGGCCGGCGGGCAGCGCCCGCACGGCGGCCCCGAAGAGCGGGCGGTCCGCCGGCAGGAACTCGTGGGTGACGTAGTAGTTGGTTCCCCAGGCCACCGGCGCGACCGCGGTCAGAGCTACCCAGCGCAGATTAGTTTCCATGGAAGGCAATATAGCTTCCACGGAAGCTACCATGGTGTCCATGGACGATCCGCAACCGTTGGACCACGTGGCCCGCATCCAGGCCGACTGGCGCCGCGAACGACCCGACGTCGACATCACCCCGCAGGCAGTGATCGGCCGACTGCACCGCCTGGCCGGCTGGCTGACCGAAGAGCTGTGCCTCGTCTACGGCCGCTACGGTCTGGGTGAGGGGGAGTTCGACGTCCTGTGCGCACTGCGCCGCGCCGGTGAGCCCTACGAGCGGGCACCCGGCGAACTCGCCGCGTACACCATGGTCACCACCGGCGCGATCACGAAGAGAGTCGATCGTCTCGAGCAGGCCGGACTCGTCGCCCGCCGCCGTTCCGCCGGCGACCAGCGCGGCCGGATCGTCGCCCTCACCCGCCCCGGACGCGAACTGATCGACCGGGCGTTCACCGACCACATGCGCAACGAACGCCGACTGCTGGATCTGTTGACGCCCACCGAGGCCGAGGCACTCGAAACGCTGCTCACCACCTGGCTCTCCCGCATGGACGATCCGCGCTCTTCCGGCGACGGCGAATGACCCGCCGCCCGCCGGGCCGGCCGTGTCACGCAGGGGGTGACGCGTACCTGGAGCGGGCCAGATGTCCCCGCCTGCACTCAGGAGGGAAGGCCCGTGCTCTCCGACGAGTCCCGCCCCGTCATCACCGCCACGCTCCCCGTGGGTCGCCGACCGTACGGAGCCGGCTGATCGAGCACGGCGTCGCCTCGCACGACATCCAGTACGAGGTCCTCGGTCCCGACCTGTGGCAGGCCGACCTGGACTGACCGCGGAGTCCCGTTCCGGGCAGGAACCGACCCAACGGCGACGCCGTCGAAGGGCCGACCGAGCTACGGGGAGGCCCTTCCATGTCGAGAACCCGCACCCATGTGCTCATCGCGTCCGTCGGGCTCTTCCTCGCCGCGGTCGGCTGCGGGACAGGGCCCGCACCGACCGCCGAAGGGGCTGACCGGGTGAAGCGGGACCGATGGCCCGAACCGAACCGGTACTCCTTCCGGCTTCTCTCCGAGTCCGGAGAGCGGGGCGACCTCGGGGAGTACCGGATCACGGTGGAGAACGGAAAGGTCGTCAAAGCGATCGGCCTCGACGAGCCGGCTCGGCGTACCGTCGAGGGCAATCCGCACAACGTCCCGACCCTGGGCGGTCTCCTCGCCAAGGTCCAGCAGGCACGCACAGGCCACGCCGATGTCGCCCACGTCGCATTCGCCACAGACGGTCATCCCGCCGAGTTTCACATCGACTGGCATAAGAACGCCATGGACGACGAGGCCGACTACTTCGTCACTGAATACCGCGAACTTCCCTGATCGCCCGTGTGCCTCTTCGCGGCCCACGGGCTCGACCGCCAGTGGGCCTGAATGGCCGTCAGTTCATGGCGAGTCGCCCTACGCGGGGCCGACGGTGACGATCGAGAGCGGGACGGTACGGGTGCGCGACGGGCCGGGGCTCGGTGTCGATCTCGGCGACACCGCCGGTGCGGAAGCCGGCTCCGCACGTCCTCGAACAGGGGTTGTGAGCAGGCTCAAGGCCCGGGCCCCCCGTGGCGTCATCGCCCGGGGCGTGCGAGGGAGCGGAGGTCGAAGGCCTCCCGCGGTGTCACACACATCCCCCTACCCGCGTTTGCCGTTAGCCGTCGTTTGCAAGTATTGTCGACGCACGTAAGGCGCTTGCGCAATCCGGCTTTGCCTGTCAAAGGACCCTCGTCATGCCGCTCGCACTGCTGGCCCTGGCCATTGGGGCCTTCGGAATCGGCACCACGGAATTCGTGATCATGGGGCTGCTTCCCCAGGTCGGCGCGGACCTCGCTGTGTCCGTGCCGACGGCCGGCTTCCTGGTCACCGGCTACGCCCTCGGGGTCATGATCGGCGCACCGATCATGACCGTCATCGGCACCAGGATCTCCCGCAGGAACATGCTCATGCTGCTCATGGGCCTGTTCATCCTGGGCAACGTCATCTCCGCCGTCGCCCCGGTCTTCGCCGTCATGCTGATCGGCCGCGTGGTGGCCTCCCTGGCTCACGGCGCCTTCTTCGGCATCGGCTCCGTCGTCGCCGCCGAACTGGTGGCGCCGGAGAAGAAGGCCGGCGCGATCTCGATGATGTTCACCGGGCTGACCGTGGCCAACGTCGTCGGCGTTCCCCTGGGCACCTACGTGGGCCAGAACGCCGGCTGGCGCGTGACCTTCCTGCTCGTCGCCGCCCTCGGCGTACTCGGCCTGGGCGGCGTCGCCAAGCTCGTGCCCGACCTGCCCAAGCCGGAGGGAGTGCGGCTGCGGCACGAGGTCGCCGCGTTCAGGAACACCCAGGTCATCTTGGCCATGGCCATGACGGTGCTCGGCTTCGGGGGCGTGTTCGCCGCGATCACCTACATCGCGCCGATGATGACCGAGGTCAGCGGCTTCGCGGAATCCTCCGTCACCTGGCTGATGGTGGTCTTCGGGCTGGGCATGGTGGCGGGCAACCTGATCGGCGGCCGTTTCGCGGATCGCAGGCTCATGCCCATGCTCTACACCGCACTGGGCGGCCTGGCACTGGTCCTGCTGCTGTTCACCTTCCTGGCCTCCGGCAAGGCCGCGTCCGTCGTGGCCGTCTTCCTCATCGGCGCTCTCGGCTTCGCCACTGTCCCGCCGTTGCAGAAGCGTGTCCTGGACCACGCCCACGGCGCGCCGACGCTCGCTTCGGCGGTCAACATCGGCGCCTTCAACCTGGGCAACGCCCTGTCCGCCTGGCTGGGCGGCCTGGTGATCTCCGCCGGCTTCGGCTACACCGCGCCCAACGCCGTCGGGGCGGTGCTGGCCGCTGCCGCCCTGGTGCTGGCCGTCTTCTCGCACCAGCTCGAGTTGCGGGAAACCCGCACCGCCGCGGCTTCCGCCCCGGCGAACCTCGACCCCGTCGCGGCCACGGACCACGGGGCCGCCCACCCCTCCGCGTCCGACCACGGCGCCGTTCAGGCCGCCGCGGGAGCGGTCCGCTCCTGATCCCCCGCACCAAGCAGTACGAAGGAAAGGAAACCCGATGACTTCCGTACCGAACGTGACGCTCAACAACGGTGTGACCATGCCCCAGTTGGGCTTCGGTGTCTTCCAGGTCCCCGACGAGGAGACCACCGCCGCGGTCACCAGCGCCCTGGAGGCCGGCTACCGCAGCATCGACACCGCCGCGATCTACGGCAACGAGCGCGGTGTCGGCAGGGCCATCTCCGCCTCCGGTCTGCCCCGTGAGGAACTCTTCATCACGACCAAGCTGTGGAACGAGGACCAGGGCCACGACCGGACCCTGGCCGCGTTCGACGCCTCCCTGGACAGGCTGGGCCTGGACCACGTCGACCTCTACCTCATCCACTGGCCGACTCCGGCCCGCGACCTGTACGTGGAGACCTACAACGCGCTGGAGAAGATCCTCGCCGAGGGGCGTGTCCGCGCCATCGGTGTATCGAACTTCCAGGTCCCCCACCTGCGGCGGCTCCTGGAGCACACCGGCATCACCCCGGCGGTCAACCAGGTGGAGCTGCACCCCGGCCTCCAGCAGACCGCGCTGCGCGCCTTCCACTCCGAGCACGGGATCGCCACCGAGGCCTGGAGCCCCCTGGCCCAGGGCGCGGTCCTCGGGGACGAGGCGATCGTGCGCGTCGCCCAGGCGTATGGCGTAACCCCGGCGCAGGTCGTGCTGCGCTGGCACCTCCAGACCGGCAACATCGTGATCCCCAAGTCCGTCACCCCCGACCGCATCCGGCAGAACTTGGACGTCTTCGGCTTCGAGCTCACCGACACCGACATGGCCGCCCTCACGGACCTCGACCGCGGTCTGCGCACCGGTCCGGACCCCGACACCCTCAACTGACCCCGACCGTCCCGGGGTACCCGTCCGCCGTGGACGGATAACCCGGGAAGGGAGACACCGCAGCAGCTCCACAGCCTCGAACAACGACGGGAACGCATCATGCAGATCGATCTCTCCGGCCGCACCGCCCTGGTCACCGGTTCCACCCAGGGCATCGGTCACGCCATCGCCACCGGCCTCGCCCGTGCGGGCGCCCGCGTCGTCGTCAACGGCCGCGGTGGGGAGCGCGTCGCCGAAGCCGTCCGCACCGTACGCGCCGAGTCCGGCAGCGACGACGTCACCGGCGCCGCGGGAGACCTGGCGACGCAGGCGGGCACCGCCGCCGTACTGGACGTCGTGCCCACGGTCGACATCCTCGTCAACAACCTCGGCATCTTCGGCTCCGCCGCTCCGCTGGAGATCGACGACGCCGAGTGGCGCCGTTATTTCGAGGTCAACGTCCTCTCCGCCGTCCGGCTGATCCGCGCGTACCTGCCCGGCATGAAGGAACGGGGCTGGGGGCGCGTCCTCAGCCTCGCCAGCGACTCGGCCGTGGCCATCCCCGCGGAGATGATCCACTACGGCATGACGAAGACCTCGCTGCTCGCGGTCAGCCGCGGGTTCGCCAAGGACGCCGCCGGCACCGGCGTCACCGTCAACTCCGTCATCGCCGGACCGACCCACACCGGTGGCGTCGAGGGGTTCGTCCGCGAACTCGTCGGCGACGAGCTGCCCTGGAACGAGGCGCAGCGCGAGTTCATGGTCAAGTACCGTCCCCAGTCGCTGCTGCAGCGCCTCATCGAGCCGGAGGAGATCGCCAACATGGTCGTCTACCTCGCCTCGCCCTTTGCCTCCGCCACCACGGGTGGCGCCGTACGCGTCGACGGCGGCTACGTCGACTCCATCCTGCCCTGACCCCGGCGCCGGTCGGGGTAGGCAGCCATGTCGCGGCTGCCGGCCCCGCGCAGGGCGGTGCTCTCAACGCAGCGGATCGTAGGGCGTCAGGTCGATCCCCGGATCGGCCCGGCGGGCCAGTCGTGCCGCGACCGCACCCGCGTAGGGTCCCATCATCAGACCGGACGCTCCCAGGCCGTTGGCCACGATCAGCCCGCCGACCTGGGGGACCGCGCCGAGCAGCGGTTGGATATCGGGGCCCACCGGGCGGAACCCGATGCGGGTCTCCAGATGCGTGGCACCGGCCAGCCCCGGGGCCACCGACAGTGCCTCGCCGAGCACCTCGGCCATTCCGGCGGCGGTCACCCGGTGGTCGAAGCCGGCGTCGTCCTCGCGGGTCGCGCCGACCACGATCCGGGAGTCGTCGAAGGCCAGGAGGTAGTGCCGCGACCGTGGTAGCACGACCGGCCAGTTCGCGGTCTCCACGCCCGGCAGGCGCAGGTGCATGATCTGGCCGCGCTGCGGCGCGACCCGCACCCGGACGCCGATCGGTTCGAGCAGGTGCGGCGACCAGGCACCGGCCGCCGCGATCACGGCGTCCGCGCCGACGAACTCGTCGTCGACCCGGACTCCGCGGACCGCGCTGTCGGCCACGATCGCGGCCGTGCCGTCGACGATCCGAGCGCCGTGCCGGACGGCGGCGCGGAGCATCGCGTCGCGCACCGAGCGGCCGTCCAGGCGCGCTCCTCCTGGGATGTGGACCGCCGGGCCGTCGTGTCCGAGGGGCGGGAAGAGCTCACGGGCCCGGCGGGCGTCGACCAACTCCACCTCGCCGGCCATCGGGGACTTCGCGGCACGCTCGGCCACACGCCGCAGCGCCTCCTCGGACTCGGTCTCGGACGCCAGCCGCAGCGTGCCGACCCGCCGGTAGCCGAACCCGGTCTCCCCGTCAGCGGTCAGCGCCGCCAGCAGTTCCGGGTAGTACTCGGCCCCGGCCACCGCGATCCGGTACCAGTCCGGATCGTCCACCTGGGACGACCACGGGCAGATGATGCCCGCACCGGCCGACGTCGCGCGGCCCGGCGCCCGCGAGTCCACCAGGGCCACGTCCACCCCGGCCCGCACCAGCTCGTAACCGGCTGCCGCACCCACGATCCCGCTGCCGACGACCACCACACGCATGTTCTGCCCCTCCTGGTCGGACCGGCTCCTTCCCTGTTTTCCGGCGAGTAAGGCATTGCCCACCGGGCTGAACACGTTGTCAGGCTGGTGCGTCGGCTTCGAGGATCTTCGCCAGTTGCTCCACCGTGGAGTGGATCTCGCGCTGCAGGCCGGCGAGGTCGAGTCCGTCGTCGCCGAGAACGGTCAGCAGGGCGCGTTCGCCGATGGCCTGGATGACGACGTGCCGTCCGGCGCTCCGGGTGGCCACGTCACGCAGCGCCCCGCCCCCGGCCTCGTGGGCCATGCGCTGGCCGAGGCTGTGCGTGGCGGCGGAGAGCGCGGCTATGGATTCCGGCTGGACGGCATCGCTGTCGGACGCGACCAGCAGGCCGTCGACGGTGGAGATGACCGTCTCGTTCACTCCCATCACCCGCTCCCGCAGTGCGGTCAGGACCTCGATGAGCGGTTCGGGCTGGTGGACGGTGGACATCGGCGCTCCTGAGGGTGGGAGGTGAGCTGCTGCGCGTGCGCGGTCGGTCAGGACAGGGCTTTGAGGCCCGCGAAAACCCGGTGCAGAAGGAGCAGGTCGGGTTGGTGGTCTGCGAGGTCGTCCGGCGGGTTCGGCAGCGCGGAGCCGGCGCCGGGCCGGCGGACGGCGAGCGGGGGAGGGGCGAACGGTGCCGGGTTCGGCAGCGGGTCGGGGCTCACGCGCTGTCCGTTCGGTGCGGGTGATGTGTTCCGGGGCTGCGCCGGGGCAGTGGGCGGTCGGCGGGAGAAGGGACGTGGTGGGCCGGGGACGTGGGTCGGCGCGGTGCGGTGCTCGGGCGCCCGGCCGCGGCCGGCTTCTCGCGGTGCAGCAGTCCCAGTTCGGCCATCCGGGTCAGGTCCAGCATGACCGCGTAGGTCCCCCGCCCCAACGCGAAAGCGATGTCCCGCGGAGTGCGGCGGCCGTTGGCGGCCTCCAGCAGCGCCGCATAACGGGACGGGACGGACGCGGGCCGGTCCGCGGCCGGGCGGACCCGGGTGCGGGCGAACTCGGCGGGCGGTCCCCACAGTCGGCTCAGGAGCAGCAGACGCCGCGAGGTCTCGGCCGCGAGAAGGTGCGGTTCGAAGGCCGGTCCGATGACCGCCGTCGGGATCGGCTCCGTCACCTCCCAGTCCCCGGGAGGGCTGAGCGCGAGGGCGAAGGCAGCGTCGAACACGGCTGCCGTGCAGACGATTTCGAACTCCTCCGGTGCCAGCAGGCCACGCGCCTGAAGCTCGGCGCCGACTCCGCCCTCGGTCCCGCTGTCGGCCGCGCAGGCGGACCTCCAGGAGGCATCGTCGACACGACCCGACGCGAGCAGAAGGGACTCGACACCCGGAGCGCCGGGGGTTTCCACGGCGACGATCCGGCCGTCGCGCAGATGGATTTTGCCGCCGGGCGCGCCGGAGATGACGACCGTGCCGGAATGGCCCTCGTCGTACAGCGTGGTGAGCAGGGCCGGGACGTTGCGCGGGCCGTCGGTGCGGGTGCTCATCCCGCCGCCTTCGCTACGTACAGGTCCAACTCACGCAGGACCAGAGCCAGGTTGGCCTGGTCGCGCTCCAAGGCCGCCATCAGCAGCAGGGGATCGCCCGGCCGGGGCATCGCCCTGAGGACGAGCTGATGCCGGGTGCCCGTGATGACCATGCTCTCCAGCTCTCCTTGCGCTCCGGCCAGGTGGAGCCGGTCGCCGACGAACGCCACAAGTCGACTGCACTCGGCGGCGTCCATCTCCCCCGCGCCGGATTCGCCGTAGGTCAACCCGGTGACCGCGTCGACGAGGGCGGCGCCTGTGACTCCCGGCACTTCGAGCAGGCGGCACAGGGAGTCTTCGACTGAGGACACCGGCATCCTTTCACAAACCCTTCACATTCGGCCAGAAAGCACAGTAGTTTAAGCCAGACGTTCCAGAACAGGTCGTCCGGCGAACTTCTTCTGACACGGCCTCAGTGCCGCGTCGTACAGCGCGAAGGGCAAGAACATGAGCATCGAGACCGCACTCAAGGAAGCCATGGCGATCGAGGGAGCGATCGGTGTCGCCCTGGTCGATTATGAGAGCGGCATGTCGCTGGGCACCCTCGGTGGTGGCCAGGGACTGGACCTGGAAGTCGCCGCCGCGGGCAACACGGAGGTCGTGCGCGCCAAGACGCGGACGCTGAGCACCCTCGGCATGAATGACTCGATCGAGGACATCCTGATCACGCTCGGCGAGCAGTACCACCTCATACGCCCCCTGACCAACAGCGACGGGAGCCTGTTCCTCTACCTCGCGCTCGACCGGACCCGCGGCAACCTGGCCCTCGCACGCCACTCGCTCAAGCGCATCGAAACCACCCTGGACGTCTGACCGGCCCACCCCGCGAGGCCCGGCGGCACGCCACAGCGCGCGGAGGTACTGGTGCCCGCACCAGCCGCGCGCTTCGAGAGGTGCCCGCGGGCCGGGCGTCGGCTGCTGTCAGACGTATGAGCAACTCGGCGTGACGCCGGGTTGTCCGGCGAGAGACCGCATCACGACGCCGCCGCATAACAGTGAATGGCCACGAGTTGGGACGGGCTCCATCGCTGCTCGACCGTGGCCATCAACTGCCACCCCAGTCGCTCGTACAGAGCCGCCGCGGAGGTGTCGGACGCCACGACGTCGAGCACCGGATGCAGGCCACGGCGTCGTGCCTCCTCCACTGCCTGGCCGATCAGCAGTGCACCGATGCCATGCCCCCTGGCCTGTGGGGCGACGAACAGCCGGTTGACAACCGCGGCCAGGGCCGTGCTCGTCCCGTTCAGCTCGCCCCACAAGCCGGGGGCCAGATCTCCTTCACCCTCGCGGGACAAGCTGACGTGGCCGACGAGTCGGCCGCCGAGTTCAGCGACCCAGGCTCCCAACAGGGAAGCCGGTGACAGCCACTCGTCGGGCTGGTCGGGCCAGTTCACCGGGTAGCCGTCACATTGATGGACTTCCGCGAGAACCCGCACACACGTCTCGACATCATCGTCAGTCCTCGGCCGCATCCGGAGATCCGACCGCTCCACACCGGCCCCGAAGCTCTCGATGTTCACTTCGGCATGGAAACACAGGCAACAGACCGACGACCAACCACTTTCGACGCACATTCTGGTACTGCAACGCAGGACGTATGAGCGTCGAAGTCGACGACGGCCGACCGGGAGCGATCAGCCGGCGCGACCCGCGCTCAGGCTCCGGCCTGGGCGCGGGTCGCGGGGTGTGGGTCAGCGCACGGCGTACGCGTCGGTCACGGTCTGGACGACGGAGTTGCCGTTGGCGTCCGTCAGTTCGGTCTTCAGCGTGACCGGCTTGCCGACCGCGCCCGCGTGGTTCACGGTCGCGGTCCAGCGGCCGTCACGCTGCGAGGTGGCGGCCTCGGTCCAGGTCTCGCCGTCGTACGAGTACGAGACCTTGGCGGCCACCAGCTTGCCGGGCGTGTAGCCCGCGTGACCGGTCACGCTCAGCCCGATCGTTTGACCGTCCCTCGCCGGAACGGTCTTGAGGCCGTCCGTGTCCACGTCGTAGCCCGGGAAGAGCAGCGGAATGCCCTGGGAGTAGGCGGTCTCGCCCCGGTGCGAGCGGAACTTCCAGACCGTCCGGGTGCTGGTGGACCGCTGCCACACGGCGGCGGGCTGCCCGAACTTGGTGGTGTCCATGGTGAGCTCGTACGCGGCGTCCTCAGCCGGGACATTGAACGTCCCCGACGGCCACCCGGTCTCGCCGATCACCTTGCCGCCGCTGGTGAGCCTCATGCTGCCGATGTCGCCGAAGGAGCCCTGGATGCCCATGTGTTCGGTGTCGCCCCAGAAGGCGGGTGCCACGCCGATCAGGTTGTCCTGCCGCTCCGCGGCCAGTTCGAGGCTGCCGTCGGTGCCGCGTGGAGCGGATGGGGCCGGGATGCCCCGGTACCAGTTCTCCGCGCGCTTCGAGCCCGCGGTGTACGTGCGCGCCTGGTCGGCCATGGCCTCGCCCCAGGGGAAGCTGGAGGAGAGGTAGCGCGTCCAGGCGGTGTCGCCCGCCGAGTAGTACTCGGTGCGCTTGCCGGGGACGGCGACGGAGTCGCCGGCGGCGGAGAACACCCCGCCGTACGGACGGGCCATGACCATCGTGTCGACGTAGTCCGCCGCGACGCCCATCGCCTCGTAGGTCGCGGTGACCGTGCCGAGCTTCTCGTCCCTGACCTGGTAGGTGCGGTCGGAGACGACCGGGCCGGTCTCGGGGAAGGCGAGGTTGTAGACGAACGGGCTGACGGCGGTGGCCTTCCAGCGCAGCGTCACCGCGCCCTTGGCCAGGGCGGACTTCAGCGCCGCGGCCTCGTCCGCCTCGATGCCGAGTGAGGGCACCGGCGCCTGGCCGAAGCCCATCGACGGCTGCCAGGGGCCCGCGGCCCGGCGGTGGGCGAGGACCGCCTTCGCGCCGGCGGCCTTCGCGTCACGCGCCAGGCTGTACAGGTAGCCGTCGTCGTCGTCGGCCTCGACCAGCGCGATCTTCCCGGCGACGCCGGCGGCCCTCAGTTCATCGGGGGTGCCGGTGCCCGCGTCGACCAGCGCGGCCTCGCCCGTTCCGTCGAGGTTGACGGAGCCTGTGCTCGCCATCCGCGGGTGCAGTGCGGCACCGCCGACGACCGACAGCTTCTCGAGCTGCGGGGCGTACGCGCGCCAGAAGCTGGCGAACTCGAAGTCGCCGTCGCGCGCCTTGCCCTGCACGTCCGCCAGGTAGGTCCGGACGCTCCGGTTGCCGGTGACGGAGCCGGCGTGCAGCCAGGTCCCGTCCCAGGTGCGGCCGAAGGCCAGGGTGGTGGAGCGGCTCTCGGAGGCGCGGTCCGCGGTCTCCACCCGGAGACGGTGGGCCTTGCGGGCGTCGAGCACCACGGTGGTGTCCTTGGCGACGTCCACCTGGGGCCGGGCGAGGTAGCCGACCGAGTCGGTCATGCCGCCCGTGGCGTCGGCGGCGTCCGGCGTCATGACGAAACCGGAGACGAAGTACGCGCCGGGCCGCACCCGGTAGACCTGCTCGGCGGCGCCGTCGTTGAAGCGGCGCTCACCGTCGGCGGTGTCGGTGCCGATGACGTCCAACGAGGAGGAGCCCGTGGCGGGTTCGCCTGCGCGGTCGATCATCTTGACGCGCAGGGTGACGGTCCGCGGCTCGACGTACAGGGAGAAGGGGGTGGAGGCCCTCACGCCGCCGGGTCCGGTGGCCAGGACGCGCCCGGTGACGTCGCCGTACTGGGCCGCCTTGAGGTGCGCGGCCGGGTCGATGCGCAGCGGTACCTTCATGGTGGCGCCGGCCGGGACGGTGACGGTCTTCGCGTCGAGCCCGGCGACGGGGGAGTGCACCGCGGAGCCGTCGTTGCCGGTGACGCCCTGGACCTTCAGCGACAACTTGATCGGTTTGCTGCCGGAGTTGGTGTAGGGGAGGTCGACAGTGGTGCGGTCGCCGCCCTTCTGCGGCCAGGCGTAGGTCCCGGCCTGGACGGCGGGGGCACCGACGACGGTGGTGTCGATGGCGGCCTTCACGTCGAGCCGGCCGGCGCCGGTCTCGCGTACGTCGCCGGGGATGTCGCTCTGCGCGGACGACACCAGAGCGGCCTTGACCTGCTGGGCGGTCCAGTCCGGGTGACGCTGCTTCACGAGGGCGGCGGCGCCTGCCACATGCGGGGTGGCCATCGACGTCCCCGACATCGACCGGTAGGCGTAGAGGCCCCGGCCGCCCGCGGCCGCGGCCGAGATGTCGACGCCGGGGGCGGCGATCTCCGGCTTGAGGGTGTGCGCGCCGAGCACGGGTCCGCGGCTGGAGAACTGGGCGGTGGAGTCGTCGCGGTCGACGGCGCCGACGGTCAGCACGCTCGGGGCGCAGCCGGGCGAGGAGACGGTGTTGAGCGTCGGGCCGGAGTTGCCCGCCGCGATGACGAACAACGTGTCCTTGTTCTGGGCGAGTTTCTCGGCGGCGACGCTCATCGGGTCGGTGCAGTCGGTCGGTTCCGGGTTGCCGAGGCTCATCGAGACGACGTCGGCCTTCTGGTCGACCGCCCACTGCATTCCGGCGATGATCCAGGATTCGGCGCCGTAGCCGCTGTCGTTGAGGACCTTGCCGTTGAGCAGTTCGGTGTCGGGGGCGACGCCCTTCTTCCTGCCGTCGCTGGCGGCACCGGAGCCGCCGACGGTGGAGATGGTGTGGGTGCCGTGGCCCTGCCGGTCGTCGGTGGTGGGGGAGTCGGTGAAGTTCTCCGAGGCGGTGATCCGGCCCTTGAGGTCGGGGTGTTCGGCGTCGGCGCCGGTGTCGAGGACGGCCACCTTGGTGCCCTTGCCGGTGTATCCGGCGGCCCAGGCGAGGTCGGCGCCGATCTGCCGGGTGGACCGGTCGAGGGCGGCCCGGACCTTGCGGTCGAGCCACAGCTTCTTCAGGCCGGAGGCGGAACGGGCACGGGGGTTGGTGACGTCCGCCCAGAAGTCGGCGGCCTTCGCCTTGTCCGTCGTGAGGGCGACGCCGTCGATGGCGTCCAGTGCGGGGCCGCGCTTCGCGCCGCGCGGGGTGGCGGGCGTGGTGCGGGCCGCGGCGCTCCCGTAGACGGCGATCAGCGGCAGCGCGGCGGTGTGCGCGTCGTCGTAGCCCTGCCGGACGAGTCCGGTGACGTTGAAGAGTTCCTCGTCGACCTTGCCCGCGGCCAGCGCGCGGGCGGCGGTGTCGGGGTAGACGTAGAGGTCCTTGCCGGACTGCCGGGTCTGCAGGAGGGGCACGGAGCCGTCCTCACGGGACAGTGCGGTGACCGAGGCGGCCTCCGAACTGTCCGTGCGTACCAGGACCTTGTCGCCGGTGACCAGGGTGACGGTGACCGGTGCGCCTGCCCCGGCGGCGATCGTGCCGCCGGTCAGTGGTCTCTTCACGGTCGGATCGTCCTGCGGCGCGGCCGCGGACGGTGCGATCGCGGTGACGGCCAGGACGGCGGCGGTGGCCGCCCCCAGTGCCGTACGCGATATCGGACGCATGGCTCTCCCTAGGTGAAACCGGGCTACCTCTGAACTAACAGCGGAATTCCGGAAGTTGTCGGTACTGCCGTGGCGCCACATTGGCAGAGCGACAGACGTTGAAGGGATGATGACCACGGCGGGTTTACGCCGTGGCCGCTTTTCGCCGCGCCGGACGCCCGAGGGCGACGACGGTGTGCGGAATGAATTCGTCCGGGACGTACCGGGAGGGGAGCGGGGATGCTGGGAGCCATTGGTCTGGACGAGATACAGGAGTCGGTGTACCGAGCCCTTGTGGCGGTGGGCGCCGCGGAGGTCTCCGACCTGGCCCATCGGCTGGCACTTCCCGAACCGGACACCGAACGGGCTTTGCGAGGGCTGGAACGGAGCGGCCTGGCTGCCCAGTCCTCGTCCCGCGTCGACCGCTGGGTGGCGGCGCTGCCCGCGGTGGCGCTGGGGGCGCTGCTGACCCAGCAGCGCCATGAACTGGAGCAGGCGGAGCGGGCGGCCGCGCTGCTCGCCGAGGAGTACCGGGTGGAGGCGACCGATTCGGCCGTTCACGACCTGGTCGAGGTGGTGACGGGGGCGAGTGCGGTGGCGCACCGCTTCTTCCAGTTGCAACTGGGGGCGACGAGCGAGGTGTGCGCCCTGGTCACCGGGAAACCGGTCGCGGTGAGCGGCATGGAGAACGAGGCCGAGGAGCGGGCCGCCACGCGCGGGGTGTCGTACCGGGTGGTGGTGGAGCGCGAGGTGCTGTCGCTGCCGTCCGGGATCCTGGAGTTGTCGGCGGCGCTCGGCCGTGACGAGCAGTGCCGGGTTGTCGACCGGGTGCCCACCAAGCTGGTCGTCGCCGACGGGGCGTTGGCGATGGTGCCTCTGACCGGCCGGGGCGCGGAGCCCGCGGCCCTGGTCGTGCACGGCTCCGGACTGCTGGAGTCGCTGATGGGCCTGTTCGAGGCGGTATGGCGGGAGGCGATGCCGCTCCGGCTCGGCGGGGGCGGCCGGGTGGAGGAGGAGTCCAACGGGCCGGACGCCACGGACCTGGAGGTCCTGTCGCTGCTGCTGGCCGGGATGACGGACGCGAGCGTGGCGAAGCAGTTGGACCTGGGGCTGCGGACCGTGCAGCGGCGGGTGAAGGGCCTGATGGAACTGACCGGAGTGTCGACCCGTCTCCAACTGGGCTGGCACGCCTACGAGCGGGGATGGGTGGCCCGGGAGCCGCAGCTCTGAACTGTCCTCACGGACATGGCGGAACTCGCCTCGCTCAGCTCAGCAGCGCGTCGGGACCACCTCTGGGCAAGGTCGAATCCACGTATGATGTTGCGCGTTCACACCCGGCTGCCCGGCGCATGCCGGACTCCCCGGGGCCCGACGGGTCCACCACTCAGCACACGAGGCCGGACAAGGCCCGCAGCCCCGCGAGCAGCACCGGAGAAACGGCGATGAACGGCTCCCGACCGGCCAGAGCACTTGCGGCCGTCCTCTCGTTCTTCGTGCTGGCGCTGCTCAGCCTCTACGCGGTGGGAAAGCTGCCCACGGACACCCTCCTGGGATCCAGCGCCCGGGCAGGCGTCGGTGGGCTCCTCGCCACCGCGACCCTGGGCCTGATCAGGTACCTGGCCGGCCTCGCTCGCGCCGGCCGCCGGAGCTAGGGCCTCTCGTTTGGATCATGCCGGGCTCGCGGGCCCTGGTGCCGTGCCTCGCGGCGTTGTCGTCGGTTGGCAGGGCTCCGCCCTGCCGCCCTCCTCCGCCTTGCGATGCACGGCATCAGACCCCGCTCCCTGATCCGGCCTGATCCAAACGAAAGACCCTAGCGGTCCAGGCCCTGTGGGACCTGGCATCCTTCGGCAGTGCGACTCACTGATCGAGAAGGCGACATCGGCCTTCGGCCAGAGGCCGTCCGTGTGGCTGCGTGCTGTCACGGACGGGAGGAGGCCGGACGCGACTTGAGGAGAGTACGTGGTGCGGATCTATATCAGTGCGGACATGGAGGGCGTCACGGGGCTCGTCGACGCCGAGGATGTCCAGCCCGGCGGCCGGGACTACGAGCGTGGACGGCTGATGATGGCGGAGGACGTCAACGCGGCCGTCCGTGGTGCCGTTGCCGCCGGAGCCACCGAGGTCACCGTCAACGACGCGCACGGACCGATGCGCAACATCCTGCCCGAGGCACTGCATCCCGCAGCCCGCCTCATCCGTGGCAGGCCCAAGCAGATGGGCATGCTCGAAGGTCTCACCCCCGAGCACGATGCCGTGATCTGCGTCGGCTACCACTCCCGGGCCGGGGCACTCGGTGTGCTGAGTCACAGCTTCATGGGCCACGAGATCGAGGACATGTGGCTGGACGGCCGACCCGTCGGGGAGATCGGTCTGGCCCACGCCACCGCGGCTGCCATCGGCGTTCCGGTGGCGGTCCTCACCGGTGACGACTGCGCCTGCACGGAGATGACGGAATGGGACCCGTCGGTGAGCACCGTGGCCGTGAAGGACGCGCGGGACCGGTTCGCGGCGGATCTGCGCCGGCCGGAAGAAGCACGCGCGGCCATCGAGGAAACGGTCGCTACTGCTCTCTCCGCACCGCCGAGGACATCGGCACCCGCCGCGGACCCGTCAACCCTCACTGTTCGCTGGCAGTCGGCCTCCGTGGCCTCGACGCTGCTGGGAATCCCAGGAGTCACCTCGGCGGACAGCCGGACCGTTCAGGCACAGGGCGCTCTGCCCGGCCTTTATCGGCTGTTCGGCGTGTGGATGCGGGTGGCGGCGTCCCTGACCAATCAGCCACCGTATTGCTGACGTCCGAGGCACGGCTAACCGGGCGGTCCCGCAGGAGAGTTGGTGCCGGCCCGGCCTTCGGACCCGGGCTGGACAACGCCTGCCGCCGGACACCGGCCGAGTCCGCTCACCTGCCCGTCCTCACCCGGCAAGCCCGGCTGTGTCCGCCTGGGCGGCTGAGGCGATCAACTGGTCTACCAGGGCGATCAGGACGTCCCGGCACGACTCACGGTCACGTGCGTCGCACAGCATGACCTGGGCGTGTTCGGGCAGCGCCAGGGACTCCCGGATCTCCTCCGGCGGATAGGGGTGCTCTCCGTGGAAGCCGTTGACGCCGACGACGAACGGAATGTTCCGGCTCTCGAAGAAGTCGATGGCGGCGAAGCTGGTCTCCGGCCGGCGGACGTCTATCAGGACGACCGCGCCGAGCGCGCCCACGGCCAGGTCGTTCCACATGAACCAGAACCGCTGCTGACCGGGTGTGCCGAAGAGATACAGCACAAGGTCCGAACTCACCGTGATCCGGCCGAAGTCCAGGGCCACTGTGGTGGCTTGCTTGTGCTCGATGCCGTCGAGGTCGTCGACGCCCAGGCCCGCGGCGGTCAGCGGCTCCTCGGTGCGCAGCGGGACGATCTCGCTGACCGAACCGACCATGGTGGTCTTGCCGACCCCGAAGCCCCCGGCGATCAGGATCTTCGCTGTGTCGGGGGCCGATGACGGCCGAACGGTGGTGTCAGAGCCGGTCAAGGCCGTCCCTCACTTTCTGCAGAAGGTCCAGGTCCAGGGTGCGGGAGACCGGGGACGGCCGGCGGACGCTGATCCGTCCGGCGTCCAGCAGATCGCAGAGCATGATCACCACGACGCTCACCGGAAGATCGAGGTGGGCGGCGAGCTCCGCCACTGTGATGGACTCCGCGCACCGCTTCAGGATCCGCGCGTGTTCGGGCTGAAGCCGGGCGGCCCGCTCGGGCGGCGGATCCACCGCCGTCACCATCGTGATGAGGGTGAAGTCGGCGCGGCTTGGACGGGTGCGTCCACTGGTCAGGGTGAACGGCCGAACGAGCCGTCCCGCCGCGTCGCCTCCGCTCACCTCACTCGCCGTTGCCGGACGCGTCGGCACCCGCACGCGGGGCCGCACTCAGGTGCTCGCCGATCTTCTTCACCAGCATGTTCATCTGGTACGCCACCACACCGACATCGGCGCCCGGGCCGGTGAGAACGACCAGATGGGCGCCCGGTCCGGCCGAGGTGAGAATCAGATAGGTGTGGGCCAGCTCGATGAGCGCCTGCCGCACCGGGCCGCCACCGAAGTCCATGCTGACGCCCTTGCTGAGGCTCATCAGACCGGACGAGGTCGCCGCCAGCCGCTCGGCGTCGTCGCGCGGGAATCCGGTGGACTTGCTGACGACCAGTCCGTCCTCGGAGAGCACAACGGCGTGGTTGACGTCGGCGACCCGTTCCACGAGACCGGTCAGCAGCTGGTCGAGCTGGGTGTGTGTGGCGGGTGTGGGGCGTGTCATATGGGTGTCCTTCATGTGCGGTCGGCGGGCGAAGTCGAGGGGGGATGTCCTCCGGGCTCGAACACGGTCGAGGCCTCGGGGACGGCGGTGCCTGCGGCGGGAACGCGACCGTCGGGGCCGTTTGGTGCGGCGGCCTCCTCCGGTTCCGCGTCCCGCTCAGGACTGTCGTCGTGTTGGGCCCGGCGCGTGCCGCGCTGGAAGCCGGCCAGGGAGGAGGCGGCGTGTTCGGCGGTGAAGTCGTCGAGCGGGTCGTTCTCGACGGCGGGCGTGAACTCCCCACGCAGCTCGGCGGCCAGGCTGGTCTGTGGCACCCGGCGCGGCAGCGGCGAGATCCCCGGCGCACGTGTCCGTTTCGCGTCGCCGCCGCTTTCACCCGCACGGGAGGCATTCTGCCCTGCGGACGGTGTCCTCCGCCGGGCAGCGGCGGCGGGGGACGGGGTCTTGGCGGGCCGTTCCGGGCTCGCCGGCGCGGGCAGCCGCCCCGGCCCGGACGCCTGAGGCTGCGTCCGCGGGGAGGCGGGCGCCTCGTGCACCACGATGTCGTGCGGGACGAGCACGATCGCGCTGGTACCGCCGTAGGGCGAGGGGCGCAGGGTCACGGTGATGCCGTGCCGGGTGGCCACGCGGGCGATCACGAACATGCCGAGCCGCAGGTCGTCGGCGAGCGCCACCACATCGAACTGGGGGGCCTCGGCCAACTGGGCGTTGAGCTGGGCGTAGTCCTCCTCGGACATACCGAGGCCGCGGTCCTCGATCTCGATGACGAGGCCCTTGGCCACCATCGCCGCCCGTACTCCGACGGGGCTCGGCGCGGCGGAGTACGCGGTCGCGTTGTCGATGAGCTCGGCCAGCAGGTGGATCACGTCCGCCACGGCGGGCGGCGCGAGGTACACCTCCTCGTCGGTGTGCACCTCCACCCTCTGGTACTCGGCGACCTCCCCGACGGCACCGCGCAGGATGTCGATCAGCGCGACCGGTTCGCTCCAGCTGCGCCGGGGCTGCTCGCCGCTGATGATGACGAGGTTCTCCTCGTAGCGGCGCAACTGGCTTGCCATGGAGTCCAGTTCGTACAGGCCCTGGAGGAACTCCGGGTCCTGGTGCCGTCTTTCCAGTGCGTCGAGCTTGCTGAGCTGGAGGTTGATCAGGTTCTGGCTCTGCCGGGCGATTCCGAGAATCACCTTCTGGAAACCGCGCCGGGTGTCGGCGAGTTCCACCGCGGTGTGCACGGCCGTACGCTGCGCGGAGTTGAACGCGTGGGCGACCTGGCCGAGTTCGTCGGTGCCGTAGTCCAGTGGTGGCGTCGCGGACTCCACGTCCACCGTCTCGCCCCGCTCCAGCCGGGCCACCACGTCGGGCAGCCGCTCCTCGGCCAGGCGGAGCGTGGCGATCCTCAGCCCCAGCAGACGCCGGGAGAGGGACCGGGTGATCCGCCAGGACATTCCGACGCACACGACCAGGGCGGCCAGGCCTGCCGCGCTCAGGACGGCGGCCTTCAGCAGCAGCCCGTACGCTCGCTCGGCACTGCGGTCGAGCAGTTCGTCCGTCTGCTGCTGGATCAGTGCCGCGTACTGGACGGACAGCTTGTCGACCGCGGTGGTCCATCGTTCCCGCGCGTCCGGCAGCGCGATCCCGCGTGCGCCGGTGGCCTTGTCGCGGGCCGAGAGCACCCGGTCCTCGACGGTCTCGAGCGTCCGCCACTCCGCCGACTGCAGGATCCGTTCGGTCTGCGTCTTCGTGCTGCCCTGGAGCGAGGGGACGATCTGGTCCTCGACCAGCCAGCGGCGGGTGTGGACCAGTTGGGCGAACCTGTCCCACGCCTCCGGGTCCATGTGCTTGGACGACCAGGCCAGGGTGAGCTGCGCGTTCTCCTGGGAGACCAGCTCGGCGGCGTGCTCCAGCGCCACGAGCGGGCCGGCCTGGGAGGTGAGGTCGCCGTCGTCGACCTGGGACAGTTCCTGGAAGGCGTGGATCTGGTCGTCGATGATCGCGGTGTACTGGTCCAGGGCTTGTTCGCCGGTGATGTCCGTCGGTTTGTCCACCTGGCCCCGGTAGTACTCCAGGCTGCCGACCGACGCGACGACCGAGTACATCCGGTTCTTGATGCGGGCGGGGGCCTGTCTGATCGAGTCGGCATGGCGGACCAGCTCGGCCACCGCCTTGTCCGTGGTCCTGCGCTGCGCTTCGAGAGCGGCCCGGGAGCCGTGCGGGGACGCCAGCCACGCCGCCGACAGCCCGCGCTCCTGCTGGAGGCTGAGCGCCGCGTCGGTGCCCATGGCGCCGGTCGAACGGCTCAACGCCGTCTGTGAGCGCAGCCGGAGCCCCTCGGAGAACATCTGGGTCGTGGTCACACCCCACATGGCGGTGAGCGCGACAGTGGGGACCAGGGCCAGGAGGACCAGCGAGAGCCGAATGGAACCGAGACGGCGCCGGGGACCTGTCGGTGTCTGTGGAGACATCATCGTCCTAGAGCGATCTGCGGGGAGGCAGGGATGGGGTGACGAGAGGGCGGGGTAGTGGCGCGTCCGGGAAGGGACGGGAGGCACGGGGGATGCCGTCCGCGCGGGCGACCGGGCGGACGGAGAAGGACGGTGTCGTCATGTCACCGGCGCCCTGTGCACGGCATTGCCTCAGCGCGTGCCGTTGGCGGCCAGCTTGGCCACCGACGCGACGTTCGACTTGGTCACGAAGGCGGGACCGGTGAGCACCGGTTCGACGCCGCCGCCACTGATATTGCCGTTGGACTTGTGGAGCCAGAGCGCGTCGACCGCGAGGTAGCCCTGCAGATAGGGCTGCTGGTCAACCGCGAACTGCACGTCTCCGGCCTGAACCGCCTTGACCAGGTCCTTGTTCAGGTCGAAGGTGGCGACGTGCGCCCTGCTGCCCGCTTTGTGCACGGACTTGACTGCGGCCAGCGCGAACTGTGCTCCGTTGGTGACCACTTCGTCGATGTTGGGGTCCAACCGCAGCCGGGCGGCGATGGATTCGGTCAGCGCGTCCATGTCGGTGCCGTCGCTGTAGACCATGTCGGTCCTGCCGTCGAAGGCCTTCTTCACGCCGGCGCAGCGTGCCTCCAGGCCGACGTTGCCCCGCTCGTGGATGACGCACAGGGCGTGCTTGGCCCCCAAGGCGTCCAGCTTGTCCCCGACGGCCCGGCCCGCGACGCTGTCGTCCTGGCCGAAGTACTGCAGCGCACCGCTGGAACGCCAGGCGCTGATACCGGAGTTGATCCCGACCACGGGGATGCCCGCCGCCTTGGCCTCCGCGATCGGCCCCTTCATCGCGTCCGGCTTGGCCAGGGTCAGCGCGATACCGTCGACTCCGTCCCGGATCGCGTCCCGCACCAGCTCCGCCTGCTGGGCGGGTTCGGGGTCGCTCACGTACGTCAGCTCGATGCCGTCCTTCGCGGCGGCCACCTCGGCACCCCTGCGGACCAGTTCCCAGAAGGCGTCCCCCTCGGCCCCGTGGGTGACCATGGCGACCTTGAGTCCGGACCCGCCGGACCCCCGCGAGCCTTGCCCGGAGTCGGAGCCGTCGGAGCCGGAGCAGCCGGCCAGGAGCAGGCAGACGGCGACCGCGGCCGTCACGGCGGTGCCGGGAGCGGATCTGCGGTACGTGAGCGGGGGAGGGGTCTTCATGAGGGTGAGGCACCTCACTGTGCGGCCGAGCATGTAGCAAACGGGGACGGAACGGGGCGGAGGGCCTGCGGACGTACGAACGGGCGGTTGGCTCTCGTTGAGCCGGAGCCAACCGTGTGCGACGTCCGGTAGTCAAGTGATCGGCGACCTATCGTGGCTTGTTGCTGCCGCATTGTGATCATCTGCCTTGTCTGCGGCACAGTCGAGTTCCCACTACGTCCGGTGCGCCGGGCGCCTGTACACGGGCGGCCGGGCCCAGTTGAGCTTGCTCGTCCTTTCGGTACGCGTCTATAGTCCGACGCGTTGGCGAGCGGCGGCCGCGGAAGGACAAGGAGCGGCGCCCCGAACTCGGCCGGAAACAAGGGCAGACCGCCTGACGTCGGCGCGCCCAGAACCAGGTCGCACCCGCTTGGGCGGACGGCTGCCGGGTGGCCTGCCGAGGGCGTAAACCTGGCGCAGCGGGTCATGGCCGGACAAGCCCGCACGGTCGTCGACCTGACGAGAGTGCAGCCGGACGGTGCCGGACCGGTGCCCGCGCCTCCGGCCGGCCTTCTGATCACCGGCCGTGCGTGTCGCTGTCGTCGCCTCCGTGGTCCGGGTCGCGCTGCGTGCCACGGGTCAGACGGGTGGCGAGACGGTAGTTGACGAGGACGTCACGGTACTCCTGGCCGGGTGTGACCCTGTCGGGGAGGTTGGTCCGCTCGCTGACGGACGACGATTCCCGTTCGCCGGAACCGGGGAAACCGACGGCCGTTCGTGGTTCCTCCTCGAAACGGAGACGGTCACCGCGGACGGTCGCCTCGAACGAGATGTCCGGCTCGGAGGATTCCCTACCGGAGCCGCGCCCGGCGGGGGAGTGACTCGTCGGCCCGGTGGCGGCGTTGCCGGACCCTCGGCTGCCGGCCGTTCAAGGCGGTTCCTCCCGCCGCTTCGGGGCGCGGCGGCGGGTGGGCGGGGGCGGAGCCGGCTTCTCGTCATGGCCGACGTCATCGCCGACGTCGTGGCGGGGCCGGCGGGGCCGGGCGACCCCGCCACGCTCGGTGCCGCCGCTTCCGCCGGTGGCCCTCCGTGCGGGCCCGCCCGCCCGCCGGGCCGCGCCGTGCCCGGCCGACGCGGTACCGCGCGTGGTGCTCCGCGCTGTGGCCGGAGCACCCTCCGCGGAGTCCTCGGCGGCTTCGGCGGACCGTCGCGTCGTGCCACGCGTCGCCTGGGTGGTGTCGGCGGTCCTGTCGGCCGTCTCGCCTGCCGTGCCGACCGCGTCACCGGCGGTGGCCTCCGCCTTCGCCGCGGTGCGCCTGGCGACCCGGCCGCTCTCCCGGGCCGCGCCGCCGACGTCCTCGCCGACGTCGCCCACGGCCCGGCCTGCTCGGCGGCCGACGTCCTCCACGGCGTGCCCAGCCTCGCCGCCCACGTCCTCGACGGCGTCGCCCGCTCCCTGGCCGACGTCTTCCACGGCTGAGCCTGCGCCCCGGCCTACGTCCTGGACGGCGCCGCCTGCTCCGCGTCCGACGTCCTGGACGGCGGACCCGGCGCTTTGGCCGACGTCCTCCACTGCCGAGCCTGCGCCGCGGCCTACGTCCTCGACCGCCGCCCCCGCGCCCCGGCCTACGTCCTGGACGGCGCCGCCCGCTCCGCGTCCGACATCCTCCACCGCCGCCCCCGCGCCCCGGCCCACGTCCTCGACGGCCCTTCCCGCGCCGCTGCCCAGTTCTCCGACGGCCTGCCGGGCGCCGCCGCCGACGTCCTGCACCGCCGACCCGACGCCCCGGGCCAGCTCCTCCAGGATTTGCGGGTTGCGGTCGAGGGTGGTGAGCACCCGGTTGATGATCAACGCGACGTTGTCGAGCCGCACCTTGAGCTGCGCCTGTGCCTCCACGCCCGAGATGGCCAGGTGCACCCGCCCGAGGGCGACGTCGGCACCCACGTTCAGCTTCAGCAGGTCCAGCACCTCGGCCTGGAGCGAGACGTGGGCCCGCAGGTTCTCCACGTCCAGGTCGATCTCGTCGACCTTCAGCAGAGGGACGTCGAGGAAGACATCGGGCGCCGAATCGGCCCCGCCACCGGGGACGAGGGCGTCCTCGTCGCCGGTGCCCTCCGCCTCATCGCCCTCGTCGTACAACCCGGACTCGGCGTACTCGTCGGAGTCCTCGGCCTCCTCCTCGTCGTACACCTCGGGCTCCTCGACGGGACCCTCGTCGTTCTCGGCGTCGTCGTGCATCCCTGCACCTCCGCGAGCTCGACGGATGATTCATCCCTTTCACTCCAGTATGGAGTGCCGTCGTGTGGCGACAACGGCCGAGGAATGCCGCCGTCGCTGCCGTAGTGGACGCGCCTGGGCGTGCCCCGGCGGGCCCGCGGGAGAGCTCGCGGCGAGCGAGGCGGCACCAGGCCAATGGGCCGAACGGGTGAAGCTCGCTCATCGGCCCGGCCGGCACACCGCGTGCGTCGCTCACCGGTCCCGGGTGGCGATCAGCTCCTCCACATCCGCCTCGTGAAGCCGTACGCCGACGCGACGAACCAGAAGTCCTCGGCGATCTCCTCCCGCGCGACGGTCTCGAACTCACTTCCGGCTGCCTCGAACTCCGCCTCCCGCAGGTTGAACTCCTCCGTCGCGGCCTGGGTGACCGCATACAGGGTCGCCAGGTCCGACGGCTGCTCGGCCTCGACCCGCTCGCAAAGCCGCAACAGGATCGCTCTGCCCTTGTCGACGATGTGATCAGGGCAGTACGGGTCCTCGTACAACGGCCAGTTGCCCTATGTCCGCTACGGTGGGCAGCCGGCCGGGCAAGTGAGGGGAGCGAGTGGGGATGGACGAGCGTTCGGTGGGTGGAACGGTGCCGGTCAACTCTTCGGTGGCGCATCCCGCGCGGGTGTACAACGTCTGGCTGGGCGGCAAGGACCACTACCCGGCCGACCAGGAGGCGGCCCGACTGGCCGCCGCGGCAAACCCGAAGATCGTTCCGGCGGTCCGGGCCAACCGGGCCTTCCTGGGACGCGCGGTGCGGCGGTTGGCATGCGAGGCGGGGATCCGGCAGTTCCTCGACATCGGCACCGGGATCCCGTCCGCCGACAACACACACGAGGTGGCGCAGCGCGTCGACCCCGGGGCCCGGGTGGTCTACGTCGACAACGATCCCATCGTCCTCGCTCATGCCCGCGCGCTGCTGGTCAGCACCGAGCAAGGGGCGACGGACTACCTGGAGGCGGACCTGCGGGACGTGGACCGCATCCTGACGGCGGCGCGGGAGACGCTGGACCTGTCGCAGCCCGTGGGCCTGATGCTCGTGGCGGTCCTGCAGTACGTTCCGGACGCCGACGACCCCCGCGGCATCGTCCGACGGCTCCTCGACGCGCTCGCCCCCGGCAGCCACATCGTCCTCTCCCACCCGGCCGCGGACATCGGAGCGGAGGAGGTTGCCGCGTCGATGCGCGTGTACAACGACCGGGCCGCCGAACACGCGGGAGCCACGCCCCGCACCCATGCCGAGGTCACCCGGTTCTTCGACGGCGCGGAACTCCTCGACCCCGGCGTCGTCCAGCTGTCCGAATGGCATCCCGACCCCGCGGGTGGCCCGTCTCCCGGCGAGCTGCCGATGTGGTGCGGGGTCGGCCGCAAGCCTTGACGGCGTGGACCCGTGTCCGTCGTGAACCGGCCGGGCCGGTACGTCGCTTCGGGGGAGCGTCGCCGGATCGGCTCGTCCTAGTCTCGGTGCCATGACTTCCCTGCCCTCCGCCACTGCCGCGGCCCCCGAGTCCCGCCGTACCGTGACCGCCGCCGTCGTTCAGGCGGCCGCCCCGCTGTTCGACACCCAGGCGGCGCTGAAACGCGCCGAGGAACTCATCCGGGAGGCCGTCGGCGACCGGGGCGCGGAGGTCGTCGTCCTGCCCGAGGCGTTCCTCGGCGGCTATCCCAAGGGCCTGGACTTCGACATCACCGTAGGCAGCCGCACCCCGGCAGGCCGCGAACTCTTCCGCCGCTACCACGCCGCCGCCATCGACGTCCCCGGCCCCGAGACGGACACCCTGGCCGCCCTCACCCGGGAGCTCGGCTGCCACGCCGTGGTCGGCGCCGTCGAACGCCAGGGCGGCACCCTCTACTGCGTCGCCCTGTTCTTCGGCCCCGAGGGCTACCTGGGCCTGCACCGCAAGCTCATGCCGACCGCCGCCGAACGCTACCTGTGGGGTCAGGGCGACGGTTCCACCCTCCCGGTCGTCGACACCGGCAGCGCCCGCATCGGCGCCGCCATCTGCTGGGAGAACTACATGCCGCTGTTCCGTACGGCCATGTACGCCAAGGGCGTCGACCTGTGGTGCGCGCCGACCGTGGACGACCGCGACGCCTGGCAGGCGAGCATGCGGCACATCGCCCTGGAGGGCCGCTGCTTCGTCCTCAGCGCCGGCCAGTACCTGCGCCGCGAAGCCCTGCCCGACGACCTCCACCCCGTACAGGGCGACGCGCCCGACACCGTCCTGATCGGCGGCGGCTCCGTCATCGTCTCCCCGCTCGGAGAGGTCCTCGCCGGCCCGCTGCGCGGCAGCGAGGGCATCCTGACCGCCGAACTGGACCTCGACGACCTCACACGCGCACGCTTCGACTTCGACCCCACCGGCCACTACGCGCGCCCCGACGTGTTCACCCTCCATGTCGACGAGTCGGCCCGCCGCACCACCGTCACCAGTACCTGACGGGCGACCGCCCAGCTAGCCGATGCGGACTCCCGTGCCGCCGACACGGACGCGCGGGTCACCCGCGCGCAGCGTCACCGTGAGTTCGCCGGGGCGGCCCAGGTCCTCACCCTGATGCAGGGTGAGGACGGCGTCCTCGGGGACCAGGCCGAGCTCACGGGCGTACGCGCCGAACGCGGCGGCCGCGGCGCCGGTCGCCGGGTCCTCGACGACGCCGCCGACGGGGAACGGGTCACGGACATGGAAGACGGCGGGCGACTTCCGCCACACCAACTGAAGTGTGGTCAGGTCAAGGCGGTGCATCAGAGCTTCGAGCCGCTGGAAGTCGTACGCGAGATCCGCCAGGCGCGCGCGGGTCGCCGCCCCGAGCACGAGATGGCGGGCACCGGCGAATGCGATACGGGGCGGGAAGGCCGGGTCGAGGTCGGCGGCCGGCCAGCCGAGCGCGGCGAGCGCCTCCGCGAGGTCGGCGGGACCGATCTCGTCGATGTGCGGCTCGACGCTGGTGAGTGTGGCCCTGACCGTCCCGCCCTCCTCGGCCACCTCCACCGGCACGGTGCCGGCTCGCGTGGCGAACAGGAGCTTCCCGGGACCGGTCCGCTCGGCGAGCGCGACGGCGGTCGCGACGGTGGCGTGCCCGCAGAACGGCACCTCGGCCTTGGGGCTGAAGTAACGGATGCTGTAGGCCCGTCCCTCCGAGCCGTCCAGGTCCTCCGGAGGCGCGGTCAGGAAGGCGGACTCCGAGTACCCGAGGCCGGCGGCGATGGCCAGCATGTCACTGTCGTCCAGGGCGGCGGCGTCCAGAACCACACCGGCGGGGTTTCCGCCGTCGGGGTCGCCGGAGAAGGCGGTGTAGCGCAGCACCTCGGGCCGCGGCGCGTTCGTCGTCATGTGCGCGGGAACACGAGGCAGGTCGCGGCTATTCCTGTTCGACGTCAACTGAATGTGCGGCGGTACGCCTGTGGGCTGACGCCCGTCGTCCGCTTGAAGCGGTCGCGGAACGCCGTGGGCGAGCCGAACCCGACCTGCCCCGCGATCCGCTCCACCGGATGCCGGGTGGTCTCCAGCAGGTGCTGGGCCTGCCGGACGCGCGCCCGGTGCAGCCATTGCAGCGGGCTTGTCCCGGTCTGCTCGCGGAAGCGGCGCATGAGGGTGCGGGTGCTGACGCCGGCGTGCGCGGCCATGTCGGCGACGGTCAGGTTCCGGTCCAGGTTGTCCTGGAGCCAGGCGAGCAGCGGTTCGAAGGAGGAACCCTGCGGTGTGGGCGCGTGGTCGTGGACGATGAACTGTGCCTGTCCGCCCTCCCGCTCGAGCGGCATGACGGAGAGCCGGGCGGCGTCGGCGGCCACCGCCGAACCGTAGTCGCCGCGGATCATGTGCAGACACAGGTCGAGGCCTGCGGCGGCGCCCGCGGAGGTGAGGAGCCGGCCGTTGTCGACGTACAGCACGTCGGGGTCGACCGTCACCTTCGGATACAGCGCGGCCAGCAGGTCCGCGGCCAGCCAGTGCGTCGTGGCGCGCAGTCCGTCGAGGAGGCCGGTGGCGGCCAGCGGGAAGGTGCCCGTGCAGATCGACGCGATCCGGGTGCCGTCCGCGGCGGCCGCCAGCAGCGCCTCGCGGACCTCGGGCGTGAGCGGTGCGGTGGGGGCGGCCGTGCCCGGCACGATGACTGTGTCCGCACCCCTGAGGCCGTCGAGGGTGCGATGCGCGCGGAGGGTGAAGGTGCCGGCGTCGACCTCGGGTCGCTCGGCGCACACGCGGACCTGGTAGCCGGGGCGCCCGTCGGGGAGCCGAGTACGGGAGAAGACCTCGATCGGCGTGGACAGGTCGAAGGGAATCACCTGATCCAGCGCCAGGACGGCGACGGTGTGCATGGCGGGAACATAACTCATCACCGTATTCCCGCCACCGCGGCATCACGCCGAGGCGCCGCCGCATGCTGTGCGGCGGCGGCGCCTCGAGCAGATGTCACCCGCAGGCGGGCCGGGCCGCCCAGGGCCGGGCCACGGCCTGGAGCACAGGGGCCCCTGCCGCGCCGCCCGGCGGTCGCGAGGCGACTGCGGTCGCCCATCGCGCCGCCGAGTGGCCCGCGGGACGCCGCGCCGAGCGTCAGGGCATCTCACGCATCCGGCTGATCTCGCTGGTCTGCTGGGCGATCACTTCGTTCGCCATCTCCTCGACCTGTACGTTGTTGCCGTCCGAGAGCACCGAGGTGGCCATGGTGATCGCCCCGTAGTGGTGCGCGGTCATGAGTTTCAGGAACAGCTCGTCGAAGGCCGCGCCCCGCGCCGCGCGAAGCTGCGTCAGTTGGGCCTCGGTGGCCATGCCGGGCATCGTGGCATGGTCGTGGTGGTGCGACGAGCCCGCGCCGCCACTCGTGCGCCGCTTTCCGCCATGGTTCTCCAACCACCCCTTCATGGCGTCGATTTCAGGCCCCTGGCCCGCGGCGATGCGGGAGGCCATCCGCTTCACATTGGCCGACTTCGCCCGGTGCGGGGCCAGTTCGGTCATGTCCAGCGCCTGGCCGTGGTGGACGATCATCATCTGGACGTACTCGAAGTCCGCCGCGTTGGGGGAGTCGTCGGGAATCTCCTTGGCGGCGTCCGCGGCGGACAAGGTCCGGGCGGGCTCACCGGGCTTACCGGGGGCGATCACGGAGGGGCCGGGCGCGCTCCTCTTCTCCGGAGCGTCCGTGCCCGAGTCGCACGCGCCGACTGTGAGAGTGACAAGGGTGAGGGCGGCGACTGTCCGCCACTTGACGCGATCAAAGACGTTCATACCCAGCGCATTATCATCTTTTGATCTGTACATGAAAAGCACGATACTGCGGCTGTCCGTGAACCGTTCCCTTGCGAACGGACACCAGGGAGGAAACAGTGAACCTGTTAAACGGTCCCCGAACACGGCCCAGGCGCCTGGGGGTTGTGGCGGCCGCCACCGGCCTGCTGGCGGCGCTGCTCACCGCGGCTCCGGCCATGGCGACGCCCGACCCCGGCGACGCCGCGACCACACCCCAGCGAGTGTCGAAGAGCGAGGCGGCCGAGACCAGAGCGGCCATCGCCGACGGCGAGATACCGGCGCAGGACGAGATCGTCCACTCCGACAACATCGAGCACCTCGTCAACGTCCCCAAGGACGCCCTGACGGACCTGAACTCGGACCTCGCCTTCCAGGGCAAGTACGTGTTCGCCGGCAACTACGACGGCTTCCGCATCTTCGACATCAGCAACCCGAAGGCGCCCAAGACGGTCTCCCAGGTGCTCTGCCCGGGATCGCAGAACGACGTGTCCGTCTACGGGAACCTGCTGTTCCTGTCGACCGACTCCTCGCGCAGCGACAACTCCTGCTCGAGCACGTCGCAGCCCGCGACCGAGAAGTCGTCGTGGGAGGGCATGAAGATCTTCGACATCAGCAACAAGAAGAGCCCCAAGTACGTCGCGGCCGTCGAGACCAACTGCGGCTCGCACACGCACTCCCTCGTTCCGCACGGCCGTAACGTCTACATCTACGTGTCCTCGTACTCCCCGAGCCCGTCGTTCCCCGACTGCCAACCGCCGCACGACGGCATCTCGATCATCAAGGTGCCGCGCGACGCTCCCCAGAAGGCCGCGGTCGTCAACTTCGCCGTGCTCTTCCCGGGTGACGGCCCCGACGGTGGCGGAAACCCCGGCGCGCCCACCAACCCGGGTGTCTCCAAGACGACCGGCTGCCACGACATCACCGTGCTGCCGTCGAAGGACCTGGCCGCCGGTGCCTGCATGGGCGACGGCATCCTGATGTCCATCAAGGACCCGGAGCACCCGAAGGTCATCGACCAGGTCCAGGACAACGTCAACTTCGCGTTCTGGCACTCGGCGACCTTCAACCAGACCGCGAAGAAGGTCGTCTTCACCGACGAACTCGGCGGCGGAGGCGCCGCGACCTGCAACGCGGCCATCGGCCCGAACCGCGGAGCCGACGGCATCTACGACATCGTCGGCAAGGGCGACCAGCGCAAGCTCGTGTTCCGCGGCTACTTCAAGATCCCGCGCCACCAGACGGACACCGAGAACTGCGTCGCCCACAACGGCTCGCTGATCCCGGTCAAGGGCCGCGACCTCATGGTCCAGGCCTGGTATCAGGGCGGCGTCTCGGTCTGGGACTTCACCGACTCGACGCAGCCGAAGGAGATCGGCTACTTCGAGCGCGGCCCGCTGAGCACGGACCGGCTGACCGTGGGCGGCTCCTGGTCCGCGTACTACTACAACGGCTACATCTACTCGAACGACATCGCCAAGGGCTTCGACGTGCTCAAGTTGAACGACCGGCGCACCGATCCGGCCCGGAAGATCCACCTGGACCAGCTGAACGTCCAGAGCCAGCCGGACTACTTCGACTGACCCAGCCAGGGTCTGCCGGCACAACGGCACCGATGCCGCCGGGCAGTTCACCGCCGGGCGGCATCGGCGTCGGAGATTCTTGTCAACCCATTACCAAGCGTTTACTGAGCAGATACCTTTCTCCTTGCCGGTGGCAGGGGGGAGCGGTGCGCTCCGGTCGTTTCTGCCTGCCCCGGAGTACCGCCGTACGTCCCTCGGCCTGTTTTCGGCCATTACGCCCATTTCTGATGGACTGCCGGAAGGAAGCGTCTTGAACGCTCGGAACCGCCGTACCACGGTAGCCGCCGTATCCGCCGCAGGGCTCATAGCGCCGCTGCTGCTGATCGGCTCGGGCACCGCCTCCGCTCACAGCGACCCTGCGAAGGAGGCTGTCCAGCTCGCGAAGAAGCTCGTCAAGAAGAGCAACGCCGAGGATGCCTACGAGCATCTGAAGAAGTTCCAGCGGATCGCCGACAAGAACGGGAACACCCGGGTGGCCGGGTCGGAGGGGCACCGGCAGTCGGCCGAATACGTCGAAGGCCTGCTGCGGAAGGCCGGGTACTCGGTGACCCGGAACGAGTTCGACTACCCGTTCGCCGAGACGCTGGCGCAGAGCCTGCGGGTGGTGTCGCCGCAGCAGCAGGACGTCCCGGTGATCGCCATGACGTACTCGGCCAGCAGCCCGGTCGGCGGTATCACCGCCCCGGTCGCGGTGGTGCCGATCGACGACACCACCGGCTGCGAGCCGGGGGACTACGCCTCCGGGACGTTCACCGGCAAGATCGCACTGATCAAGCGCGGCGGCTGCACCTTCGCGGAGAAGCAGGGGGCCGCCGCCGGCGCGGGCGCGGTCGGCGCGATCATCTACAACAACACCGAGGGCGCGCTCAACGGCACCCTGGGCGACCCGTCCGCCGCCAGGATCCCGGCGGGCGGCGTCACGCAGGCGGACGGCGAGGCGCTCGCGGCGAAGGCCGCCGCCGGCGCGGTGACCGTCAACCTGGAGATCCGCACCTTCGCGGAGACCCGGCACACCTACAACGTGATCGCCGAGACCAAGAGCGGCAGCGCCGACAACGTGGTGATGTTCGGCGCCCACCTGGACTCGGTGGCGGCCGGGCCGGGCATCAACGACAACGGCTCCGGCTCCGCCGGCATCCTCGACGTGGCCCTGAACCTCGCCCACGAGAAGGTCAAGAACAAGGTACGTTTCGCCTGGTGGTCGGCCGAGGAGTTCGGCCTGCTGGGCTCGGAGGCGTACGTCGACGGCCTTTCGGCGGCGGACCGTGCGAAGGTCAAGCTGTACCTGAACTTCGACATGATCGCCTCGCCGAACTACGCCCAGTTCGTCTACGACGGCGACGACTCCGACCAGGTCGGTGCCGGCCCCGGCCCGGAGGGCTCGGCGCAGCTCGAGCGGCAGATCACCGACTACCTGGACAGCAGGCGCATCCCGCACGAGGGCACCGACTTCACCGGCCGCTCCGACTACGGGCCGTTCATCGAGGTGGGCATCCCCTCGGGCGGCACGTTCACCGGCGCGGAGGGCATCAAGACCGCCGAGCAGGCAAAGGTGTACGGCGGTAAGGCCGGAGTCGCGTACGACGCCTGCTACCACGCGGCCTGCGACAACCTGAAGAACATCAACATGAAGGCGTTCGACGTCAACATCGACGTCATCGCCAACGCGGTGGGCCAGTACGCCTGGGACACCAGCATCCTGAGCAAGCCGGTGACGCCGCAGAACACCAAGGGTTCGGCGGGCAGCGGGGGCGGCCTGCACGATGGCCACGACCACGAGGTCACCGAGTAACTCCCGCTCCGCACCAGGGGAGGGCCGGGCAGTCCGGCCCTCCCCTAAATCACGGCGTAGGGGCGGGCGGGGCTCAGGTAGTGCACCGCGGTCTGCTCGGTGTGCGGGACGAGCAGCCCCTGGAGTTCGTCCGCCGCCACCTTGAGGATGTCGCCGTCGCGGGTGGCGTGGAGGGTTTCCAGGACGAAGGCGACGTGGGTGGAGTCCTCGGTGACGCGGGAGCGGTGGGTGTCGCGGTGGTTCCAATGGCGGGTGAGGACGCCTTCGGGGTCGGCGTAGATGATCTCGCCGGGCTCGGGGTGCTCGACGGTTCCGGGTTCGCCGAGCGGGGTGAACTCCTCGCTTCCGTCGGCGTATCGGAGGTCGACGTCGCCGGTGACGTGGCCGAGGTCGAAGGCGCCGGCGGGCAGCCCGTGCCGGACGGAGACCGAGTTGTAGCAGTCGACCGCCGGGTTGATGCGTGGCAGCGCGCCCTTCTTGGTCATGCGCCGGCCGAGGGCGTCGACACTGGGGCGCATACGGCGCGGGTTGGTGCCGAAGGAGCGGTAGGCGGTGTGCCATGCCTCGATACGAGGGTCGCTCCCGTCGGCCGGCTGCCATATGCCGAGGGCGAGTTGCTGCTCCAGGTCCTCGACGGCGGTGGCGATGTCGGGCCAGGGTTCTCGGCCGCGCAGGCCGGTGACGCTGACCAGGGCGATGAGGGTGTCCGGGAAGGCTTCGGCGACGGCGGGGCTGATGCGGAACGCGATCATGGGCGAGGTCCTGTCTTGTGCGCGTACGGCCGCTGGGGGTCAGGGCTTCCAGGGGCCGATATGGTCCAGGCGGCGCAACTGCTGGCGCGCCGTGGGCACGTCCAGGCCCTGGCCGCGCTCGGTGAGGTGGCCGGCGACGGCGGTGCGGTGCTCGACGGGCTTGTGGTCGTCGTACTTGAACTTGGCCCGCACCTCGGTGACCTCAAGGCGCAGCCCGCGGATGCCGGGCAGCATCCGCCCGTACGGCGGCTGGTCGACATCGATGGGGGCGTGTTCGCCGTCGGGCTGGAAGTGGGCCATCTGGCGGCGCAGCAGGTCGGCCTTGGCCTCGGGGTCGTCGACGATGCGGGCGCGGCAGGTGAACTGGACGGCCGCGTAGTAGCTGGTGGGGACGCCGTCGGTGGGCGGGATGCCGGGCTTGGCGCGCCAGGGGCCGGGGACGAAGGCGTAGTCGCCGATGACGGTGAAGGTGACGTTCGGGTCGTGCTCGATGGCCTTCCAGACCGGGTTGGGCCGGGCGAGGTGGACCAGCAGTCGGCCGTTGTCGGTGGTGAAGTGGGTGGGGACGACGACGGGCGCCTGGCCGGGCAGGCCGTTGACGCTGAGCTGGCCGAAGTCGTGGCCGTCGGCGATCCAGGTCTGCCATTCGGTGTCGTCCAGGGAGGCGTCCCAGGGCTGGATGAACATGTGGTTCTCCTTGAGGGGGAGGGCAGTTGGTCAGGTGAGGGCGAGAAGGCCGACCGCGACGGCGGCGGTGCCCAGGCCCACGAGCTGGCCGCGGTGGATGCGTTCGGCGAGCACGCCGCGGGCGAGCAGGACCGTGCCGGCCGGGTACAGGGCGGTGATCACCGCGACGACGGTGAGGTCGCCGCTGCGGGCGGCGAGCAGGAACAGCAGGTTGGCGAGCGAGTCCAGTACGCCCGCGGTCGCGGAGATCGCGTAGGCGGGCCTCTCCGGGCCCAGTCGGCGGCGCATCACCGCGGCCGCGGCCAGGGTGACGGCCGAGGAGACCGCTCTGCCGATGATCAGTGGGGCCACGCCGCTGTCGGAGGGCGTCTGGTGCAGGAAGACGAGCTGAAGGGCGATGGCGGCGCCCGCCCCGAAGGCCAGCAGCAGAGCCGTCCGCGACGGACGTGACGAGCGTGCCCCGTGCCCGGCGCTCACCATGACCACGGCCACCAGCGCCAGCGGCAGACCCACGAGGCCCGCCACACCAAGGCGCTCGCCCTGGAGCAGCCCGACCGTGACCGGCAGTGCGGCGGACACCAGCGCCGTCAGCGGCGAGAGCACGTTCATCGGGCCGATCGCGAGGGTCTTGTACAGCAGGGCGAACGCGGCGGCCGACGCGACCCCGGAGGCCGCGCCCCACCCGACGCCTGCCCAGGTGAACGAGGCGCCCAGGACGGGCCACAGCAGCAGTTCTACGGCGAGACTGGCCGGGGCTGCGACCAGCACGGTGCGCAGCACATGCGCCTTGCGGGCGCCGAGGCCACCGAGGAAATCGGCGCATCCGTAGGCGAGAGAGCTGCCCAGGGCCAGCAGCAGAGCGAACACGGCACTTCCCTAACTTTCACATTGGAACGACCCGACCGTACAATGAAACGACCGCCTCCTGTCAACCAAATGACCGGACGGTTCATTGAAGTGCTCCACTCGTCAGGATGGTGATCAGGTGCCCGAGGCCGAAGCAGCCCTGCGCACGCTCGCGCACAACGTCAGAGCCGCACGCACCCGTGCGGGCCTGTCGCTGGACGAGCTGGGCCGCCGGGCCAAGGTCAGCAAGGGTGCCCTGGTCGGGCTGGAGAAGGCCCAGGGAAACCCGAACTTCGCCACCCTGGTCCGCCTCGCCGACACCCTCGGCATCTCGGTGTCCGCGCTGATGGAGGGACCGGCCGAAGGCCGCGTCCGCGTGATGTCCGCCGACGCCGTCATGCCCCTGTGGGCCGGGGAGCGGGGCGGCGAGGCCCGGCTCATGCTGACCACCTCGGGGCCGGCTCCGGTCGAGGTCTGGCGCTGGAAACTGGAGCCCGGCGAGGAGTACCCCAGCCACCCGCACCAGGCCGGCGTCGTGGAAACGGTCAGCGTCACGTCCGGCCGGATGACACTGGTCGTCGACGGCACCGAGCACACCGTCGAAGCCGGACAGACCGCCACCTTCGATGGCGACACCACCCACACCTACCGCGGCTCGGGCACCGGCACCTGCCACCTGATCATGACCGTTCACATCCCGCCAGGACCCGGCTCCCCGAGCTGAGGGGCGGCGGCCCCGGCCGGGGAGCCTGAGAGTACGACCGTTCGTCGCACGAGGAATGCCGCTTACCGCACACGGTCGACCGGATGGTGATCAACAAGGCACGGGATTCGTACCGTCCGGGATCATGAGTGCTCCTGTTGCTCCCCCGGGATGGAGCCGCTGGCTGATTCCGCCCGCCGCTCTGTCGGTCCACCTGTCCATCGGCCAGGCCTACGCCTGGAGCGTGTTCAAACCGCCCCTGGAGTCAGCGCTCCATCTGGACGGCACGCAAAGCGCGCTGCCGTTCCAACTCGGACGTGAGCCGTTGCGGCAGCCACATGGAGCATGTGAATGAAGTGTGCATATTCCGTGATGCACTTGTGGCATGATCTGACCTCGCTGCGTTGTGGCGGCGGAGCCCCGGCGGCTCACAGCCGACGTGACGAACGGGCAACCGCCACACCGAGCAGCACGCCACATGACACGGCCGACGCCACGGCCTGCGCTGCCAACGCGTTCTGGGGGACCTATGACCAATCCGTACACCATTCCGCCGTACCCTGCTGCCCGGCCCGCCCCCAAGTGGGCACGGAAGCGCTACGTACTGCCCGCGATGGGCCTCGCCTTCTTCATCGGGATGGGCGCGGGCGCCGGCGGGCAGGACAGTGACACGGCGAAGCCGGTCGCCGCGAAGGTGCTTCCGACGGCCACCGTCACCGCGACAGCCACCGCCACGGAGACCGCGGCCCCGTCGCCGGCACCGACGGTGACTGCGACGGCGACGGAGACCGTCAAGGTGAAGGTGACCGTCACCGCAAGAGCCGCGGCAGGTTCGGGAAGCAGCGGCGGTTCGTCCGGCGGCTCGTCGGGGAGCGGCGGCTCGGGCTCCTCGGGCGGGTCCAGCAGCGCCGGAAACGGCGCCACCGCTATGTGCAACGACGGCACCTACTCCTACGCCGCCCACCATCAGGGCGCCTGCTCACACCATGGAGGCGTGGCCGTCTTCTACCGGTAGACCGAGCAGGCCGCCCCGGCGGCCGTGTGAACGGCCCGGCCGGCGTATCGACCGGCCGGGCAGTCGCGCGGCGTGCCGACCGAGCGCCCTACAACCGGCGCAGTAGCCACAATGACTCCTTCCGCAGGACGACCACGGTCGTGCCGGTGGACAATCCTGTGGCGTGTGACAGCTGATCTCCACAGAGGCGACGCCCTTCCGGCCACCGCGCCGGCGCCCCCCGCCGATCACGCGCCCCGGCCGCGCCGTTCACGGCTGCGGCGGTGGTCGCGGCGCGTCGCGCTGGGCTCTGCCGTCGTGCTGATGGCCGTCACAGCGGCCTCGTTCGCCTACAACGGCTTCACCGCCGGGCGCGCCGCGCCTCCAACGGGACTCAGGTACGTGCAGGCCGCAGACGTCCGGACGCGCTACCAGACCTGGGGCGCGGCGGGCTCACCGGTCGTCCTGGTGCACGGTGCCTTCGAGTCCGTGGACACCTGGTCGCGCCTGGCCCCGTCGCTCGCCCGCAATCACCGGGTGTACGCGCTCGACCTGACCGGCGACGGATACAGCGAACGCCGCGGCCCGTACACCGTCGACCATTTCACCCGGCAGTTGCTGGGATTCCTCGACGCCATGCACCTCGGCGACCCCGGCGAGCGGCCGCTGCTGGTAGGGCACTCCAGCGGAGCCGCCGTGGTTGCCGAGGCCGCGCTGCGCGCTCCTGGCCGGACGGGGGGCGTGATGCTGCTCGACGGCGACGCCCTCGACACGGGCGCCGGTCCGCCGCGGGCCTTCAAGTACGTGCTGATCGACCCCTACCGCACCAGCCTGCTGCGCCTCGGGCTCGGCATCGACGCCGTGATCCGCGGCCTGTACGACGCGCAGTGCGGGCCTGCCTGCCCGCCGCTGGACGCCGCCGGTCTGGATCAATGGCGACGCCCGCTCCGGGTGCCGGGCGCGGAGGGCGCTCTGTGGAGCATGCTGGCCGAAGGTGTGCCGGGTCTGCCCGCCGGCCGGGTGGCGCGGCTCGCCGGGCTCGACCTGCCCAAGGCAGTGGTGTTCGGGGCACAGGATGACGTGTTCACCCGGCAGACGCCGTACCAGACGGCCCGACGCATCGGCGCACCCCCTCCGACGCTCATCCCGGACGCCCGGCACCTGACGATGGTCTCCAGCCCGGAGGTGGTCGCGGCGGCCGTGGACAAGCTCATGGACGCACATGCGATCTCGATGCCCGGCGACGGCAACGAGTCGCCGGGTGACAGCGGTTGAGGGTGTGCGGGGGACGGGCATCCCTTTCCCCTGGGCATCCCTTTCCCTGCCGCCTCGTGCTGCTGAAGAGCTCGTGAGGAAGGCCGGGTGCCGTCAGGCGGCCCGGCCTGCCCGTCAGCCGGAGTTGGCCGAACTCCTGGGTCGGACCGCTGTCATGCGGCGAAGCGTTCGGCGAGGCTCTTCGCCCTGGTGGCCGCGTCCTGCAGCGCGCGCTCGCGGGACGACTCGAACAGCGGGACCAGTTCGGCCATGGCCGGGTTGTGCGGGGCCATCGTGAGCTCCGGCACGATGAACTCCAGGTCGAGCCCGAGCATGTCGGAGAGGACTGCCGTCAGGTAGTTCTGTACGTACTCGTACGACTCCTTCGGCGTACCCGGAGCGTAGGAACCGCCGCGACTGGCCACGATGGTGACCGGCGTGCCCTGGGCGGAGGGGCTCTCGCCCGCGGTGCGGCCGAAGAGGATGACGTTGTCCAGCCAGGCCTTGAGGGTCGAGGGGATCGCGTAGTTGTACATCGGTGCGCCGATCAGTACCGCGTCCGCGCGCTCCAACTCCTCGATCAGCCGCAGACGCTCGGCGAAGGCGGCGGCCTGCTCGGGGGTGTGAGCGGCGGGTTCGACGAACCCGGCGCTGTGGGCGTCGGCCGTGATGTGCGGCACGGAGCTGGTGGAGAGGTCGCGGTAGATCACCGTGCCCTCCGGGTGCTGCTCCTGCCAGGCCTCGCGGAAGGCGCTCGTCACCGCACGGGAGGCGGAGGCGGGCGCGGGGAACACGGACGAATCGATGTGCAGCAGTGTGGCCACGAGGAACTCCAATCAGCGGCAGTGGCGGGCAGCCGGGTCGACAGCCGCTCAACCTGCCAAGTTTTCGTATGCGACTATAGTTAGCATAGGAACTTACTTTTTTTCACCTCCTTGCGACGGCCCAGTATCCTGGGGGTATGACGGTCGAGCGGAGCCATGACGCGGGTGCGTGCAAGCGGGTGGGTGCGGGCATCACCCGTGTCTTCCAGTTGCTCGGGAAGCGCTGGACCGGCCCGATCGTGGCCGTCCTGGTCGAGCAGCCCGCGCATTTCGCCGACCTGCGGCGGGCCGTCCCCGGCATCAGCGAGCGCATGCTCTCCGACCGGCTGGCCGAGCTCGGCGCCGCGGGACTCGTGGTGCGTGAGGTCGAAGAGGGGCCGCCGCTGCGCGTCTCGTACCGGCTGACGGAATCCGGGGCCGCGCTGGAGCCCGCCCTGCTGGAGCTCGGGAAGTGGGCCGAGGAACATCTGCCCGAAGGGCGGCCGAGTGCGACAGGCTGCGACAGCTGACCGTTCGGTTATTGTCGAAGGATGCCGCGACCAGCCAATCCGCACGTCCGTGAACGCCTCCTTGCCGCGGGGCTCGAGCTCATCCACACGAACGGCTTCAACGGGTGCGGCATCAAGGAGATCACCGACAGTGCCGGTGTTCCGAAGGGATCGTTCTACAGCTACTTCGCCAGCAAGGAAGACTTCGCGGTCGCGGTGCTCGAGCACTACTGGGCGTCCATCGACCGGGGCTTCGGCTTCCATCTGCGAGACGCGTCCCGGCCTCCGGTCGACCGTGTCACCGCGTTCTTCCTGGCCATGACGGACCAGAACGCGCGGCGCGACTTCGCGTTGGGCTGCCTCGTCGGCAACATGTCTCTCGAACTGGCCGACCACAGCGCGGAGGTCAGGGAGAAGCTGGACCACATCATGGACCGGTGGACCGGCTTGATCGCCGCGTGCCTCCGCGAGGCCCAGGCCGATGGTGACCTCCCCGGTGACGCGTCTCCGGAGGAACTAGCCTTCGTCATCGTCGAGGCGTGGGAGGGGGCCGTCATGCAAGGGCGCATCGGGCAGCGACGCGACGCGTACGACAGGTTCGCGACTGTGGCCTTGCCGCGTCTCCTCGGGGTGCCGGCTCCTTCGGTGAAGTAACGGACGGCTGGTGGGCCGGAGATGGCGGTGCTCTGACTTTATAAAAAGACGACTGGTCACTTATTATCGAGTCGTCAGCTACCCCCCTCGTGAGGAGCACCCCCTCTCATGTCCGACAGCAGCATCTACGCCGAGCCTGCCGACCCCGCACTTCCTGGAAGCGGGTTCACACTTGACCTCGCGCGTGCGGCGCTGGTCATCACCGACCCACAGATCGACTTCCTGAGCCCGAAGGGCGCTACCTGGTCCGTCTTCGGCGACAGCATCACGGAGAACGGCACCGTCGGCCACATCGGCCGGCTTCTCGCCTCCGCGAAGGAGGCGGGCATCACGGTCGCCGTGTCGCCGCACTACTTCTATCCCAGCGACGAGCAGTGGCAGTTCAACGATCCGATCGAGCAGTTCATGCACGGCGTCGGCATGTTCAGCCGTACCGGTCCGCTCACCCTCGACGGCTTCACCGACTCCGGCGCGGACTTCCTGCCGGAGTACAAGGAGTACATCCTGGATGGGAAGACCGTCATCGCTTCCCCGCACAAGATCGTGGGGCCGGAGTCGAACGACCTCGTCCTCCAACTGCGCAAGCGCGGTATCTCGCAGGTGATCCTTGCCGGGATGGCGGCCAACCTGTGCACCGAGGGGCACCTCCGGGAGCTGCTCGAGCAGGGATTCGAGGTCGTCGTCGTCCGCGACGCCACCGCCGGCCCCCGGCTGCCCGAGGGCGACGGATATCTGGCCGCCCTCATCAACTTCCGCTACCTGGCCAGCGCCGTGTGGTCGACTGAGCAGACCATCGGTCAACTCCGCCCGGCCTGAGCTAGTTTTGCCGAACAGGGCAAGTTCGGCCGGAGGTTCTTGAACCCCCGGCGGACCCGTCCGAGGGTGAGCCGGCCGGACTCGGTCGGCTTCTCCCAGGGGCGGCGGATGTCCGCGACCAGCGGCCGGGCGAGACGGAGCTGAGTGTGGGCCGCGACGATCAGCCAGTTCCACCGGTCCGCCCGTCTCGGGCGGGTCCTTGGTGCTGGTCCAGTGCCCCCTTCCGTCGGAGCAGAGGATCAGGCAGAGGCCGGGCTCACGTCCCCGGACTCCTCGTATCAGCGATCGCGTTCGCGTAGTTCCAGGCAGCTACGAAGCTCGCACTCAGAACGGTACGGCCAGCCCGGCCTCACGCAGTCGAAGCAAGGCCCTGTCCATGCATTCGGCGACCGAGGTGCCGTCGGTTCTCAAGCCACTCGTCAACGGGCCACCGCTGGCAGCAAAGGTCCACGCTGGCCGGCCTTCTCGCCAACGCTCCGCATCGACGCGGATCATGGCCCCCACGCCTCGCTCGCCGAGCCACTCCAGGATGAGCAGTGCTGCGTCCTCCACGCCACTGTCCGCAGGATCGAGCTCTGAACTTTGCTCCCCTGTCCTGGTCATGGCGACCACCCTACTCAGCGTCCCATCGGACCCGATGACGCCGTTAGCTGACTTCGTTCCCGCTCACGTCGGATGGTCCGAGCCGTTGCACCCCGTGGTGCTCCTGGAGCAGCTCCTGCTCGTACTCCTGAAGAGCCGAGAGCGTCGACTGCCAGGAATCCCTTGCCCCGTGTTCGTCGGTGAAGAGGCAGCAGCTCTGCCCTTCCTCGCCTTCGTCGCTGATGGCCCACCATCCGTTCGTGACGTCCCAGAGCGAGCGTACGGAGCCGTCTCTCAGGCTGAAGGTGTGGTGTGTCAGGCTTGCCCACACCCCCCAGCCCTCGGGACCGCAGCTTCGCCGGTGATCACGGCGCCACGTCTCGACCTCACGCGCATGGTGTTCCTGTGCCTGGGCGAGTTGCGTGCTGATCTCATCCGGCACCGGAGTCTGTGAAGACTCCACCAACTCCCGTGCCTGCCTTGCCGCGGCAGTCGGGCGACGTGCATGAGCGCCGACAGCCGTCTCCACCGAGCGGCAGCCCGCCGACCGCAGCTCGTGGGCCCGGTCGGCCGAGATTCCCGCCGCGGCGAGCGCCGCCGCCTCCGAAGCCCGCCAGCTCTGACGAGGATCGGCGTTCTGGAGCAACGCATGAGCGTTGTTCGGCGTCCGCAGATCCCAGCCGTCCCGGAGCCACTCCTCGGCGGAGCGCACGGTCAGGTGAGCGGCGTCGTCGGCGTCCTCGACATGCAGGACGGGGAGCAGTAGCCGCAGGGCCGCCGGAGTCCAGGAGGTGGACTTGAGCGCTCGTGCCGCGTCCTGACCGGCGCCGACGCTCGCGTAGGCGGTGAGGGAGTGCCCGTACTCCTCAACCATGCGGTCGACCAGGTCGGCGCGCTCGCGGGTGAGGGAGAGGGCGTACTCGGTGCCCCGGCCGTCGTATCCGAAACGACGAACGATCAGGGTTGACCGCTGTTCGTCCATGAAGACCTCAGCGGCGCTGGAGAGTCCCGGGTAGTCGGTCGCCACCTGCTCGTATCCCCTGGAGTTCTCCCATCCCGGTTCGGAGGGAAAGGCGTCATCGGGCGCGGGGGGAATGTCACTGTGATACCGGGTGCCGAGGAGGGCGAACGCCTGCCGGCGCAGCGCGTCCGCAGGGTCGCTGTCGTCGGAGCGGACGACGCTGAAGGAGTCCGCGGGCAGCGAATCGAGCGACGTACGGGGGATGTCCTCGATGAGGAGGAGGGTGGCCGGCGTCCACGTGATGCGGCGGCCCTCGGAGGTTTCTCCGACGGAGAGTTCGCCGGTGTGCAGAGCGCAGCCGTGCAGTTGGGGTGCCCGCCAGTCGGGTTGAGCGCTCGCCAGGAGTTCCCCCGTGGGCAGGCTGAGCGTCAAGGGGGACGGCCGGTGAAGGCGGTCAGGGCTGAGGAGGATGTCCAGGTGCTCGACAGGCCGGCGGCCGTCACGGCCCAGCAGCGCGACGTTCTCTTCGAATCCCGGATCGGCGTGATCGGCGAACCCCGTTTCTGTCTCCGCCAAGCTTCTCGAGTACGGGCTCGGGGCGTGGACGCTGTACGGAGACAGACTCCAAGTGGGCTGCCAGTGGAACCCCGCGCGTAAGGGGCGGTGGTTCTTCCACGTGTGCATCGTCAATTCCTTCTTGGACCGCGCGGCGGACAGCGCGTTGGTGCTTGAAGCTGTGAACGGGGCCGCTGTTTTCTTCGCGCTTCCGCTGTCTGGACGGCCCGAGGCGGTCTGGAGTCTGGGGCGGATCACCTGACAGGGCCCTTCTGACGACACCCTGCGGGTCTGCTCACACAACCTCAGTCTACTTGCCGACTTGCTGATTGAGCAGCCGCAGCAGCAGGGGCCGGGTTGTGACCGGGCAGGTCAGGGCATGAGCAGGGTTTTGATGGCGCGGCGTTCGTCCATGGCCTTGTAGCCTTCGGCCACTTCGGACAGGGGCAGCTTCAGGTCGAAGACCTTGCCCGGGTCGATCCGGCCGGTGAGGACGCGGTCGATCAGGTCGGGCAGGTACGCGCGCACCGGGGCGGGGCCGCCGCGCACGCCGACCTGGGAGTAGAAGAGCTGCGCGCCGTCGAGGGAGACGCCGTGGGGCACGCCGACGAAGCCGACGTTACCGCCGGGCCGGGTGGAGTTGAGGGCCTGCTGCATCGACTGCTCGTTGCCCACGCACTCCAGTACGCGGTCGGTGCCGATCCCGCCGGTCATCTCCTTGATCCGGGCCACGCCCTCCTCGCCGCGCTCGGCGACGATGTCGGTCGCGCCGAACTCACGGGCCAGCCTCTGACGGGGCTCGTGCCGGGACATGGCGATGATCCGCTCGGCGCCCAGTTCCCTCGCGGCGATCACGGCGCACAGGCCGACCGCGCCGTCACCGACCACGGCGACGGTGTCACCGGGCCCCACCTCGGCGGCCCTGGCCGCGTACCAGCCGGTGCCCATCACGTCGGAGCAGGCGAGCAGGCTCGGCACGTACGTCTCGTCGGGCACCTCGAGCGTGGCGACGAGGGTTCCGTCGGCCAGCGGGGGGATGCGTATCCTCTCGGCCTGGCAGCCGCCTGCGCCGACGAACTCCCGGTGCAGGCAGTTGGTCTGGTACCCGTTCCTGCAGTTCGGGCAGGTGTTGTCGGAGGCGAAGAACGAGCCGACGACGAACTGGCCGACCTCGACGTTCTTCACGTCGCCGCCGACTTCCTCGATGCCGACGTACTCGTGGCCGAACGGGGCGGGCTGCTCGACCGGGTTGATGCCGCGGTAGTCCCACAGGTCCGAGCCGCAGACGCAGGTGGCGACGGTGCGGATGACGGCGTCGGTCGGGTTCTCGATGCCGGGGTCGGTGCGCTCCTCGAAGCGGACGTCTCCGGGAGCGTAAAGGACGGCTCCACGCATGACGGAAGGGCCTTTCTGTTTCTCGGGGGCCGATGCCCTGCCAGGGCGGCCCAAGGGGGTGAGAGGGTCAGCGGGCGACGGTGACCATGGCTTTGGCGTACTGCTCGTCGGTGACGGGTTCCAGCCAGGTGGTGCCGTCGCCGCTCTCGTCGCCGACGAGCATGGCGATGTGGGCCATGAGGGTGGTGTCGGTGGCGCCGTGCCAGTGCTCCTCACCGGCCGGGCACTTGACCGTCTGGCCGGCGCCGGCCCGCACGACGTTGCCGTCGCGGGTGCCGACCAGACCGACGCCGTCGGTGACGTAGAGGGTCTGGCCCTTGGCGTGGGCGTGCCAGTTGGTGCGGGCGCCGGGGGTGAAGCGCACCAGGGCGGCGGCCAGGCGGGCGGGCTCGGAGGGCGTCTCGATCGCGTTGAGGTAGACGTCGCCGGTGAAGCGCTCGGCCGGAGCCTTGGCGGTGGGGGTGGAGGTGATGTGTTCCACGGCTGCTTTCCTTGATCAAACGGGGGCGACAGGGGCTGTCAGGCGGTCCCCTCGTCGGCGGTCATCTTCAGCTGCGTGACGCACGCCGACCGGGCGGGTTCCCACGACCCGCGGCTTGGACCGCATCCGCTGTCACCATTGAGGAAACCGCAGCTCACAGGCCTGGGGAAGGTACTGCCGTGACAGGTACTGACAGAACCCCCAGCTCTGCTGCACCCCGCTTAGCCTGGGTGGCATGGACACCGCCCACGAGATCCGTGAGTTCCTCGCCACCCGACGCGCGAAGATCACCCCGCAGCAGGCCGGCCTGCCCGCTTTCGGCGGCGGAAGCCGCATGGGTGCCCGGACTGCGCCGCGAGGAGGTCGCCCTGCTGGCCGGTGTCAGCATCGACTACTACGTCCGCCTGGAGCGCGGACGGCTCGCCGGTGCCTCCGAGGAGGTCCTCGACGCCGTGTGCCGGGCCCTGCGACTGGACGAGGCCGAACGGGCCCACCTGCACGATCTGGCCGCCGCCCAGCGCCGCCGCCCAGCGCCGCCGCCCAGCGCCGCCGCCCAGCGCCGCCGCCCAGCGCCGCCGCCCAGCGCCGCCGCCCAGCGCCGCCGCCCAGCGCCGCCGCCCAGCGCCGCCGCCCAGCGCCGGCGCCCACCGCGCCGGGCCGCCCGCAGGTCCAAGGAGCCCGTCCCGGCCAGTCTCAGGCGCGTCCTTGACTCCATGACCGGCTCACCGGCCTTCATCCGCAACGGCCGCCTGGACATCCTCGCCGTCAACCCGCTCGGGCGCGCCCTCCACGCCCCCTGTTCACCACCGCGGCCTCCCGCCCGGTGAACATCGCCCGCTTCCAGTTCCTCGACTCCACCAGCCGCAGCTTCTTCCCCGACTGGGCCGCCTCGGTCAACACCACCGTGTCCCTGCTGCGCACCGAAGCCGGCCGCGCCCCGGGGGATGCGGAGCTGACCGGTCTGATCGGCGAACTGGTCACACGCAGCGACGAGTTCCGCGCCGCCTGGGCCAAGCACAACGTGCGCCTGCACCACACCGGCCGCAAGTCCTTCCGCCACCCGGCCGTCGGCGAGATCACCCTCGACTTCGACGCCATGGAAATGCCGGCGCACCCCGGCTTGACCCTGACCGCCTACAGCGCCGAATCCGGCACACCCGAGCACGACGCCCTGTGCCTGCTCGCCTCCTGGGCCGCCACCACCCGGGAACAGCCCGACCAGGAGGGTTCTGTCCGCCCTTGATCTCGACCGGACACGGATACCGCTCCCGAAATCCGGGTGCTCAGGCTGTTTCCGTCCCAGGGCTCCCGAGCGCTCCAAGGATGCGCTCAGCGGCCAGCGTAGGCGTCAACTCGCCGTCTCTGACCCGCTGTTCGAGGGCAGGCGCGAGAGCCCGTACCGCCGGGTCGGCGTGCAGACGGCTGAGGAGTTCGTCGCGGACCATGTTCCAGGTCCAGTCGACCTGCTGTTCACGGCGCTTGGCGGCGAGACGTCCGGTCGAGTCCAGCAGGGTGCGGTGCTTCTCCAGGCGTTCCCAGACCACATCCAGGCCGCTCGACTCCCGGGCGCTGCAACTCAGCACGGGCGGGGTCCAGACCGCGTCCTTGCCGTGCATCAGCCGCAGCGCGCCCGCCAACTCCCGTGCGGCGGCGAGGGCGTCGCGTTCGTGCGGGCCGTCCGCCTTGTTGACGGCGATCACGTCGGCCAGTTCCAGGACGCCCTTCTTGATGCCCTGCAACTGGTCGCCGGTGCGGGCCAGGGTGAGCAGCAGGAAGGAGTCGACCATGTTCGCGACCGCGGTCTCGGACTGGCCGACGCCGACCGTCTCCACCAGGATCACGTCGTAGCCGGCCGCCTCCATCACCACGATCGACTCCCGGGTCGCCTTCGCGACCCCGCCCAGCGTGCCCGCGCTGGGGGAGGGGCGGACGAAGGCCGCCGGGTCCACGGCCAGCCGCTCCATGCGTGTCTTGTCGCCGAGGATGGAGCCGCCCGTACGGCTGGAGGACGGGTCCACGGCGAGCACGGCCACCCGGTGCCCGAGCGAGGTCAGCATGGTGCCGAACGCGTCGATGAACGTCGACTTGCCCACGCCGGGCACCCCGCTGACGCCGATCCGCCGGGCCCGGCCGCTGTGCGGGAGCAGCTCGGTCAGCAGTTCCTGGGCCAGCACCCGGTGCTGGGGGCGGGTGGACTCGACGAGTGTGATGGCCCGCGCGACGATGGCGCGCTTCCCGTCGAGAACGCCCTTCACATAGGTGTCGAGGTGGATGGCCATGGTCGTCAGAGGTCGTGCCCGAGGTCGGCCGACAACCGTTTCACCAGGTCGTACGCGGCGTCCGGGATCACCGTCCCGGGCGGGAAGACGGCCGTCGCGCCCATCTCCAGCAGCGTGGGCACGTCCTGCGGCGGAATCACCCCGCCGACCACGATCACGATGTCCTCGCGCCCTTCCTCGGCGAGCTGCTCGCGCAGCGCCGGTACGAGTGTGAGATGACCGGCGGCCAGCGAGGAGACGCCGACGATGTGCACGTCCGCCTCGACGGCCTGGCGGGCCACCTCGGCCGGGGTCTGGAACAGCGGACCGACGTCCACGTCGAAGCCGAGGTCGGCGAAGGCGGTGGCGATCACCTTCTGGCCGCGGTCGTGGCCGTCCTGGCCCATCTTGGCGACCAGGATGCGCGGACGGCGGCCCTCGGCCTCCTCGAAGGAGGACACCAGGGTGCGCGTGCGGTCCACGGACGGGGACTCGCCGGCTTCGTTGCGGTACACACCGGAGATCGTACGGATCTGCCCCGAGTGCCGGCCGTACACCTTCTCCAGGGCGTCGGAGATCTCTCCGACGGTCGCCTTGGCACGGGCCGCGTGCACGGCCAGCTCCAGCAGGTTGCCGTCGCCCGCGGCGGCCCGCGTGAGCGCGTCCAGCGCCCCCTGGCACACGGCCTCGTCGCGCTCCTCGCGCAGCCGCCGCAGCTTGGCGATCTGCTGGGCGCGTACGGAGGAGTTGTCGACCTTGAGGACCTCGATCTGCTCGTCGCTGTCGACGCGGTACTTGTTGACGCCGATGACCGGCTGGCGCCCGGAGTCGATCCGGGCCTGGGTGCGGGCCGCGGCCTCCTCGACACGCAGCTTCGGGATGCCCGCGTCGATGGCCTGCGCCATGCCGCCCGCCTGCTCGACCTCCTGGATGTGCTGCCAGGACCGGCGGGCGAGATCGTAGGTCAGCTTCTCCACGTAGGCGCTGCCGCCCCACGGGTCGATGACCCGGGTGGTGCCGGACTCCTGCTGGATCAGCAACTGGGTGTTGCGGGCAATGCGGGCCGAGAAGTCGGTGGGCAGCGCGAGGGCCTCGTCGAGGGCGTTGGTGTGCAGCGACTGGGTGTGGCCCTGGGTCGCCGCCATCGCCTCCACACAGGTGCGCATGACGTTGTTGAAGACGTCCTGCGCGGTCAGTGACCAGCCCGAGGTCTGCGAATGGGTCCGCAGCGAAAGGGACTTGGCGTTCTGCGGGTCGAACTGCCTGACCAGCTTGGCCCACAGCAGCCGCGCCGCCCGCAGCTTGGCGATCTCCATGAAGAAGTTCATGCCGATCGCCCAGAAGAACGACAGCCGCGGCGCGAACGCGTCCACGTCCAGGCCCGCGTCCCGGCCCGCCCGGATGTACTCCACGCCGTCGGCGAGGGTGTACGCCAGCTCCAGGTCGGCCGTGGCGCCCGCTTCCTGTATGTGGTAACCGGAGATGGAGATGGAGTTGTAGCGGGGCATCCGCTGAGAGGTGTACGCGAAGATGTCGGAGATGATCCGCATCGACGGCTTCGGCGGATAGATGTAGGTGTTGCGGACCATGAACTCCTTGAGGATGTCGTTCTGAATGGTCCCGGCCAGCTTCTCTGGCGGCACGCCCTGTTCCTCCGCCGCCACGATGTACAGGGCGAGGATGGGCAGCACGGCGCCGTTCATGGTCATCGACACCGTCATCCTGTCCAGCGGGATGCCGTCGAAGAGCTGACGCATGTCGTAGATGGAGTCGATGGCCACGCCCGCCATGCCGACGTCACCGGTCACCCGCGGGTGGTCGCTGTCGTAGCCGCGGTGCGTGGGCAGGTCGAAGGCGACCGACAGGCCCTTCTGGCCGGCTGCCAGGTTGCGCCGGTAGAAGGCGTTGGACTCCTCGGCGGTGGAGAAGCCCGCGTACTGGCGGATCGTCCACGGCTGGTTGACGTACATCGTCGGGTACGGGCCGCGCAGGTACGGCGCGACGCCCGGATAGGTGCCCAGGAAGTCCAGGCCCTCCAGGTCGCGGCCGGTGTAGAGCGGCTTGACCGGGATGCCCTCGGGGGTCCTCCAGAGCAGGTCGTCCCCGCCGGCCGCCTTCTTGAACGCCGTGTGCCACTCGCCGTCACCGCCGTCGCGGGCCGGGGTCCCCAGCTCGATCCTGGAGAAGTCCGGGATTCCCATCACGACACTCCCATACGGTCGAGGGTGGAGGACAGCACGGCCACGGCATCGCAGCCGGCGAAGATGTACGCGTCGACACCGGGGTACTGCCCGGGGCGCCCGGCGAGGAACACGTGCGACGCGCCCGACGACTTCAGCTCCGCCGCCACCAGCGGCGCCTGCTCCTCGTACAGGGCGTCGCTGGAGCACAGGCAGACCTCAGTGGCTCCGCTGTCCGTGAAGGTGCCGTCGGTGACCGGTTCGATGCCGCCGGCCTGGAAGAGGTTCGAGGCGAAGGTGAGCCGTGCCGTGTGGGCGGCGGCCGGGCCGATCGCGGCGAGGAAGATCCGGGGCCGGGAGCCGGTCGCGGCGAGGTGGGCGTCGGAACGGGCCCTCAGCGCCTCGTACGCCTCGTCGCGGCGTACACGCGGCAGGCCACCTGCCGGGGGCTCGGGTGCGCTCTCGCGGACGACCGGTTTCTCCGCGAGGTGCGGGAACTCGCTGACGCCGGTGATGGGTTCGCGGCGCTTGGCCAGCTTGTCGGTGCGCGCCTGCCAGGTGGCGGCCAGCTCCTGCCCGAGGTGCCCCGAACGCAGGGCGGCCGCCTGCCCGCCGGCCCGCTCGATGGACCGGAAGTGCTCCCAGCCCGCGTGCGCCAGTTCGTCGGTGAGCCGCTCCACGTACCAGGAACCGCCCGCGGGGTCGATCACCCGGGACAGATGCGACTCCTCGACGAGGATCGTCGAAGTGTTGCGGGCGATGCGCCGCGCGAACGCGTCCGGCATGCCGAGCGCGTGGTCGAAGGGCAGGACGGTGACCGAGTCGGCCCCGCCGACCCCGGCGGCCAGCGTGGCGATCGTCGTGCGCAGCATGTTCACCCACGGGTCGCGGCGCGTCAGCATCACCGACGAGGTCACCACGTGCTGGAGCTGCGCGCCCGCGCGCGGGGCTCCGCAGACCTCGGCCACCTTCGCCCACAGGCGGCGCGCGGCCCGCAGCTTGGCGATCGTGAGGAACTGGTCGGCGGTCGCCGCGTACCGGAACTCGAGCTGCGCACAAGCCTGTTCGACGCTCAGTCCGGTATCCGTCAGCTCCCGCAGGTACGCCACCGCGGTGGCCAGCGAGCAGCCCAGCTCCTGGGCGGCCGAGCCACCGGCCTCGTGGTACGGCAGCGCGTCCACGGTCAGTGCCCGCAGTCCGGGGTACTGCTCCGCACACAGCCGCGCCAGATCGGCCGCCGCCGCGAAGTCGGACCGCTGCCCGGTACGCGCCTCGTGGCCGAGCGGATCCGCGCCCAGATTGCCGCGCGCCGCGTCCTTGGCGACGCCATGCTCCTCGTAGAGCCGCAGCAACGCCCGTGCGGCGGGCTCGACGTCCGGTCCCGCGTCCAGGACGACGGGTGCCAGGTCGAGATAGACGCCGTCGAGGACCTCGCCGAGCGCCGGCACGGGGATGCCGCCCTCCCCGAGGGTCAACCAGAGGGAGGTGACGCCGTTCTCCAGATCCGCGAGCACCGCGCCGCTGTCGGCCGCCGTGTGCCGCTGCCGGATGTCCCAGCCGCCGACCGTGTTCCCCTCGGCCCGCCCGCCGCGGACGAAAGGCGCGAACCCGGGGAAGCCGGGCTCGGGCGCGGCGTCGCGCGCGGAGTAGAGGGGCCGGGTGCGCAACCCGTCCTCCAGCTTCGTGGACAGGGCGTGCTCGGCTTCTGAGCCCTCGACGTCCTTGCCCGACTTGCGCAGGACACCCGCCACAAGGCGCTGCCACTGCTCGTGGGGAACATCAGGGAATTCGCCGGCCAGTTCAAGGCCGTCGTCGGACAGGACCGTCATGCTCGGATGCTAGGTCACCGGGACTAGGGAGATGCACAGAACTTGGCTGTGATCTTGCCCTCTCCCGCAATGTGACCCCGGCCTCCCCGTCGTTTTCCTGAAAGCCTGAGTGGATCTCCTGTCACGGCGGCACGGGCGCGTCGGCGAGTGCCGGATGCCGCGGGGCGAGGAAGACGGCGATGCCCTTTCCGCCGGGGGAGGGGTGGGTGACCTGGGTCCAGCCCTGCCGCCGGCAGGAAGGACATGGCGCGGGTCGACCGGACCCAAGGTGAGCAGCCAGGAGCGGCCGTAGGGGGCGTCTTCGGTGACCGCCTGAAGCAGCCCGGCCGCGAGTCCGGTGCACCGGTCGTTACGGCAGGACAGCTCGATGGCGCCGTTCCAGCCACGGCAGGTGAGGCTTAGCGGCGCGTGTAGGTGGAAACGACTATTCCCGAACGGTTGTCGCGGCGACGGTCGGCCGAACAGGGGAGGGGCCTCACATGGACGCGCCCTTGTATCTCAGGCCGCGGGTGGATCCGCCGCTCGCCTCGCTGCTGGGGGCCGGACCGTTTCTGCACTCGCTCGTCGACGCGCTGGGGTCTCCGCTCAACGTGCTGCTCCCCGAGGTCATCGCCGAGAACGCCGCGCGCTTCCGTGCCGTGCACCGCCGCCACCATCTCGCCGGGCGCGTGTACTTCGCACACAAGGCGAATCGTTCCAGCGCGCTGCTGCGGAGACTGGCGGCGGAGGACGTGGCCGCCGTCGGTGTCGACGTCGCCTCGCTGGAGGAACTACGGCACGCACTGAGCTGCGGATTCACCGGTGACCGGATCATGGCCACCGGCCCCAAGGACACGGAGTTCCTGTGGCTGGCGGCCCGGGTGGGGGCGACGGTGAACCTGGACTCGATCAGCGAGCTGGAACAGCTCGCCGGCCTGGTGCGTGCACAGGGTCTCGGCCGGGCCACCGTACTGCTGCGCCTGTCCGGATTCGAGTCCTCCGCCGGTCCCGGGGGAGCGGCGGGCACACGGCTGCTGTCGCGGCGCAGCCGTTTCGGCATCCCGCTGCGGGACGCGGAGGCGCTGCTGTCGGCTCTCGTACGGAACGCGGACGCCGTCGGGATGACCGGTGTCGCCTACCACCTGGACACCACCGGCGTGGACGAGAAGGTCCGGGCCCTGGAACAGTGCGTGCTGTTCATGGACGAGTGCCGGGCACGTGGCCTGGCACCACGTGTCGTCGACATCGGCGGCGGGTTCGGAGTCGGCTACGTCGCCGAGGCCGGCGAGTGGGAACAGTGGACGACCGCGCTGAGCGAGGCGGTGCTCGGCCGACGCCCACCGCTGACCTGGCGCGGTCACGGCTACGGGCTGCGCAACGAGGGCGGCACGGTGCGCGGGACCGCGGCGCTGTACCCCGGCCACCGTCCCACCGCAGGCCCCGACTACCTCGACGAACTCCTCTCACAGCCCGCACCGGTCCTCGGCCGGCCGCCGGCCACCCTCCTCCTGGAACACCTCCACGACCTGTACATCGAACCCGGTCGTGCCCTGGTCGACCAGTGCGGGGTGTCGCTGGCGCGGGTGCTGGACGTGCGGCTCGCGGACACGGACTCCGGGCAGTACCTGGTCCGTCTCGGGATGAACGCGGGCGACATGAGCCTCGAGGAGCACGGCGTGCTCGTGGACCCCGTGCTGCTGCCGCGCGGGGAGCCGGACAAGGATGAGGAAGGACCGGTCGGCGTCTTCCTCGCCGGCAACCTGTGCCTGGAAGCCGATCTGATCACCCGCCGTCTGGTCCACCTTCCCGAACTGCCGCGCGTGGGCGATCTGCTGGCGTTCGCCAACACCGCCGGCTACGCGATGGACTTCCACGCGCACCGCGCGCAGCGACAGCCGCTCGCGAGAACGGTCGCGGTCGAGCGGCGAGGTGACTCCTGGCGCTGGTGCCTGGACGAGGACTACTGGCCGATCCCATCCCTGGGGGGAATGCCCGCATGAGGTACGACAGCATCACGGAGGCCATCGGCAACACACCGCTGGTGCGCATCGACCCCGCCGTGCACGGACTGCGCAACATCGACCTCTACGCCAAGCTGGAGATGCTCAACCCGTTCGGATCCGTCAAGGACCGGCCCGCCTGGCACATGGCCCGACCTCATGTCGAGGCCGCGGCCGGCGGCGACGGTACGGTCGTGGAACTCTCCAGCGGCAACACGGCCAAGGCCCTCGCCCTGCTGGCCGGCCTGCACGGGCTGAAGTTCAAGAGCGTCACCAACCGGATGCGCGTCCCCGAGATCAAGGAACTGCTCCTGCTCCTGGGCGCCGAGATCGAGGAGCTTCCGGGGCGCAGCGAGTGCCTCGACCCGACCGACACGGACGATCCGCTGACCCACTTCCACCAGGCGCTCTCCGACCCTGACAGTACCTATCTGCACACCGACCAGTACTTCAACCCGCGCAACGTCGAGGCGCACGCGGCGGGCACCGGACCCGAGATAGTGAAAGACCTGGACGGGCGGGTGCCGGACTGGTTCATCGCCTGCGTGGGCACGGCCGGCTCGTCGACCGGTGTCGCCAGGGTCCTGCGCGAGCACGACCCGCAGGTGCGGGTCCTCGGCCTGGTCGCCCACAAGTCGGACTTCATACCCGGCATCCGCACGATCGACGAGGTCCACCAGGTCGGCCTGTTCGACCCGGCGACCTACGACACCGTCGAGTCGGTGACCTCCGACGAGGCCATCGACGGGATGATCACCCTCATCCGCCGCTGCGGACTGCTGTCAGGACCGACCGGCGGCGCCGCGTACCAGGGGGCGGTACGGCATCTCCGGCATGTCGACGCCGAGTTGGAGGGCACCGCGCAACGCCGTACGGCGGTCTTCATCGTGTGCGACCGGGCCGAGAGCTACCTGAGCTATGTGCGCAGGCGCCGCCCGGAACTCCTCGGCCTGACGCGCCGGGGAAACTCCGCCTCGGCCCTCACGGACGCCGAGGTCCACGCGTCGGCCCGCGTCATCGATGTCGGCGACGCCCTGCGCTGGACCGCGGCGGGCGAGCCCCGGCCGCTCGTCGTCGACCTGCGCAGCCCGCACGCCTACGCCGCTCTGCAGATCGAGGGTTCCGTCAACATCGTCGACGAACTGTTCGAGGACCTGCTCCGGGGCGGGCTTCCCTTCAGCAAGCGGACGCCCGTGCTGCTGGCCTGTCCCGTCGGTGAGAGGTCGCTGCGTTACGCCGCCCTGCTGACCCGGATGGGACATCCGGACGTCCGGAGCCTGGCCGGCGGAATCGTCGCCTGGCGGGACGCGGGCGCTCCGCTGGTGCGCGCATGAGCGCGAAGCAGCCGCTCCCCGACACGGAACAGGCGCCGGACCCGCTGTGGCAACGGGAGTTGAGGGAACAGTTCCCGATCATCGGGGCTCATCCGGAGCTGGCGTACCTGGACAGCGCGGCGACGTCCCAGAAGCCGCGCGCCGTACTGGACGCCGTCCAGACCTACTTGACGACATCGAACGCCAACGCCGGCCGTGGAACCTACCCCTGGGCCAACCGGACCACGCGACTGGTGGAATCGACCCGGGAGCGGGTCAAGGAGTTCCTCCGCGATCCCGAACCGGAACGCTCCGCCGTCCACTTCACCGGCGGCACCACCGACGGGCTGCGCACGATCGCCCGCGACTGGCTCGCCCCCTACCTGAGCGACGGAGACGAGATCCTCGTGCCGTTCGCCGACCACCGCGCCAACCTGGATCCCTGGCTCGAAACCGGGCGGCTGCTGGCTGAGCGCGGAATCGACGTGCGCGTACGGGCACTGCCGTACCAGGAGGTCTCCGGCGACTACGACCACCGCGCCCTCGGGGATCTCGTAGGCCCGCGCACCCGCTTCGTGGCCGCCACCCATGTCCACCACGTCTACGGCGGCGACATGAACGTGCACCGCATCCGCGCGGCGGTCGGTCCACGGGTTCCGATCTGCCTGGACGCCGCACAGAGCGTCGGCCATCTGCCCGTTCATCTCGACGACCCCTCCCTCGACGTCGACTTCGTGGTCTTCTCGGGACACAAGGCGATGGCCCTTCCCGGTACGGGGGTGGTGTGGGCCCGCAACACACGGGGCCCGACGTTCCGGCCGGGCGGCTGGCAGGGCACGCCGAACACGGTGGGCATCGTGTCCCTGCGGGCAGCACTCGACTGGCTGCACGAGGCCGGCCCCGACCGGATCGGCCGCTGGACGACCGGCCTGGCCACCCGGCTGACCGATCGGCTGCGCGGCCTCGGCCCGTACGAGATCCTCGGCTGCCCCGCCAGCCTGGCCGCCGGCTCCGCGCTCCCGGACTCCCAGCGCCGGCACGGCATCGTGACCTTCCGGCACCGTGACATCCCGTCCGACGACCTCGGATTCATCCTGTACAGCCACGGCTTCATGGTGCGGGCCGACAGCCTCTGCCAGGCGGGAGCGGGCGAGGGAGACGGGGCGGTGCGGGTGAGCCTGCACGTCTACAACACGGCGGAGGAGGTCGACCGCCTGCTGGCCGTCCTCGTGTCGCTGATATGAATGGCAAGTGATAACCGTTTCCACCTGTAGATTCGTGATGTCCACGGGCAGGTGAGAGACGGAAGAGGTGGCGCACGGCATGGGCGTGAGCATGGCGACGGCCAAGGCGTGGGTCGAGCGCTGGGAACGGCAGCAGGAGCGGTACGCGCTGGACCGCGAGGAGCGGTTCACCGTGATCGCGGATGTCGTCGAGCACGTCACGGCCGGCCGGCCCCGCCCGCTCCTGCTCGACCTCGGCTGCGGCCCCGGCTCCCTGGCCGCTCGCCTCTCCGACCGCCTTCCGGACGCGGAGATCGTCGCCGCCGACATGGACCCCCTGCTGCTGGAACTGGGACGAACCCATCACGCCGACGCCGCCCGCTTTGTCGACACGGTCATCGGGGAGGAAGGCTGGGCCGACGCCCTCGGGCTGGAACGCCCCCTGGACGCCGCCGTCTCGACGACCGCCCTGCACTACCTCCCCGAACCGGTGCTGCTGCGCACATACCGCTGTCTCGCCGCACTGCTGCGCCCCGGCGGTGTCCTCGTCAACGGCGACCACTTCCCGCCGGACGGAGCACCGTGCTCGGACATCACCGCGTACGTGGCCCGCCGACGGGCGGAACGGACGGGCGGCCACCCCCAGGAGGACTGGCGGTCCTGGTGGGACGCGGCGGCCCGGGAACCGGAACTGGGTGACCTGTTCGAGGAGCGCGAGCGGCGTCGGCCGGCCCATGGCGTCAGTGGGGGCGGCGGCCACCTGACGATGGGTCGCCATACCGAGCTGCTGCACCAGGCGGGCTTCAGCCATGTCACGCCGGTCTGGCAGTTCGGCGACAGTGCCGTGCTGGTGGCGGTCAGGGTGATCACGGGCGCGTGCGCGGGCTGATGAGCTGTCACCCCCAGCAGCTGCCGGCCGTGCCATGCCGTGCCGAAGCCGGTGTCCGCGGTGATCCGGCCTGCTCAGCCGCGTGCCGGGACGGCGATGACAGGGCAGCCGGCGTGGTGGAGCACGCCTTGGCTGACCGAGCCCAGCAGCATGCCCGCGAAGCCTCCCCGCCCCCGGGTCCCCACCACCAGGCCCAGCGCGTGCGACGAGGCCTCCGTGAGCACCTGGACCGGATGTCCGACGACCACTTCGTGGCGCAGCTCCACCTCGGGGAAACGGGCGTGCCGGCCCGCCACGATCTCGGAGAGCAGCCGGCGGCACTCCTGCTGCGGCTCGTGCTCGTCGAAGATCCTCAGCGGCCCCGGCTCCCAGGCCAGCACGGCCCGCAGCCCGGCGCCGCGCAGGGCGGCCTCCTCGAACGCCAAGTCGACCGCGGCGGTGGAGTGTTCGCTGCCGTCCACGCCGACGACGTAGTACCCGGGGTCCTCGGGGATGTGTTCCGGCTCGGGGACGACCACCAGAGGACAGTGCGTATGAGCCATCACCGGGAGGGCGACCGACGCGGAGCCGAACACCTCCTGCCTCCGGCTCAGATGCCGTGATCCCAGCACGAGGGCGGTGGCGTCGCGGCTCTGCTCGCGCAGCACCCACACCGGGTCGCCCTCCGCCAGCAGAGCTTCCACCTCCAGCCGCGGGTACCGGGCCGCGACGAAGTCCGTGGCCTCACCGAGCACTTGCCTCCCGGCCGTGTGCAGCGACTCGTTCCACTTCTCCCACGACGCCGGGACCTCGTGCCGCCGGTAGCCCCCGGTCGGCACGCCCTCGACATGCACCGGACGCAACGGCAGTCCCCGGCGGACGGCCTCGTCGGCCGCCCAGGCCACTGCCGTCCGGTGGGCCGGATCAGGATCGACGCCCACGACGATCGGCCGGCGGTCACCGGGCCGGGACATGGCCGCCTCCGGTCGTTACGGAGCCGGTGCCCGGTACGGCCCGGTCGTTGTTCCTCGCTGGTGCGGGAACGGACATCGCCGTCGCCTCCTCCCTGCGGTGGCGCGGAGAGGTGCCGCCGCTTCCATGGAAAGCCCTGGCAAGGGGGAGGCGCCAGGGGCCATTGGTCCCCACGACGGGCCGGGACCGGTTCGGGGCCCTTGACCCGGCGTGCGGTACCGGGTCATGTCGTCTGCGATGATCGGCCCGGTGGGCACCGGACCGGGCACATCCCCGGACGCGGACCTCGGGTTCCCCCGCATCCGCGCCACCGGCCGGCCCGCGCCGTTCAACCGGCACGCGCGCACCCTCCACCGTCGCGACGCCTGACGCCAACCTGCCGCGAGGAGCACCATGAATCCCGGATCCACGGCTTTGGCGGCGGTGGGCACATCGCTGCTGGAGGACTTCTCCCTCGAGATGACGGGCAAGGACATCCCGAAACTGGAGGAAGCCCACCCCTCGATCCCGCCGGGCACCCGCATCAACATCACGTTCCTCGCCCACGAGGACCTGCCGACGCGTCTGGCGGCCGCCCGCGCGGTCAAGCGGCTCGGCTTCGTTCCGGTACCGCACATCTCCGCCCGCCGCCTGAGGTCACGGACCGATCTGGAACGGTTCCTGGCCGGTCTGCGGGACGACGGAACCGTGGAGAACGTGTTCGTCGTCGGCGGGGACCCCGTCCGTGCCGAAGGCCCCTACGAGGACGCCCTGGCCGTCATCCGCACCGGACTGCTCCAGCACTACGGGGTGCGCCACGCCGGGATCAGCGGCTACCCGGAAGGCCACCCGGCCATAGCGGACCACGTGCTGTGGTCCGCTATGGCGGACAAGCACGCGGCGCTGGGAGCACAGCGGTTGGCGGGCGACGTCATCACGCAGTTCGGCTTCGACGTCGACCCCGTGCTGGCCTGGCTGGAGGGGACACGCACGCGAGGCGTCGGCCTGCCGATCCGCATCGGTGTGCCCGGACCGGCCGGCATCAAGCGACTCATCACGTACGCCGCCCGCTTCGGCGTCGGCACCAGCGCCTCCATCACCAAGAAGTACGGCTTCTCCCTGACCAACCTCATGGGCACGGCCGGCCCCGACCGCTTCCTGCGTGCCCTGGCCGAGAGCTACGACGCCGGGCGCCACGGGGTGGTGAAGGTGCACTTCTACACCTTCGGCGGGATCGGAGCCACGTCGGAATGGATCGCCCGGTTCCGGGAGGAGGGGCCGACATGACACGCACTCGGGGCAGCCCGGCGCGCCCCGCCTGACGGCGGCATCCTCGGCGGCGTGGGCGGCTTGCCCGTAGGCGCTTCAGGGGCGTCGGTGGCCCCGGCCTCCAGTACGGCGACGCTGCCGTAGCACTTGGCTCGTCCGGCTCAGCTCGACCGTGCCGGGGATGAGCGGATCCTGGCCGTCGTCATCGGACCCGCGCGGGCTCCGGCCCGCGCGGCAGCAGTGCCACGGCCAGTGCCGGCACGGCGGCGAGGACCAGCCACGGCACGGCGGGCGAAAGCCCCATGTCGAGCAGGGATCCGGTGGCCGAGCTGCCGATGAGCACGATCAGGCCGGAGACGGAGGACAGCGCCCCCGTGTAGAGGCCGATGCGCCCCTCCTCGGCGAGGTCGGGCACCCACGCGCGGGCGGCGGGCACGATCAGCATCTGGCCGAGGGTGAGCAGGACGACGTACCCGGCGGCCGGCAGCAGACCCACGAGGCCCGTCCAGCCCGCCGGGCGCGCCGCCGCCACGACCGCGAACCCGGCAGCGACCAGCAGCAGCCCGGCGGCCATGGAACGGCGCAGGCCGAGCCGGTCGCTCGCCCACCCGGTGAGCGGGAGCTGCGCGATGACGACCAGCAGGGACGACAGGGCGAACAGCCAGGACAGCGGGGCCTGTGAACCCGTCGCTCGCTCCACCTCGTCCGGCAGGGCGAGGTAGAGCTGGTTGTAGGCGAGCAGGTAGCTCCCGTACGCGCAGCACAGCGCCAGGAAGCGGCGGTGGCGCAGCAACTCGCCTACTCCGCCCCCCTCCCGCGACCGCACTCGGCCGGGGATGTGTCGCGGCATCAGCCATGCGTGACCCGCGAGGACGAGCACGAAGACCCCGGCGCCGGCGAGGCAGGCCGTGCGGAAGTCCACGGCGAGCAGCACGCCGCCGAGCAACGGACCGACGAAGGCACCGGCCTGGCCCGCGGCGGAGAACAGGGCCAGGACCCTGGTGCGGGAGCCGTTGCCCTGGTCTTCCCACGCCACCGCCTGCCGCGCCACCTCCGACTCCACGGCCGGGGAGAACAGTGCGGCGGCGAAGCCGATCAGCAGCACCGCGCCGATCACCGCCCAGGTCTTCTCGGCGAACCCCAGCCAGACGAACCCGGCGATCCGTAGCACGCAGCCCGCCAGGACGACCGGCCGCACGCCGTGCCGGTCGGCGAGCCGCCCTCCGACCACGAACAGTCCCTGCTGGCTGAAGGTTCTGAGGCCCAGCACGAAGCCGACCGTCCAGCCCGCCATGCCGATGGCTGTGCCGAGATGGTCGGCGAGAAACGGCAGCACGGCGAAGAAGCCGATGTTGAAGGCGAGTTGGGTCAGTATCAGCAGCCGCAGCAGTGGCGAGAGACGCTTCCGGGCGCGCTCGTGCGGCGGCCTGCGGCCGGTGCTGGGGCGCTTGGTCAGGAGGCGGGAGAACACGTCGGCCACCAAGAGGTCAAGTCCGTCAGGGGATGTCGGCGCGGGAGGAGGTCAGGACAGTGGTCGGCTCGGCCCGCGGTGCGGCCGGTTCGGTCCCGGCGGCCCGCGGGGCCGGCTGTTTCGGCCTCCGTACGGGCCGGGGCAGCCGTACCCCGCCCGCCGCCGTGACGGCCAGCGCGCCGAGCAGGGCGAGCACGGCGGCGGGCGCCAGGACCGCCCACGGCGCGCGTTCGGCGTAGGGCTGGTTCTCGGCGAGCAACAGGCCCCACTCGGGGGAGGGCGGCTGGGAGCCCAGGCCCAGGAAGGCGAGCGCGGCGAGGCTCAGGGCGATTCCGGGCAGCCTGAGCAGGGCGTGGCGGACGACGGGCGGCAGGACGGCGGGCACCAGTTCGTGCCAGAACAGGTACCCCGGACCTGCGCCGAGCGCGCGGGTCGCGGTCAGGTGAAGGGTCGCGCGCTCCTGCCGCAGGAGGGCGGAGGTGTGCGTGGCCAGCGGCGACCAGGCGACGACGGCCACGGCCAGCGCCGGTGTCCACGGTCCGCTGCCCGCGATGCCGGTGACGAGGAGGGCTGCCAGTACGGACGGTACCGAGTTGACGGTGTCGACCAGCGGCCCGGACAACCGGGGCAGCAGGCCGAGCAGTACGCCGCCCACCAGGGCGGCGGCACTCACGGCGAGGGCGACGCCGAGCGTGCTCAGCGCGCCGTGCGCGATACGGGCCAGCACGTCCCGGCCGAGGGCGTCCGTGCCGAACGGGTGCGCGGCGGACAGGGCCCGGAGGCGGGCGGTGGTGTCCAGGGCGAGCGGGTCGCGGGGCAGGCCGAGAGCGATCACGGCGGCGAGCAGCAGCCCGTACACGAGGGGCACGACGCGCGGCGCGGGCGGGCCGGGCCGGTGCAGGGAGTGCAGGGCGCCGTCGCGCAGCGCGGGCCCGATCAGCCGCCGCGCCCCCATCCGTGCCAGGAGAGCGGCCGCGGCCGCGAGGGCCATGAGCATGAGCGTGCCGGTCTGCAGTACGGGCAGATCCTGGGCGAGGGCGGCCCGCAGGGTGAGCCGTCCGAGTCCGGGAATGTCGAAGATCTGCTCGACGGCGACCGATCCGCCGGTCAGGCCGACCACGAACAGCCCCAGGTTGGGCAGGAGCGCGGGCGCACAGCGGCGCAGCGCCTGCCGGGCCACGGATTTCGGCGGCACCCCGCGCGCGGCGGCGGCCGGCGCCCACGGTTCGGCGAAGGCGCCGGGCAGCAGGTCGTCCAGCATCCGCCCGAGGACCGCACCCGCGGGCAGGCCGAGGGCGAGCGAGGGCAGCAGCATCCACTGAGGGCCGTGCCAGCCGAGCGCGGGCAGCCAGCCGAGCTGTACGCCGATGACGGAGGCCAGTACGGAGGCGATGAGGAACTCGGGCAGTGCGGCCAGCATCGCGGAGCCGGTACCGCCGGGTCCGCGCCCGCCGAGCTGTCTCCGCGCGCCCTGCCGGAGTGTGCGTGCGCAGACGACCGCCACCGTGGCGACGGCGACGACGACGGCGCCGGCCATCAGCAGCAGGGACGCTCCGAGAGCCTGGAGAACGGCCGGCAGCACCTCGGTGTCCGACACCCAGGAGCGGCCGGCGTCCGCGCGCAGCAGCCCGCCCAGCCAGCGTCCGAGCAGCGCCAGGGGGCCGTCGCCCAGGCCGAGTCCGTCCCGGACGGCACGCAGTGTCTCGGGGGTCGGGTCCCGCTCGGCCGAGCGGGCCTTGAGCACGGTCAGGGCGGGATCGGTGCGCGAGAGCCACGGCAGCAGGCCGATCGCGCACACCACGCCGGCCGTGAGTACGGTTCGCCACAGCAGTGTGAGGCCGCCGCCCCGCGCGAGCGTGCGCAGGGCGGCGGTGACTCGGTCTCCGCGGGGTGCGGTCGCGGACTTCAGAGCCGGGTCCCGGTGCCGACGAAATCACGTTCGTACGGGTCGAGCAGGGCACCCTTGACGGAGGTGCCGACGCCCGTGACGACCTTCAGGTGCACCAGCGGGATCACCGCGTCCGTGCCGAGGATCGCGGCCTCCGTCCTCATCGCCGCGTTCTGCCGCTCGGCCGGGTCGGACTCGGTCTGCGCGGCGGTGATCAGCCTGTCCACGTTCTTGTCGCACAGGAGTGACAGGTTGTACGAGCCGTCGCAGCTGAAGTCGCCGGCCAGGACGGTGACCGGGTCACCGGTGTCGAGCATCATGTTGCGGGAGACGACGGACGCGTCGAACTTCCCCGCCAGCAGGTCGCTTTCGAGCCGCGCGTAGGCGCGCACCTCCAGCTTCACCGTGAACCCGGCCTTCTTCAGCTGCTGCTGGAGTACCTGGGCGGCCTCGGGCAGCTCGGGCCGGTCGTTGTAGGTGGCGACGGTGACGCTCTTGCCCTTGGGGCCTTCGGCCTTCGCCCGGCCGGCCGGCACGGTGCGCTTCCCGGCCGCCCAGGTCAGGGCCGGGCCGTAGAGACCCTGGGCGGGCTCGGCGTATCCCTCGTACACGCCCCTGGCGATCGCGTCGGTGTCGATCGCCTCGCGTGCGGCGGCCCGCAGCCCCGCGTCCTTGAAGACGCCCGTCCGGGTGTTGAGGTAAAGGCTCGTGTTCCGGGCGGTGTTGACCTCGTGAATGGTGTCCTTGTCCAGAGTGGTCACCTGCGCGACGGGGATCGCCTCGGCGATGTCCACGTCGCCGGTGCGCAGTGCGTTGGCGCGGGCGGTGCCGTCGGAGACGAACTTCGCGTCGATGCCGGAGGCCTGGGCGCGGCCGCCCCAGTAATCGTCGAAGCGGTCCAGGGCGGCCGTCGTGCTTCCGGTGATCCTGGTGAGCTCGAAGGGACCGGTGGCGGTGCCGACCGGGTTCACCTTGCCGTCCTTGCCGTATGCCTTCGAGGAGAACACCGCGAGGCTCGGGTTGCTGAGCCGCAGCGGCAGTACCGGATCGGCCTCCGCGGTGCTGACCTCGACCCGGCCGTCGCCGACGGCCCTGGCGGTCAGCTTGACGCCGGAGACGGCTGACGGGGCCGGGTCGGCCTCGGCGGCGCGGGCGAGGGCGGAGGCGACGGCCTCGGCGGTGACGTCGGTGCCGTCCTGGAACTTCGCGTCGCCCCGCAGCGTGAACACCCAGCTCCTGCCGCTCTTGTCGCTGCTCCACGACTCGGCGAGCGCGGGCACGGCGGCGCCGTTGGCGTCCAGCCTGGTCAGCCCCTCGGTGACACCGAGCCGCGAGAGGTCGAAGGCGTCCTGGCCGTACGGGGAGTAGTTCTCCGCCGGCGGGAAGGCGAGAGCGACGCGGAGACGTCCCCCCTTGCCGGAGCCGGAGGAGTCCGAGGACGAGTCGTCGCTGGAGGAGGAGAAGCAGCCGGAGAGCAGCGGGGCGAGCAGCAGTCCGGCCATCAGCCGTGGGCGGGGAGGTCTCATGTTCCTGGTTCTGTCTGTTCCTGGGAGCCGGACTTTTCGACTGACGCCGATCCACGTCAATATGAATATCATGTTCGTTTACCTGAGGGGGATCTCGAAGTGCACGACGCCGCTGCCGCCGCCGGGCACGTCCTCCCGCTCGTCGCACATGACCTTGCCCAGCGTCTGCCACAGGCCCATGGCGCCGGGTGAGTGCGGGTACGTGTGCAGGTACACGGCGCGGTATCGGCCGTCCGTCCGGGCGAACTCCAGCAGCCCCTCCACCAGTTGCCGGGCCAGTCCGCGTCGGCGGTGTTCCGGGCGCACGTAGACCCGTCGCAGCTGAGCGGTCTCGCCCGACGGATAACGCTCGGCCAGCCACTGGGGGTTCGGCGGACACTCGGGGCCGCGCGCGTCGAGCGCGGCCGTGCCGGCCACCGTCCCGTCCCGCTCGTCCACCGCGACCAGCAGGGTGTGCCGGGGTGGGGCGAGATAGAAGGACCCCGGGTCGATGATGTCGGCATGCCATCGCGGCACGTACCCGGTGTCGAAGTCGCGATAGACGGTGTCCAGCATCACGGCCCGCGCCTCGTCGAGGTCGGCGGCCGTGGCAGCTCTGATGCAGTAGGAACGCACCTGCGCATCATATGCAGTAGCTCGGGCGCCACCGGTGGCCGGCACATGACGGGGAGACGGCGACGGACAGCTCGCCCACCCGTGTCACTCCGGTCGTTCAGGCCCGAGGCAGCGGCGCGTCGAAGAAGTCGATTGCATAAAATCGCTGGATGCCAGCCACCAGCCACCTCCTGCAAGGGCCGCGAGTGGCTGTTCGCCACGTCCGTCGCCAGGACTACGACGAGTTGACAGCGCTGGCTCAGGACAGCGCCGACATGCTCCACCGCTGGCTGGGCGCCCGCGACCACACGGAGGAAGCGTTCGACGCCTACCTCAAGCGGTTGGAACAGCCCACGCACGTAGGCTTCGTGATCTGCCGTCGCAGCACCGGCGCAATCGTCGGCGGCGCCAACATCAACAACATTGTCCGAGGCGCCCTCCAGAACGGAACCCTGGGCTACACCGCATACGCCTCCACGACCGGTCGCGGCTACATGACCGAAGGAGTGAGGCTCATCATCCAGCACGCCTTCGGCGAACTTGGGCTGCACCGGCTCGAGGCGAACGTCCAGCCCGACAACACTGCCTCCCTGAAGCTGATCCAACGGCTGGGTTTCCGGCGCGAGGGCTACTCGACCGCCTTCCAGTTCATCAATGGCGAATGGAGAGACCACGAGCGCTGGGCCCTCACCGCCGAAATGGCAGGCGCTGCCCAACAACTCACGAACCAGGACCAGTTCGACTGAGAAGGTTCGAAATCAGCTCACGAGCTGCCCTTACGGAGGTCTCCCGGGGCGGCGGCGTCGGCCAGGCGCTGCATGATCAGGGCGACGCACCGGTTTCGGGGTCGGCGCCGTGGTCAACAGGACATCCACGAACCGTCCCGGACACAGCACCAGGGCCCCTCTCACGCCGGCGTGGCGCTGCCACCCGGAGGCCGGCGGAGCAGGTGCAGGCAGACGACCGAGGCGACGACGGTCCGCCGTTCGGAGGCGTCCAGGCGAGGGTCCATCTCGACCACGTACTGCTGCAACCCGATCCACGAGTCGATGGTGCTCACCGTGACCCGGCCGAAGATCTCCGGCGCCGGGCTCTCTTCCGGATCGGTCTCCGTGAGATGCCATTCGGAGTGCAGGAGACCCGGCCGCGTCAGAAGGAGTCGGCGCCCCTGCTCCGTCCGGAGGCTCAGCTGCCGGGTCTTGACGAGTCCACGGGCGCCGGCGGTGCCGACCTCCCGGCCCTCGGCGTCGGTGAAGCGGAACTCCACCGGCCCGAACTGCTCGATACCGACGATGAACTCGCCGGATGTTTTCGTGAGGACGGAGTACGTGTCGTCGGGGTACGCGACCCAGGCGGGCGGGGTCCCCTCCACGGTGGACACGGCCAGGGCGGGGCCCACGTATGTGCGCCACCGTGAACGCTTCGGCTGCCCCACCACAACGGCTTCCAGCTCGAACAGGCCGGGTTCCGTCATCGGTCTTCCTTCCCCCGCCACGGCTTCCCTCTCGGCCGAGTACGTCCACTGTGACTGAGAGCGTGCCCGACTCCCATCCCCCGGGCGGGCATTGACGCCACGCAATGGCACCACCCGGAACTCCCTCATGTTGGCGAGGATTTGACGACTGCGCTGCTACTAGTACTTCGTTAGGTTGGCTGGCGTGGGTGGTGTTCTGGCGGAGCTGAAGCGGGGATGCTGCGGTGGCAGGTGGGGCATGTGCCGGTCCATGCGCGTATGAGGTCCTGGAGCGTGTCGAGGACCTGGTAGAAGGTCAGGCCGGCGCTGTTGCTTTTGGGTCGAGGCGGCGGAGGGTGAGGAAGGCGTGGGCGGCGGTGACGAGGGTGGCGTGGTGGTGCCAGCCGCGCCAGGTGCGGCCTTCGAAGTGGTCCAGGCCCAGGCCGTGCTTCATCTCGCGGTAGTCGTGCTCGATCCGCCAGCGCATCTTCGCCAGGCGGGCCAGGTGCCGCAGGGGGGTGTCGGCGGGCAGGTTGGTCAGCCAGTACTCGGTGGGTGTCTTCTCGTCGGCGGGCCATTCACTCAGCAGTGTCGCCGGGGGCAGAACGCCGTCCCAGGCGGTGGAGCCGCCCGCCCGGGCCATCGCGTGTCTGCGGGCCGCGACACCGGCCGGACGCACGATCCGCACCCGGAATCTCGAGCGCATCGGCCCCTTGGACCCTGTGCGCCAGGTCGCCTGCCGGTAGGCCTTGCGGCCGGTTTCGGCGGCCAGGTCCTTCAACGAGAGCGCTCCGGTGCGGTAGCGCAGGGCGGGCTTGCGGCCGGTCCCGCTCCAGGCCGGTGCGGTGGGCACGGCGTCGTGCGGATGGGCGGATTCGTCCGCCCGCACCGCGACGACGAAGTCCAGTCCGCGGTCGGCCAGAGCCTGCCGGAACGCGGTGTTCTGCCCGTACCCGGCATCCGCGACGATCACCTGCGGGACGAGGTCCCAGCCGATCGCCTCGTCGATCAGATCCAGGGCCAGCCGCCACTTCTCCCGGTGCCCCACCTCCTCGGGCACCCCCGCCCTGGCCCGGCGTCCGGCGGCGTCCTGCCACTCCTGCGGCAGGAACAGCCGCCACGAGATCGGCACGGAGGCGGTGTCGGACGCGGCATGCAGGCTGACCGCGACCTGGCAGTTGGACTGCTTGCCCAGCGCCCCACACCACTGCCGGGCCACCCCCGCCGACATCTTCCCGTCCTTGGGGAACGACACGTCGTCGATCACCCACACCAGGGGATCGACGACGGGGACCGTCTTGACGGCCACCGCCCGCAACACCGCGGCGTGGTCCCACGGCGACTGGTTCACGAACTGCTGCAACGCCTGCATATCGCCGTCCGGCAGCCGCTCGGCCATCGGCTGGATCGACTTCCTGCGACCGTCCAGCATCAACCCGCGCAGGTAGCAGTCGCCCTTCGCCCGCTGATCCCGGCGCGGCACCGACGCGAACACCTCGGCCACGAACGCGGCCAACTCACCCCGGAGCTGCTCGATCTCCCCCAAGTCCACACGGGCAGCCTGCCGGACTCGGCACCCAAGATCAAATCAACCTAACGAAGTACTACTACTCGCTCGCGCCGTACTGATTTCAGACGGGACCCGCGGACGCCGCGAGGCCGCGGACATGGTCAAGGAAGCCGGCCAGGGTCAGATCGAACGCCGCGTCGGCGCGGCGCCCGCTGCCGACGGCGGCAAGCGCACGCTGGAGCAGGGGAGTCGAACCGTCCGGAGCTGGCCGCCACATACTCTCCGGCGCGGCGAGATCCAGCGCCGAGCCCAGGACCAGGTTGTCCAGAGCGGTGATCACCGGCATGACGTCCGCAACCGCGAAGCCGGCCTCGATCAGCACCTTCACGGCCTGTTCGTAGTGCGCCAGCACCTCGCCTACGCCCAGCTGCGCCGCCACGCGGGCACCGACATCACGCCCGTCTGCCCGGAGCGGGCGCTCACCCCGCTCATTGCGCTGGAGGGCTACACCACCCACGCCGCGATCGCGGCAGGCGAAGCCGACCGCGCCGGACGCATCGCGCGCAGCCTGCGAGCCGACCTCACCGCCTTCGCCCTGGACCCGCTCACCACCCCGTCGGACGAACTCGCACAGACCCCGGTCCCGCTCACCATGTCGAACGGCCGCATCAGCTACCGAGTCTGACACCCGCCCAGGAAAGGTGCCTGGTCGTGCCCGTGGCGCAGCCACCAGACTGATCTCATGGACACTGAGCCTGTCACCGATGCGGGGACCCCCATGCAGCGGATCGATCGCCTCTGCACGCGCGTCCACCTCGGACTGCGCGAGCATCGACTCGCCCCGCAGGATGTGGTCGAGTTGGCCTGCGAACTGCTGGACTGGGGCCACTCCTGGGAGGCCGTGCGCGAGGTCGTGGAACGCGACCCCGCACAGGTGCCCGCATCGGAGATGGCCGACCTCGCCCGGCGGATCCTCGAGAAGACCGGGTTCGATCCCGGCTTCGACCTGGCCCCTGAGCGACTCGCGGCCCTGCGGCAGGCACTCCGCGTCGTCGCACGCGACCTGCCCACCGCCGGCATCGACGGCGAACCGCGGCTGGTGCTCCTGGAGGAATTCACGCCCGTGTCCGCCGGGATCGAACTTTCCGACGGCCGCCTCCTGGTCGGCGACGGGGGACTGCACGCATGCACGGGTGACACACCTGCGGGTGCGGTGACGGCGGTCGCCGATCTCATCCAGGACGACCTCATGAAACAAACCTGGCAGGTCTGGCCGGTCTGCTCCGACCACCGGCTGGGCCTTCATGCTGCCACGCATCAGGGCGCGGCCGTGTGGTGGTGCGCAGGCGGCGACGAACACGCCGCGGCCCTCATCGGTGAGCTGGCGCACCACAGACGGTCAGTTCACTGAGAGAACGCCAGTGGCCGCCAAGTCGCCTACGCGAGGCGGGAGATGATGCATCAGAGCCGGACCGGCCGCCAGTGGGCCCGTCCCACCGGACCTGCACGAGCACCCGGACCACCCCCGCATCCTCGCCGTCTTCAACGAAGCGACCGGACCACGTCAGTGGCTCTCCGCGACGGCTACGCGTCCTGACCGCAAGGATGTCCGCCCGCGTGCCGGGCTGCCGAGGGTGTGTGCGAGGGCGAGGAGGTTGTCGTCCGACACCACCCTCAGGCCGTACTCCGCGAGCAGTGCGGCCATCCGCTGCGGCTTCCACAGCGAGCGCCATGGTTCGCCCGATGTGACGGAACCGCCGAGCACGCGTGTCAGCAGCCGCCCCGCGGCCACCCTCGCCGACGGCGCCTGGTAGTTGACGACGAGTGCACTGCCCGGGACCGTCCGGGCGGCGACTGCGGCCACCGTGGCGCGCACCTCGTCGCGCGTGAGGTACGGGACGACGCCCTCCCACAGCCATGTCGTCGGCGCGGACGGGTCGTGCCCCGCGGCATCCAACGCCGCACCGAGATCGTCGACGGCGAAATCGACGGGCGTGAACCGCACGGAACGGGCGGTGGCCGGCAGCTCGGCGTGGTGGACTTCGCCCTCGTCCGGCCCTCGGAGCACTGGGGCGGTCCCGGCGAGGCGGGCGCGCTTGTCTTGCTGGGAGGCCGGATGGTCGACCTCCCACACATCTGTCTGCGCGAGCTCGGGCAGACGCCACGCCCGCGTATCCAGGCCGGCGCCGAGGATCACGAGCTGGCCGGTCACACGGGCGCGCAGTGCCCTGTCGATCGCGACCGTCCGCGGCACGACCACCTCGGCGCACGCCCGCACACTCTCGTACGCGGTGCGCTCCCGCCAACCCTCCGGCGGAGTGTTCGCGCGTACCTGGTCCACGGTCGTGCGTTCCGCGACGCCCAGTAGCCCTACCGCCACCGGATCCGCGAACTGGTCCGTGGCAGCCCTCCCATGCGCGGCCGCTCGCCCCTGGCAGACCAGCACCGCCGTCCGGCTCGCCGCACGCCCGCTCTCGGTCATGGAGCCATATTCAACACCACGGGCAGGCCGAACTCGGAGTCGCTGTACGACGGCCCGGTCTTCCACCGGATTATTGAGGGCTTCATGATCCAGGGCGGTGACCCCCTGGGGAACGGCACTGGCGGCCCCGCGTACAAGTTCGCGGCTACCGGGGTCGGCCGGTAGGACGTCGGCGAGGGTCTCGGCGGCGGCTCCGCAGTGGTCGGCCGCCGCTCACGCGGCAGGCCGACCGGTTTGGCTCCGTCGGTCAGTGCTGGGGGTGCGGACGGGCGTGGAACATAGGCCGCCGCTGGGTGGCCGTGCCCGCAGCGAGATGGCCGATCTCGACGCGTGTCCTGATGGCGCGGATCACCTCGGTCAGGCCCAGAACTATGGCCATGACGCCCACGACCAGGGTCAGCGTCGCGATCGTGGCGAACGGCATGATGATCATCACGACACCCGCCAGCGCTCCGATGACGCCGAAGGCCACGTGCCAGCCGCGCGCCGGCATCTCCGGAGCGGAGGCCGCCGCAGCCGTCTCAGTGGTGCCGCGCAGCAGCCAGCTGAAGCCGATCCACAGGGCGAGCAGCAGGATCGACTCCAGGGTGCCCTTGAAGGAGATCAGCCCCAGCAGAATGGCGACCGCACCGGTGATGAAATGCAGTACGCGAAGATGCCGGGGCACGTGCGTGCCGAAGGCGCCGGCCAGCTGGAAGACACCGGTGACCAGCAAGTAGATGCCGAAGAGCACGCCGGCGACCCGCAGCGTCGCGCCCGGCCAGACCAGGGCGACGACGCCCAGGGCGATGGTGGCAAGGCCCATGGTGAGCATGATCTGCCAGCCCATGTTCGCCAGGGCCGTCATGCCTTCGGCCAGCGGACTTTCTTGCGGCTCGGTGCCGCGCGCCTGTGGCTCGGTGCCTCGCGCTTCTGGCTCGGTGCTGCGCGGGGGAACGGGGCCAGGGCCCGGGGAATCGGAAGGAGATGTGGCACCGGAAGGAGATGTCATGACACCTACCTCCTCTTGGGAGCAGCGTGGTGACGTCAGTACACGTCCATCGTCACCCGGTCGGCCTCATGTTGCTCAGTGGAGACGGCAGAAGTTCGTGGCGCATGCGGTATGCCTCGTGCGAGCCGGCTGACCCTGCTCACCGGCACGGCAACGCTCCGTCGCCGCATCGGCCCTCTTCCCCGCCTCCGCCAGAGCCAGGTCGATCACAGGACGGAATGCCCAGTGCCCCAGTGCCCCAGGGCCCAAGGGCGCAAGGGCGCAGGGCGAGCGTCGGGACGCTGTCCGTGCTGCGCTGGAAACATGCCTCAAGGACCGGCAGCGCCACTCGCGCCGATCCCGCCCGCGCCGGGGCCGGGCCCGATCGGGATCCGCCCCCTGTTCGCGCTGCGTGACGCGAGGCGGCGGTGGCCGTTCGCGGCACGCGCGGGGCTGTGCATGGGTGTGCCGGTCGTGATCGGCTGGGCCGCCGGCGACACTGCGGCCGGTCTCGTGGCGACGATCGGTGGTTTCACCGCGTTGTACGGCAGCGCCCTGCCCTACCTCTGTCGTGCAGGCAGGCTCGCGCTCATCGCGGTGTCCCTGGCGTTCGCGGTCGGGATGGGCATATGGGCTGCCGCTGTCGTGTGGGTCGGTGTGCTCGTGGTCGCCCTCATCGCGATGGTGGCGACCCTGCTGTGCAACGCCCTGGCCGTCGGTCCACCGGGGGCCTACATGGTCGCCCTCGCCTGTGCCGCCGGCACCTCGATGCACGCGGAACACCTGGGCCCGTTGCACACCGGCCTGCTGGTGCTGGGGGGCGGTGGCTTCGCCTGGCTGGTCCACATGTCCGGCGCTCTGCTGTGGCCTCGGGGTCCGGAGAAGTCCGCGGTCGCGGCCGCCGGTGACGCGGTGGCGCGGTTCGCCGAGGCGGTGGGCACACCCCGGCAGGACACCGCCCGGCACTGGGCCGCCCTGGCGATGCACGAGTCATGGGCGGCGCTGGTCAGCTACCAGCCGATCCGCACCACCCCCGACAGCACGTTGCACAGGCTGCGCCGACTCAACCGCGAACTGCATCTGATCTTCGCCGAGGCCATGCGGGCCGCAGCCCGCGACGCACCCCTGGACCACGCCGTACCCGACCACGCACGACGACTCGCCGCTCAGGCCCAGCACCCTTCCCCGGCTGATGCCGCGGCCCGCGAGGAGGAACTCCCGCACGGCGGCCCCGGGCCGGTCGGCCTGGTGCGGCAAGCGGTCACGGCCGGGTCGGAACAGCTCCTCGTCACCCTGCGGGTCGGCGCCGCGGCCCTGGTGGCCGGAATGATCGGAGCCGCCCTCAGTCTGGACCACGCCTACTGGGCCATCGCAGCCGCGGTGCTGATGCTGCACCAGGGCTTCGACTGGGTCCGCACCATGCAGCGCGGTCTGGAGCGTCTGGTCGGCACCTGGGTCGGGCTGATCCTCGCACTGGGCGTGCTCACCGCGCATCCCACCGGCCTGTGGCTCGCGCTGACCGTCGTGCTGCTGCAGTTCTCCATCGAGATGATCGTGGTGCGCAACTACGCCCTGGCCGTCGTCTTCATCACCACCGTCGCGCTGACCATCGTGAGCGGCGGACAGCGTGTTTCCGGGCTGGGGGGACTGCTGCTCGCCCGCGGCGTCGACACCGCCATCGGCTGCGCCGTGGCACTCGCGGTGTTCCTGGTGACGATGCGAGCCGGGGCCGCGGCACGCATCCCGGCGACGATCGATCGCACCCTGGAAGCAGTCGGCGCCGTATCGGACCATCTGGCCGACGGAGCGGTCACCACCCCGGGTGCCTGGGCGGCCCGACGCGATCTTCAGATGCGGGCCATCGGCGTACTCCAGGCCTACGACGCGAGCGTCAACTCCTCGGCCGTCCGGCGCGGTGACGCGGAGCTGATGTGGCCCACAGTGGTCGCCACCCAACGGCTGGCCTACCGGGTACTCGCCGCCTGCTGGGCGCTGGAGCAGGCCGGCAGCGGCAGTGAGGCGGCACGCGGGGCTTCCCGCCCGCTGTTCAGTGCCCACGGCGACGATCAGCTGCACCGAGCGCTCGCGGCTCTTGCCGGCGCGATCCGTGCAGGGACCGCCCCGGCACCGCTCGGAGAGGTGCCGTCCTTCCTGTCCACCGAGCTGTCGACCTTGCACGACTCCTTGGTCCAGACAGCCCCGGACAGCTGACCCGCCGCATCGCGGACAGGTACGCCGTGCGGGTCTGTTCACAGGTGAGCGGGGCGAGCCGGGCCGTTCCAGTCGTGGCGTTCTGCAGGGTGCGCCCCGGTGAGGACGGCGCTCGGTGGTGCTGCCGATAGGCTGGGCCCGCGATGGGTGAGGACGAGGAGATCGAAGCCGGCGGCGACAGCGACAGCGTGGACGCGATGCTGGCCGAGTGGTGCAGCGAATGGCCCGAACTGGACGTGTCGTCCAGCGAGGTCATCGCCCGCCTGCTGCGTGCGGCTCGGCTGCTGGAAGACCTGTTCGCGTCGGGGCTGCGCCGCCAGGGCGGCATGCCCATCGCCAACGTCGGGGACTTCGACCTGCTGCAGGCACTGCGCCGCGGCGGCCCTCCCTACTCGCTGACGCCCGGGCAGCTGCGTCAGGCGCTGATCGTGTCCTCCGCCGGCCTCACGGGCAGGCTCAACCGGCTGGAGCGGGAAGGCTGGATCGAGCGCGGTCCCTCCCCCGTCGACGGCAGAAGCACTCTGGTCCGTCTGTCGGAGGAGGGCCGGGCGAGTTTCGACCGCGCGGTGGAACGGCACTTCACCCTGGAACGGGACGTGCTCTCCGTCCTGGAGACCGAGGAACGCGCGGAGGTGGCGGACGCCCTGCGCAAGATCCTGGTGTTCCTGGAGGCAGAGGCTGGTTGACGGACCGGCCGGGTGACGTCAGGGAGCTCCCGCCGCCGAGCCGAGGATCACCGCGATGCACAGCCCGATGAGCCCGAGGGTGACCACGGCCATGGCGATGGCCGCCTCCCGCGTGAAGCGGCGGTGGCGTGCCGCGTAGCGGGTCTCGATCTGCTGTATGCGTTGCGCGATGTGGTGGGTGACCCGGCGGGCGTTCTCCACCTGATCGCGGGCGTACGCCTCCTCGATCATGAGACGTCGGTCCGTGGTGAGGCCGGGCAGTTCCCAGGCGAAGTCCCGCGCCTTGCGGTGCGCCTCAAGGCGGTTGGCCTCCTGATGGAGGTAGCCCTCGATCTGGTGCAGGCCGAGGGCGGCTTCATGGCCGGCGTCCATGGACGGCTCCTGAAAGTTCGAAGGGGGACCGGCCTGCTCAGCGTCGGCCGGTGGCCGTCGCCCGCTCCTCCTCGATGTCGTCACTTAGGGCGATCTCGGGGTGGGAGAGGCCGAAGGCGGGTGACTCGTTCCGTATGCGCGGCAGCTCTTCGAAGTTGTGGCGCGGCGGGGGACAGGAGGTCGCCCACTCCAGCGAACGGCCCCAGCCCCACGGATCGTTGACGGTGATCCGCCGGCCGTGCCTGGCGGTCTTCCAGACGTTGTGGAAGAACGGCAGGATCGACAGGCCGAGCAGGAACGAGAAGATCGTCGACACGGTGTTCAGGGCGGTGAAGCCGTCGGCCGCCAGGTAGTCGGCGTACCGGCGCGGCATGCCCTCGGCGCCCAGCCAGTGCTGGACGAGGAAGGTGCCGTGGAAGCCGGTGAACAGCAGCCAGAAGGTGATCTTGCCGAGGCGCTCGTCGAGCATCTTGCCGGTGAACTTCGGCCACCAGAAGTGGAATCCGGCGAACATCGCGAACACCACGGTGCCGAAGACGACGTAGTGGAAGTGGGCCACCACGAAGTACGAGTCCGTGACGTGGAAGTCCAGCGGCGGCGAGGCAAGGATCACGCCGGTCAGACCACCGAACAGGAAGGTGACCATGAAGCCGATGGACCACAGCATCGGCGTCTCGAAGCTCAGGGACCCCTTCCACATGGTGCCGATCCAGTTGAAGAACTTCACCCCGGTCGGAATCGCGATCAGGAAGGTCATGAAGGAGAAGAACGGCAACAGCACTCCACCTGTCGCATACATGTGATGCGCCCACACCGTCACCGACAGGCCCGCGATCGCGATGGTCGCGCCGATCAGCCCCATGTAGCCGAAGATCGGCTTACGGGAGAAGACGGGGACCACCTCGGACACGATGCCGAAGAAGGGCAGCGCCAGGATGTACACCTCAGGGTGGCCGAAGAACCAGAAGAGGTGCTGCCACAGCAGCGCCCCGCCGTTGGAGGGGGCGAAGATCTGGGCGCCGAACTTCCGGTCGAACTCGAGCGCGAAGAGCGCGGCGGCGAGCACGGGGAAGGCCAGCAGCACCAGCACGCTGGTGAGCAGCACGTTCCAGGTGAAGATCGGCATGCGGAACATGGTCATGCCCGGCGCGCGCATGCAGACGATCGTGGTGATGAAGTTGACCGACCCGAGGATGGTGCCGAAGCCCTGCATGGCCAGACCCATGATCCACAGGTCACCGCCGACACCCGGCGAGTGGATCGTGTCGGACAGCGGGCTGTAGGCGAACCAGCCGAAGTCGGCGGCGCCCTGCGGCGTGAGGAAGCCGCCCACCGCGATCAGCGAGCCGAACAGGTACAGCCAGTAGGCAAGCATGTTGAGCCTCGGGAACGCCACGTCGGGCGCGCCGATCTGCAGCGGCATGATCCAGTTCGCGAAGCCGGAGAAGATCGGTGTGGCGAACATGAACAGCATCACGGTGCCGTGCATCGTGAAGGCCTGGTTGAACTGCTCGTTCGAGATGAGCTGTGTACCCGGACGGGCCAACTCGGCGCGCATGAGCAGTGCCAACAGGCCGCCGAAGCAGAAGAACGCGAACGAGGTGACCAGGTAGAGGGTGCCGATCCTCTTGTGGTCGGTACTCGTCAGCCAGCCGACGACGGCCCGGCCGGACGAGCGATGTCGCGCCGGAGTGGTCGCCCGCGGCGACGAGTCGGGCGGTGACAGAGCGGGCAGGGCCACGGCAATCCTCCATGCGTGCGAGACCTCCGGGCGTGCGCTGCTTGCACATCGGCCCGGCCTCTCCCAAGGTATCTCGCTCGCGAGAGAACTAAATGCGGGGGTGGGCGTTGGTGGTCGCGACCTGGTGCCGGGCGTCTCTGGGGGGCGTAACGACTGAGTCTCCGCAGTTAAATTCCGCACTCCAAGGGTTGGCGCGAAAGCGTCCACTCGTTATCGTTCACGCACTTCACTCAATCGTTCCGCTGAACGAATAGCGAGAAGGACGGTCGGTTCATGCCCGACACCCACCACCTTGCGCGGCGGTCGGTCCTCGCCGCGGGCGTCGCCTCCCTGGGCGCGTCCTGGCTGACGACCGGCTGCACGGGGGCCGCGTCCACCCCCGTCCTGCCCGCCGCCGCGCACAAGGGCGCACCCGCCCGCGGCGGCACGCTGCGCATCGCGCGGCCGGCCGCATCCGACGCCGAGACACTGGATCCGGCCAGCTCCCTGTCGGCCTACGAATACCTGGGCGCCCTCTACAACCGGCTCGTCCGGATCGGCCCGGACGGCATGCTCGCCCCCGACCTCGCCGAGTCCTGGGAGCCCGACGACAAGGCCGCCACCTGGACCTTCCGCCTCCGCAAGGGCGTCACGTTCCACGACGGACGCGCCTTCACCGCCGCCGACGCGGCCTACACCCTGCGCCACATCCTCGACAAGGCGACGGCGTCACCGCAGGCCGCCGTCCTCGCCCCGCTCATCGACCCCGAGACGCTGCGCACCCCCGACCCCCACACGCTCGTGGTCCCGCTGAAGACCCCGAACGCGGAGTTCCCGAGCCTCCTGACGCACTACAACTGCTACGTCGTCCCCGACGGCAGCGCGAAGTCCATCGGCCGCACGGGCATTGGCACCGGCCCCTTCAAACTGGAGTCGTTCGCCCCGGCCGGACCCGGGCGCATCACCGCGTACCCGGACCACTGGGCGGGCCGCCCCGTACTCGACGCCATCGCCTTCTACTCGGTCGCCGACATGTCGGCCCGCTCGAACGCCCTGCTCGCGGGCCAGGTCGACCTGCTCTCCCAGACCAACCTCGACTTCGCGACCGCCCGCGTGGTCGCCGCCTCCGACCGGGCCACCGTCGCCCGGGTGAAGAACGCCCAGTGGTACGTGCTCCCGATGCTGACCACGGAGAAGCCCTTCACCGATGTCCGCGTGCGGCAGGCGATGAAGCTCGCCTACGACCCCGAGCACGTGGTGAAGGTGGCCCTGCAGGGCGCGGGCAGCGCCGGCTGGGACAACCCGGTGCCGCCCTCCGACCCCGTCCACATCTCCACGCATCCCGAACACGATCCGGAGAAGGCGCGGTATCTGCTGAAGCAGGCGGGTCAGGAGGGACTCGCCGTCGACCTCTACACCTCCGCGTACGACCCGCTGTTCACGCCCATGGCCCTCGCCTACCGGGACTCGGCCGGGCGGGCCGGAATCCGCGTCCGGGTCAAGACCGCGTCCGCCGACTCGTACTACACGCAGATCTGGATGAAGAAGCCCCTCATGGCCACCTACTGGTTCACGGGCCGGCCCGTCGACCAGCTCTTCACCCAGATCTTCCGCAGCGGCTCCTCCTACAACGAGACCGCCTGGTCCGACAAGGACTTCGACGCTCTCCTCGATCGGGCCAGACGCGAGACCGACGACACCTTGCGCCACGACCTGTACGGCGAGGCGCAGACCATGGTGATCGAGAGGGGCGGGGCGATGACCCCCATGTTCGCCGACCGGCTCGTCGGCATCTCCCGCCAGGTGCGCGGATACGACGAGCACGGCTTCGAGTTCGACTACCTCGGCATCGGCCTGAAGGGAGCCTGACCATGCTGTCGTTCGTCGCCCGTCGCGTGGGCTCGGCCGTCGGCACGCTCGTCCTGTCCTCCGTGATCGTCTTCCTCGCCGTCCAGGCCCTGCCCGGCGACGTCGCCACTCAGATCCTCGGCAAGGACGCCACCCCGGACGCCGTCGCCGCCCTGCGCGGAAAGCTCGGACTCGACCAGCCTGCCTGGCAGCGGTACGCGCACTGGATGCGCGGGGCGCTGCACGGGGACTTCGGCACCTCCCTCGTCTCCGGCCGGCCCGTCGGCGGCGAGGTCGCCACCCACCTCGGCAACTCGGCGCTCATCGCCCTCGTCACGGTGCTCTTCGCCGTCACCGGGTCGATCGTGCTCGGCATCCTCGCGGGTCTGTACCGTGACCGCTGGCCCGACCACCTGATCTCGACGGTCAGCCTGGTCGGCATGAGCGTCCCCGAGTTCGTGGTCGCCACCGTGCTGGTGCTCTGCTTCTCGATCGCGCTGCCCTGGTTCCCCGCGGTCGTGCTGTACGGCCCCGAAGCGAGCGTGGGCCAGCTGCTGCCCGCCGTCTGGCTCCCGGCGCTCGCGCTCGCCGTGGTCATGGCCGCCTACATCGTGCGCATGGCCCGTACGTCCGTCATCGACGTGATGGCGAGCGAGTACGTCACCACGGCCCGGCTCAAGGGCCTTTCCACCTGGCGGGTCGTCACCCGGCACGCCCTGCCCGGCGCCCTGCTGCCGACACTGCACGTGATCGCGCTGAACGTCGCCTGGCTCGCCGGAGGCGTCGCGGTCGTCGAGAACGTCTTCAACTACCCCGGCATCGGCAAGCTGATGCTCTCCTCGGTGCAGAACCGCGACCTGCCCGTCATCCAGGCCATCGCGCTGATCAGCGCCGTCGTCTACGTCGTCTGCAACCTCGCCGCCGACCTGGGCGCCATGGCCCTCAACCCCAAGCTCCGTACCGGAGGGAGGACCCGATGACCACGCTCGACACCGCACCGGTGGCCGCGCCGGTCGCCTCCGCGACGCGTGCTGCCCGCGCCTGGCGTACGCTGCGCTCCTCGCGCACCGCCCTCGTCGGCCTGACGATCGTCGCCGTGCACGTGCTGATCGCCCTGCTCGCCCCGCTCCTCACCTCGTACGACCCGGTCGCGGGCGACGCCTCGCACGCACTGCTCGGCCCGAGCTGGGAGCACTGGGCGGGCACGGACCAGTACGGGCGCGACGTCCTCGCCCGCGTCCTGTACGGCGGCCGCTACGCACTCGGCGTGTCGGTGGCCGCGACCGTCCTGACCGTCGCGCTGGGCACGGTCGTCGGATGCGCGGCCGCACTGCGCGGCGGCTGGTTCGACGACGTCCTGGGCCGCGTGCTCGACGCGGTGCTGTCCGTGCCGTCGATCCTCGCGCTCCTCGTCATCGTGACCGCGCTGGGCACGGGCCCGGCGGTCATCGTCCTGGCGATCGCCGTGGTCTACGTGCCCCAGGTCGTCCGGGTGGTGCGCGGCGCGGCGCTCGCCGTCGTCCCCGCCGACTACGTGACCGCGGCCCGTGCCCGGGGTGAGCGGACCTGGCCGATCCTGCGGCGGGAGATCCTGCCCAACATCACCGACGTGGTGTGCGTGGAGGCCGCCATGCGGGCCTCCTGGGTCGTCCTGCTCATCTCCTCGTTGTCCTTCCTCGGCTTCGGCGCCGACCCGCCGACCCCCGACTGGGGCCTGATGGTCGCCGAACCGGTATCGGCTACGCCTTCCCGCCCGGCCACCGCATCCGGGTCGCCGTCTCCGACGCGTACTGGCCCTGGGTCTGGCCGCACGGCGAACGCGGCGAACTGACCGTGCTCCCCGCCGACAGCGCCCTGCTCCTGCCCGTGCGCGAGCCCGGGGACGAGCCGCAGATCCGCTTCGAGGAGCCGGAGCAGGCGCCACCGCTGCCGGTGACGTACGACGCCCCCGCGAAGCCGCACCCCGAGCGGCTGGTCACGATCGACGTGGCGAAGGGGGAGTGGACGCTGGAGGTCGACCCCAACTACGGGGGATCGCGCACGTACCCGGACGGACTGCGCTACGAGGAGAGCGCGCGCGAGACCTACCGCATCCGTCACGACGACCCGCTGTCCGCGCGGGCCGTCTCCGAGTGGCACATCCGGCTGCGTCGCGGGGACGACTGGGACGCTGAGATCATGGCGCGCACGGAGCTGCGGGCCACGGCCGCGGACTTCGTCATGGACAGCCGCATCGAAGCACGGGCGAACGGAGAGACAGTGGCCAAGCGCGCATGGCACCGCACCACGCCGAGGACGTCGGGATGACGGCGGCGAAGAGCCCGCGCCGCGCCGTCGCCGCCGCGGACCGCACGCGCCAGCCCACCGAGGTACGCCGCCGCCTCATCGTGGAGGCGGCGGTCCCCCTGATCGCCGAACGCGGCTACGCGTCGGTGGGAGTGCGTGACGTCGCCGCCGCGGCCGGGGTGTCGGTCGGCACCGTCACGTACCACTTCGGCAGTGTCCAGGAAATCCTCTCCGAGGCGATGATCCTGCACATCGAGCGGTACTACGCGGCGCTCGACGAGGCGGCGGAGCAGGCCACCAGCGGTGCCGAGGGTCTGCGGCTGATGGTCGACGCCCTGTTCACCGAGGACACCGACCGGCACTGGCGCATGTGGTTCGACTACTGGAACGCGGGAGAGCAGGGCGCGGACGAGACCTTCGCCCGCGGCCAGGCCCAGCGCTACGAGGCCTGGCACCACCAGATCCGCCACCTGATCGAACGGGGCGTCGCCGAGGGCGAGTTCACCTGCGACGACCTCGACGGCGTCACGGTCCGCTTCGCCGCCCTCGCCGACGGCCTGGCCCTGCAGCACCTGCGGCAGACACCCCCGCTGACGACGGAGGACGCCCGCCGGCATCTGAACCGCCTCATCGAGACGGAACTCGCGCGAGATTCCCTGGAGTGACGCGCCGGAAATCCTGGGCTCACAACGGCCACAGGGACAGCGGGGCCCGGGATGTGGCGCCGGGCGCCCGAGTGATCGGCCCGGGAGCAGGGGGCGGACCGGGCCGTTCAGCCCTGCGCCGTGCCCTTGACGTAGGCCTCATAGCCTTCGTCCTCAAGCCGGTCGGCGAGTTCGGGGCCGCCGGAGTCGGCGATGCGGCCTTCGGCGAAGACGTGGACGTGGTCGGGGTGGACGTAGCGCAGGATGCGCGTGTAGTGCGTGATCAGCAGGGTGGCCACCTGTCCCGTGGCGCGGACGCGGTTGACGCCCTCGGCGACGACGCGCAGCGCGTCGACGTCCAGTCCGGAGTCGGTCTCGTCCAGGATCGCGATCTTCGGCTTGAGCAGTTCGAGCTGGAGGATCTCGTGGCGTTTCTTCTCCCCTCCGGAGAAGCCCTCGTTGACGTTGCGCTCGGCGAAGGCGGGATCGATCTGGAGGCGTTCCATCGCCTCGCGGACCTCCTTGAGCCAGGTGCGCAGCCTGGGGGCCTCGCCGCGGACAGCGGTGGCGGCGCTGCGCAGGAAGTTGGTCATGGATACGCCGGGGACCTCGACGGGGTACTGCATGGCGAGGAAGATTCCGGCCCGCGCCCGTTCGTCGACCTTCATCGCGAGCACGTCCTCGCCGTCCAGGGTGACGCTGCCGGAGGTGACCAGGTATTTCGGGTGGCCGGCGAGCGCGTAGGCGAGGGTGGTCTTGCCGGAGCCGTTGGGGCCCATGATGGCGTGGGTCTCGCCCTGGCGTACGGCCAGGTCGACCCCGTGAAGGATCTCGCGCGGCCCGGCGTCGGTGTGCACCGAACAGTGCAGGTCGCGGATGTCGAGGGTGGCCATGAGCACCTCACCTGCCTCACCTTGTTCACCGACTGGAACGGCACGGGCACCACGCGGTCCGTGCTTCCAGCGTGACGCAGCCGTGGCTGTCCGGCACAGCGCGGGTGGCTGTGCAGGGGAAACGGGTTGCGGTTGAATACCGTGACGCCGATGTTTTACGCGTGAAGATGCACCTCGACCAGCGCCGCGAAGGGTGCTCCGCGACCGCCTGGACTGCGACGACCTTGAATGGGAGCTCAGCGCGTCGGGAAGCCGAAGGAGTAGCCCTGCTCCTTGAGTTGGGGCAGGATCCGGCGCAGGGCGTCGACGGTCTGTGAGCGGTCGCCGCCGGCGTCGTGGAAGAGGAGTGTCGGCCCGTTGGGCAGCTCCCGCTGGACGGTGGCGACGATGGCGTCCGTGCCCGGCCTCTCGAAATCCTTGGAGTCCACGTTCCAGCCCAGCGGGCGCATGCCGCGGGAGGCGGCCAACTTGCGGCTGTAGGGGGTGAAGGCCCCGCCGGGCGCCCGGTAGTACATCGGCCGTACGCCACCGGACGCCTCGGTGATCATGCGTTCGGCGTCGAGAATCTGCTGCGACTGGTACGCCTGGGACTTGGCGTCCATGGTGGTGTCATGGGACACGGTGTGGTCGCACAGCCGGTGCCCGGCGGCGACCACCTTCTTCACGAGGTCCGGGTGGGCCTGCGCCTGCGTTCCCACCATGCAGAACGTGGCCTTCACCCCGTACTCCCGCAGGATGTCCAGCATTTGCGGGGTCCAGACGGGGTCGGGCCCGTCGTCGATGGTGATGTTGAGGCCGCGCTCCCCCTGGTCCGAGGCGTGCGCGATGGTTTCCGCCACCGGCTCGACGTCACTGCCCGGAGTGGCCGACGCGGCGGCCCGAGGCGACGGGCCGCGCACGGCGTCGGCCTGCGCGGTCCACAGCGAGGCACCGGCGGCCAGCACCGTCACCCCGAGCGCCGCCCCGGCCACCTTGCCGTACCAGCCATGCCCGCTGCCGTGCCGTGCCATGTCCGCCCCGCCTTCCCGCAGTTCCTCGCCGATCCCCGGTCGCCTTCCGACCACATGGCAGGACGAGGGACGGCGGCCACGGGATGCGTCCGTTACCGATCACGGACAATTCCGGGGGAATTCACGGACAACTCGATCGCCGGCATTTTGGCAACCTCCCTTCCAGAGCCTGGTCTTTCCTGCGGCTGGGTCGGCGGTGCCGGCCGCGGTCCGCGGCACCAACTGCTCGGATCCGGTTCCCTGCGAAGCCGCCCCAGCCGCCCGCATGAGGTGAAGAGGGCGACTGAGGCGGCGGCTCGGGTCAGGGCAGGAGGATGACCTTGCCCTGGTTACGGTGGGCTTCGATGTCGGCCTGGGCTCTTGCTGCCTCGGCCAGCGGGTAGGTGCGCCAGACAGGGATGTCGAGCTTGCCCTCGGCGTTCAGCTTCGCCAGCAGCGGCAGTGACTGCGGGAAGCGGTCGGTCGGGTCGCCGCCGGTGAACCGGACACCATGTTGCGCGGCGGCATGATCGGCGATGGTGATCACCCGGGTGGCTTCGCCGACCAGGGCGATCGAGTCCGGCAGCAGGCCGGCGCCCGCGGTGTCGAACACGTAGTCCACGCCCTGCCGGGCGGCGGCCCTGACCCGATCCGCCCAGCCCTCGCCGTAGCGGACCGCGGTGGCGCCGAGCTTGCCGACCCGGTCGATCTCCTGCCCGCCGGCGGTGCCGACGACGGTGATGCCCCGGGCGACGGCGAGCTGGACCGCGATGGTTCCCACGCTGCCGCCCGCGCCGTGGACCAGCAGGGTCTGGCCGCCCTGGACACCGAGGTGGTGCAGGCCGCGGTAGGCGGCCTCGCCGACCGTGACCAGGGCGGCCGCTGTCTCGAACGACACCTCCTTCGGCTTGACCACCGGCCGGTCCAACAGGGCGTACTCGCTGTAGCCGCCGAGGGAAGCGACGCCGAAGACCTCATCGCCGACCGAGGCGCTCGCGCCCTCACCGACCTTGTCGACGACGCCCGCTACGTCCCGGCCCGGCAGCACCGGGAACTCGATCGGGAAGATGCCCTCCATCATCCCGGAGCGGATCTTCAGGTCGATCAGGTTGACCGCGACCGCCCGGAGCTTGATCCGGACCTGGCCCGGCCCCGGCTCGGGGGTGTCTACCTCGGTCAGGGTGAGCACCTCCGGGCCGCCGTAGCGGGAGTAGGTGATCGCAGTGGACATCAGACACTCCAAGGGAAGAAAAGACGGCACACGCTCTGAATCACTCATCGCGTGTGATTGCCTTCCCTGCGTATCACACGCAGTGTGTGATTGATGGGGTGTCTTGAATCACACTCCATGTGTGATTTCTGGGTAGGGTAGAAGCCATGCCCGCTCTGCCGCCCGTACACCGCCGCAAGCCGGACCTGAGCAACCCTCGGGTCCAGCGCACCCGTACCCATGCCCTGGCCGTCGCCCGCGACCTCTTGCCCGAAGCCGGGCCGATCGGGCTGACATACGCCCTGCTGGCCGAGCGCGCCGGACTCACCCGCCAGACCCTCTACCGGCACTGGCCCACCCGTGCCGCCCTGCTCTGCGACCTCATCCTGGAAGGCCCCGACCTCGGCGGTTATCCCCGGCCGGGCAGCGATGTGCGTACGGTGGCCACCGCGTGGCTGAGGAGCCTGCGCGACGGCATCAGCGTCCCGGCCGTCCGCACCGCGGTGCTGGCGGTGACTGCCCAGGCCGACCACGACCCTGACAGTGCCCAGGCCCTGACGCGGATCGGCGAGGACCGTCGCGCGGCCCTCAACAAGCTGCTCGAACCCAGCGGACTTCAGATCAGCGCCAACGAGTACACACTGCTCTCCGGCCCCGTTCTGGCCCGCCTCCTCCTCGACCGCGGTGAGGCCGGCGACGAGTTCATCGACGCCGTTGTCGCCCAGTGGCTCACCACCATCGACCTTGCGGAAGGTGAATGAACGCGCCCTGAGGAGGGAAGGCGACGCTGCTGCTGCCTGCGTCGGCCTTGATCACCGGCACGGCCGGGCCCTGGCTCATCGAGCCGTGGTCGAGGACGGCGGTCGGCGCCCGCGGCCGTCAGCGGGGCGGGCCCGTGGTGCCGAGCGAACTGGCCATGGGGGAGGAGTCGGTGGCGCGCCGCCCGGTTGGAGTGCCTGCCGCACGCGCCGTGGGCCGCGCGGCCGACGGGACATCGGTCCGCGGGCCGGGCGCGCGGCCGGCCCGTGCTGACGCGTGGCGGGTCCGGCCCCGGATTCAACCCCCCGACGCGGCGCGCACCAGCGCGGTCATCACCCGTACGTCCTCGCCCATCTCGGGGTGCCACTGCACGCCCAGCGCGAAACGGTCGCCGGGCAGCTCGACCGCCTCCACCGTGCCGTCCGTCGCGTGGGCCGAAGCGCGCAGACCCTTGCCCAGACGGTCCACCGCCTGGTGGTGGTACGTCGGGACGTGCGTCTCCTCCGGCACCACGGCCGCGTACCGCGTGCCCGCCACGGGGGTCACCGGGTGCGCGCCGAAGACGCCGACGTCCTCGGTGTGGCCGTCGATGTGCTGGACGAGGGTGCCGCCGAGCGCGACGTTCAGCAGCTGCATGCCGCGGCAGATGCCGAGCAGAGGCGTGCCGGAGTCCAACGCCGCCCGAATCAGGGCGAGTTCCCAGGCGTCACGCTCCCGCGCGGGCGGCCCGGTGCGCGGCTCGCGCTCAGCACCGTAGCGCTCCGGCTCGACGTCCGGGCCGCCCGCGACGACCAGCCCGTCGAGGCGGGCGACCACCGACGCCGCGTGGGACGGATCGTCCGGCGGCAGCATGGCCGCGATACCGCCCGCGGCCTGCACCAGCCGCGGATACCCGGCGGGCAGCAGCGCCGCGGGCAGCTCCCAGACCCCCCAGGACGCCCGGGATTCCAGATAGGTGCTGACGCCGATGAGCGGCTTGCCCACTGTGTGCTCCTTCACGGTCCTCAGCCGGGTTCCCACTCGGCTTCCGCTGCGGCGAGCGCTGCGAAGCACTCCATGGAACGGATTCATACCTTTGTGTCGGCGCTGCCAGGAAATCAAGACCCGCGCGCGCCGTCGCCGTGAAACGCCCTGCTCACGTCAAAAAGCCGCGCAGCAGGGCGGCCGTGCCCGCGCAGTGCTCCCGCATCATCTCCCGAGCGCCGTCGGCGTCCCCGTCCAGCACGGCCTCGACCAGGGCGGTGTGCTGGCGCTGCGAGTGCTCCAGGTTCCTGACCAGCAGCGGAATGCAGTCCAGCAGGTCGTTCACGGTCGCGCGCACGGCCGCGTACTGCGCGGTGAGGGTCGGCGATCCGGACAGCTCGGCGAGTGTGAGGTGCAGCAGCGTGTCGAGCCGTCGGTACTCGGTGAGCGGCGCGTCGTGCGTGCGGGCGAGCGCCTCCCGCAGCCGCTCCTCCTGTTCGTCGGTGAGCCCGTGCGCCGCGCACAGTCCGGCCGCGCCCACCTCCAGCACCTCCCGGAACCGCAGGACGTCCTCGACATCGACCTCCTCGATGCGGCGGCGCAGCTCGTCCTCGCCGTGGGCGGCCGCCTTCGGCAGGACGAACGTTCCGCCGTAGCGGCCGCGCCGCGACTCCACCAGCCCCTGGTCCTGGAGGACCTTCAGCACCTCGCGCAGCGTCACCCGGCTGATGCCGAGCCGCTCAGCCAGCTCCCGCTCCGACGGCAATCGCTCGCCGCTGGGCACCAGACCCAGCCGTACGACCTGGAGTATCTGTTCAAGAGCCTCCTCGAAACCGTTTCCCGCCCGCACCGGCCGCAGCACCGGAGACAGCCGGTCGTCCGTGAGGGCGCCCTCGCCCGCGTCCGTCTGCGACATCTGATCGCATCCCCTTCCCAAGCAATGGTTCTCGGCAATACCTTATTTGGTCTCGGCTGACCGAAGGAGGCTTTCCCGTGGCAGACCGCACACCCCCGCTCAGTGTCGAGGAGCTTCGCGCCCTCGTCGCGAGCGGCGAGATCGACACTGTCGTCCTGGCCTTCCCCGATATGCAAGGACGACTCCAGGGCAAGCGGTTCGCCGCCCGCTTCTTCCTCGACGAAGTCCTCCAGCACGGCACGGAGTGCTGCAACTACCTCCTCGCCGTCGACGCGGAGATGAACACCGTCGAAGGCTACGAGATGTCCTCCTGGGACCGCGGCTACGGTGATTTCGCCATGCTCCCCGACCTGGCCACCCTGCGCCGGGTGCCCTGGAACCGAGCCACCGCGATGCTGATGGCCGACCTCGCCTGGGAGGACGGAACACCGGTCGTGGCCGCGCCCCGGCAGATCCTGCGCCGCCAACTCGAACGGCTCGCCGAGCTCGGCTACACGGCCAACGTCGGCACGGAGCTCGAATTCATCGTCTTCAAGGACTCCTACGAACAGGCCTGGGACGCCGGCTACCGGGACCTCACCCCGGCCAACCAGTACAACGTCGACTACTCGGTCCTCGGCACCGGCCGCATCGAGCCGCTGCTGCGCCGCATCTGCAACGAGATGAGCGCGGCGGGCCTGACCGTCGAGTCCGCGAAGGGCGAGTGCAATCCCGGCCAGCACGAGATCGTGTTCCGCTACGACGATGCCCTGGTCACCTGCGACCAGCACGCCGTCTACAAGACCGGCGCCAAGGAGATCGCCGCCCAGGAGGGCTACGCGCTCACCTTCATGGCGAAGTACAACGAGCGCGAGGGAAACTCCTGCCACATCCACCTCTCCCTCGCCGACGCGGACGGCATGAGCATCATGGCCGGGGACGGACCCGGCGGCATGTCCCAGGTGATGCGGCACTTCCTCGCCGGCCAGTTGGCCGCGCTGCGGGACTTCTCCCTGCTCTACGCCCCCAACATCAACTCCTACAAGCGCTTCCAGCCCGGTTCCTTCGCGCCGACCGCCGTCGCCTGGGGACACGACAACCGCACCTGCGCGCTGCGCGTCGTCGGCCATGGCCGTTCGCTGCGCTTCGAGAACCGGCTGCCCGGCGGCGACGTCAACCCGCATCTCGCGGTCGCGGGCCTGATCGCCGCCGGTCTCCACGGTATCGAGCAGCACCTGGAGCTGCCCGACGCATGTCCGGGCAACGCGTACACCGCCCCCTACGAACACGTCCCCACCACCCTGCGCGAGGCCGCCGAGCTCTGGGAGAACAGCCCGATCGCCAAGGCCGCCTTCGGCGACGAAGTGGTCGCGCACTACCGCAACATGGCCCGCGTCGAACTCGAAGCCTTCGACGCCGCGGTCACCGACTGGGAACTCCGCCGTTCCTTCGAACGCATGTGAGGCCCTTCTTGTCGTACGAGCGCGAGGACCACGAGGACCACGAGGACCACGAGGACATGGACACGTACGTGCACGAGCACCAGGTACTGAACCCGGCTACGGAAGAAGTCATCGCGACCGTCCCCGCCGCCACCCCCGAGGACGTCGACGTGGCCGTCGCCCGCGCGGCCGTGGCCCAGACCCGCTGGGCCGCCCTCGCGCCCGCCGACCGGGCCAGGCTGCTGCGCCGCTTCGCCGTCACGGTCGACGAACACCTCCAAGAACTCGCGCAGTTGGAGGTGCGCGAAGCCGGGCACGTCATCGGCAACGCGCGCTGGGAGGCGGGAAACGCCCGCGACCTGCTCGACTTCGCCGCCGGGGGAGTGGAACGCCTGTCCGGCCGCCAGATCCCCGTGCCCGGCGGACTCGACATCACGATCCTCGAACCCCTCGGGGTCGTCGGTGTCATCGCGCCGTGGAACTTCCCGATGCCGATCGCCGCCTGGGGGACCGCACCCGCGCTCGCGGCCGGCAACGCCGTCCTCCTCAAACCCGCGGAGACGACCCCGCTGACCGCCCGCCGGCTCGCCGAACTCGCCCTGGAGTCAGGCCTTCCGGAGCACCTTTTCCAAGTGCTGCCCGGCGCGGGCGACGTGGCGGGCAACGCACTCGTCGAGCACCCCGGCGTCGCCAAGATCGTGTTCACCGGATCCACCCGTGTGGGCAAGGCGATCATGGCCAAGTGCGCCGCCCGCGTGAAGCGCGTGACGCTCGAACTCGGCGGCAAGAGCCCCAACATCGTCTTCGCCGACGCCGACATCGAGGCCGCCGCCGCTGCCGCGCCCATGTCGTTCCTCGACAACGCGGGGCAGGACTGCTGCGCCCGCACCCGCATCCTCGTCCAGCGCTCGGTCTACGACCGCTTCCTGGACCTGCTCACGCCCGGCATCGAGTCCGTCGTCGTCGGCGACCCGAGCGATGAGCGCACCCAGATGGGCCCGCTGATCTCGAAGGTCCAGCTGGAGCGCGTACGGTCGTACGTCACCGACGACCTGAAGGCGATCCGCGGCAGCGCGCCCGAAGGGCCCGGCTTCTGGTTCCCTCCGACCGTCGTCACCGACGTCGACCCGGCCGCGCCCATCGCCGCCGAAGAGGTCTTCGGCCCGGTCGCCGTCGTCCTTCCCTTCGAGGACGAGGCCGACGCGGTGCGGCTCGCCAACGCGACCGATTACGGCCTGTCCGGGTCGATCTGGACGCGGGACGTGGGCCGGGCGCTGCGCGTGTCCCGCGCCGTCGCGGCCGGGAACCTCTCCGTCAACTCCCACTCCAGCGTTCGCTACTGGACCCCGTTCGGCGGCTACAAGCAGTCGGGGCTCGGCCGCGAACTGGGACCGGACGCGCTCGCCGCCTTCACCGAGACCAAGAACGTCTTCATCAGCGACGTTTCCACCAGCACGGACACCACGGAGGGCTGAACACTCATGACCGACACCAGCAGCGTCTGCCGCCGCCTCGTCGGCCGTACCGCCGTCATCACCGGCGCGGGCAGCGGCATCGGCCTCGCCACCGCGCGCCGTCTCGCCTCAGAGGGGGCGAACGTCGTCTGCGGCGACATCGACGAGAGCGCGGGGAAGGCCGCGGCTGAGGAGGTCGGGGGCACCTTCGTGAAGGTGGACGTGACCGACGCCGATCAGGTCGAGGCGCTGTTCAAGACCGCGTTCGACACCTACGGCTCCGTCGACATCGCCTTCAACAACGCGGGCATCTCGCCGCCGGACGACGACTCGATCCTGGAGACCGGCCTGGATGCGTGGAGGCGGGTCCAAGAGGTCAACCTGACCTCGGTGTACCTGTGCTGCAAGGCCGCCATCCCCTACATGCGGCGTCAGGGCCGCGGTTCCATCATCAACACCGCGTCGTTCGTGGCCATCATGGGCGCCGCCACCTCGCAGATCTCCTACACCGCGTCCAAGGGCGGCGTGCTCGCCATGTCGCGTGAGCTGGGCGTGCAGTTCGCGCGCGAGGGCATCCGCGTGAACGCGCTCTGCCCCGGACCCGTCAACACCCCGCTCCTCCAGGAACTGTTCGCGAAGGACCCGGAGCGGGCGGCGCGACGCCTCGTGCACATTCCGGTGGGGCGGTTCGCGGAGGCTGACGAGATCGCGGCCGCGGTCGCCTTCCTCGCGAGCGACGACTCCTCGTTCGTGAACGCCACCGACTTCCTCGTCGACGGCGGGATCTCGGGCGCCTACGTCACGCCGCTGTAGGGCCCAGGCAGCGGCGTCGAGGACGCGGCCATGACCGACAGCCGGGCGCCTTGCGACGCCCGGCTGTCGAGGTCCGGTGCCGACGCCGAGGGCCGGACTTGCCGAATCGGCAAACGAACTCTCCTTCTGGCTCGCGTCTTCGCAAGATGGGCGTTGAGCCGGCGGATCGCAGGACGGGACCGTCCTGGCGGCACACAAGAAGGGGCACGGTGGGAGAAGACTCATGGCGCGTCACGTCGCGGAGACGACACATCGGTTGGTGTCCACGTCAGAAGGACGGATCCACCTGGTCGAGCAGGGAACCGGGCCGCTGGTGCTGCTCGTGCACGGCTTCCCGGAATCCTGGTACTCCTGGCGCCACCAACTGCCGGCTCTCGCAGCGGCGGGATACCGCGCGGTAGCCATCGACGTACGCGGTTACGGCCGCTCCTCCAAGCCGGCCGCCACGGACGCGTACCGGATGCTCCACCTGGTCGAGGACAACGTCGCGGTGGTGCACGCCCTGGGCGAGCGGTCGGCGGTGGTCATCGGCCACGACTGGGGCGCCAACATCGCCGCGAACTCCGCCCTGCTCCGGCCGGACGTCTTCCGCGCGGTGGGGCTGCTGAGCGTGCCCTACACCCCGCGCGGCGGGCCCCGCCCCAGCGACGTCTTCGCTCGGATGGGCGGGGACGAGGAGTTCTACGTCTCGTACTTCCAGGAGCCGGGCCGTGCCGAGGCCGAGATCGAACCGGACGTACGAGGCTGGCTCGCGGGCTTCTACGCGGCCCTGTCCGCCGACACCATGCCCGCGCCCGGCGCTCCCGATCCGCACTTCGTCAGCAGGGCCGGGACACTGCGGGACCGGTTCCCCGCCGGGCGGATGCCCGCCTGGCTCAGCGAGCGGGACCTCGACGTCTACGCCGCGGAGTTCGAACGCACCGGCCTGAGCGGAGCGCTCAACCGCTACCGGAACATGGACCGCGACTGGGAGGACCTCGCCGCCTTTGACGGTGCCCCCGTCCCCCAGCCGTCAGTGTTCATCGGCGGCGGCCTGGACGCTTCCACGACATGGCTGGCCGACGCGATCGAGGCGTACCCGGTCACGCTACCGGGCCTGCTCTCCTCCCGTCTTCTCGACGGCTGCGGCCACTGGATCCAGCAGGAACGCCCCGTCGAGGTCAACCGGATCCTGACCGACTGGCTCGCCGCACTGCCCGCCACCGCGTCCTGACGGCGCACGCGCCCCGACATCTCGGCCGGCCCGGCTCCAACGGGCCGGCCGACCGTGTTCCCGCTCGGGCCCCCACGCGGCGATCGAAACGGGGGCGGCCGCTCCTCAGTGATCCCATCCGCGCCAGGACGCGAGTAGCCGGCGGCGGGTGTCATCGGCGAGATGGTGGTCCCGCCCGGCTTCACCGCCGCCGAGCGCGGCTCTCTTTCGGTGGCCGACCGCGGCCATCACCGATCCCGCTCGCGCCCGGGGAAAGCCCCCTGTCATGACAGGCCGGGGAAAGCTTCCTGTCGTGGCAGGTCGAGGGCGGGGAAGACGTAGGAGGTGAGCAAGGACGAGGACGGCAGGACGCGGCTGGACCGTCTTGCGCTGCTGGCGGACGCCGAGGCGGCTCTGGCCAGCACGCTGGACCTGCTGGACGGGCTGCGGCGGGCGTGCCGCGTGCTGACCGGGCGGCTGGGCGACTGGTGCGTGGTCGACCTGCTCGACGACTGCGGCCGGCTGGAGCGGGCCGTCGTCGTCCACCGCACGCCCGAGGCGCTGGTTCCGGGCGGCTACGAGGGGCCGCTTCCGCCGGTGCCGGACGACGCGGGCGGGCCGCTGCCCCGGGTGCTGCGCGGGGCGGGCCCGCTGCTGCTCGACGACATCTCCCCGCCGAACCGGGCGGTGAACCCGCTGCACGCCCGGCAGCTGGAACTGTTCGAGCAGCTCGACGCGCGTAGCGCCGTCATCACCCCGCTACGGGCTCGACGGGAGGTCCTCGGCGCACTGACCGTGGCCCGCACCGACCCCCACCACCCCTTCACCGACGCCGACCTCCCACTCATCGAGGACCTGGTCCGCGGCCTGGCCGTGCAAGTGGACAACGCACGCCTGTACCAGCAGACCCAGCGCATCGCCGAGCGGTTCCAACGCGCCCTGCTGCCCGAGCTGCCCCACGTCCCGAACCTTCAGATCGCCGCCCGCTACGCCTCCGCACAGACCGTCGCACAAGTCGGCGGGGACTGGTACGACGCCTTCGTCCTGCCGCGGGGAAACACCGCCCTGGTCATCGGCGACGTCACCGGCCACGACCTGCAAGCAGCCATCGACATGAGCGCCCTGCGCAACATGCTGCGCGGAATCGCCGTCGACCGCCGAGAACCCCCCGGCGAAGTCCTGCGCCGCCTGGACATCGCCAGCCACACACTCCAGCACGACGCGACCGCCACCTGCATCTACGCCCTCGTCAAACACCCCCCGCACCACAACGGCCCCTGGCCCCTGCACCACTCCTGCGCCGGACACCTGCCACCCCTGCTCACCACCGCCGAAGGCGACACCCGCTACCTCGAAACCGGTGCGGGACTACTGATCGGCCTCGACCCCCAGCACCAGCGTCCCACCGCCATCGACCACCTGCCCCCGCACTCCACCCTGCTCCTGTACACCGACGGCCTGATCGAACGCCGCTCCGAATCCCTCGAGCGTGGATTCGCCCGACTGCGCCAGCACGCCGCCGCACTGTCCCGCGAACCCCTGGAAACCTTCTGCGACGAACTGCTCGGCGGACTGGCCGCCGACAGCACCGACGACGCCGCCCTGCTCGCCCTGCGCCCCTCCCCGGCCCCCGCCTGACCGGGACGGCGCCCAGGCCCGGACCGGAACGGCATGCGGTTCGAGCAAGCCGTCCAGTGACCGGGGCGGGACATCCGGACGACCGCGGTTTCTCCGTCCAGCACCCCGGCACGCCCGGCGCGCAACAGCAGCTGGTCGACAAAGGCGACCGTCTTGTCGGCGAGCGTCGTGCGACGGCTCGTTTCCGTGCGAAATGTGACAGCGTGTACGGGGTCACAGCAGATGGGCCCCACCAGCACCGGATGTCGAGGAGAAGCACGATGTCGAAGCCTCCGCTCACCCCCGATGCGATCGGCATGGTCAAAAAGGCCAATCCGGCGGTCATCACCACGCTCCGGCCGGATGGCCAGCCCGTCTCCACCGCCACCTGGTACCTGTGGGAGGACGACGGCCGCGTCCTGGTCAACATGGACGAGGGCCGCAAGCGCCTGGAGCATCTGCGCAACGATCCCCGGGTCACCCTCACCGTGCTGGACGAAGCCAACTGGTACAACCACATCAGCCTTGTCGGCCGGGCCACCGAGATCCGGAACGACCCGGACCTCGCCGGTATCGACCGGCTCAGCCGGCAGTACCTCGGCAAGCCCTACGGCCAACGGGACCGGCCGAGGGTCAGCGCCTGGATCGAGGTCGAGCGCTGGCACGGCTGGGGCGCGTACAAGGACAGCAGCCAGGCAGGCTGACCGGTCTCCGGGCCGCCCTCAGATATGCGGCTTCCCGGGCGTGCCTCCGCCCGGGCTCGCGGCCGCCACGGTGTCGACGCAGCAGCTCACGAAGTCGCGCACGACCGGGTCGGCGTCGTCGGCAGGCGCCCAGACCACGCCGACCGAACTGGGGCTCACCCCTCGGTCGGCCGGTAGACGACGGTCGGACGGGCGTAGAACCGGGCGGCGGACGCGGGGGCGAGGGCGACGCCGTAGCCGTTGGCGACGGCGCCGAGCCAGTCGTCCGGCTGATCGACGACGGCTCCGATCCGCACGGGGCGGCCTTCCCGTTCGTCCGCGGCCAGCCTGCTGGGAGTGCCGTTCGTCGGCGTGGCCGCTGCGGGTGGGCTCGTCCTCTTCTACGTCGGTGCCCTGGCCGCCCACGTCAGGGCGGCCGTGTACCACAACATCGTCTTTCCCGGGACCTGCCTCGCCCTCGCCGCCGCCTCACTCGTCCTGGCCCTTGCCGGCTGATAACTGCCGGCGTCGCCCGGATCGTGGCTCCGGATCCGCGTCAGCTCTCCCGTTCGATCCAGTCGCTGCCGCCCAGTGGGTAGTCGTAGCCGGGACGACCGACGTCGGCGCTGGTGCGGAACGGTGTGCCGTTGTTGTCGATGTGCACGGTGCCGTGGCGGCTGCCGCTGGACCAGTCCAGGGTGAGGTCCCAGCGGACGTCGTGCGCCTTGGTGTGCGCGGTGACGTAGAAGACCTCGGGGTCGGACTCGCTGACCTTGTACGGGAAGTCGCGCTGGCCGGCCTTGACGGTCACCGTGGGACTGCCCTTGTCCAGGTCGACGTCGAACGACTTGGTGTCGACGCCGCCGCCGCAGCCGACGCCCATCGAGTAGTCGTTCCAGGCGAGCGGCACGCCCTTGGTGACGACGCGCATGTGCAGCGCCTCCAGGACGACGGTGTCCTGGCCGGTGCCCTGGACGGTGAGGGCGACCCGCTGTTCGCCCGAGGAGACCGCACCGTACGCGGCGGCCCAGCGCGGGGCGTCCTGCTCGTTCGCGGGCGGGCCGACCTGCTCGGGTTCGCTGTCGACGAGGAAGTGCTGGCTGCACGGACTGTCGTAGACGTAGGGGCGGGTGCCGACGGTGAGCGGAACGGCGCGGGTGGCGCCCGTGGGCTTGGCCGCGCCTTGCTTGCCGCCGTCCTGCGAGGCGCCGGAGCCGACCCTGCCGGGCCCGGTGGCGGAGGCGGAGGACGATGCGGAGGGCGTGCGGCTCTGCCCGCTCGTGGCCGGGGAAGGGGCCGGCTCCTTCGCGTCGGCCGTGCCACCGATCGTGGAGGCGCCGGCTGCCTGCTGGTTCGGCGCGTCGCTCCTGTCTCCGTCCGATGACGCATGCACGACGAGCACCACGGCCACCACGGAGGCGGCCACCGCGGCGGAGGCGAGGAGCGCGGCACGACGCCGTGGCAGCGCGCGCCCAGGCGTCACGTCGACTACAACCGGCTCACTTGGCTCACGCGGCTCACTTGGCTCACGCGGCTCACTTGGCTCACGCGGCTCACCGTCCTCGCCCGGTCCGTACGAGGCCGCGGCGCGGGACGAGTCCGTTCCGGGGGCCGGGGCGACGGCTGAGCCCGACGGCGCTGCCGAGCCCGGGTCCGTCAGGAAAGCCGCGCTCACCCGCGCCGCCGAATCCGCCGCCGAGCCGGTGTCCACCGGGTGCGGCGAAACGGCGGCGGGAGCGGTCCCGGCCGAATCGGCCCCCTCGGACGCATCCCCCGCCGGAGGCGAACCCGCGGTGGTGCCGCCCGCCCCCGCCCGTGTCGCCCGCTCTCGTTCCGCCGCGGTCTGGTCTGCTCTGCGTCCCCGTGCCGCGTCGGCCAGGATCCAGCGCCTGTGCAGTTCCACGAGTTCCTGCGGCGTCGCCCGGCACACCCGTGCGAGGCGCTCCACCGGCGCGTAGTCGTTGGGCACCGCGGTCCCGTTGCAGTAGCGGTGCAGCGTGGACGTGCTCATGTGCAGCCGTTTGGCCAGCGCCCCGTAGCTCAGTCCCGAGCGGTCCTTGAGCTCCCGCAGCAGTGTCGCGAACTCGTCCGTCCTCCCGGATCCCGCAGCCCCTGCCACCCGTTCCTCCGTCTCCCCGTGTCCCATTCGTGCGTTCCAAGGACACCGTATTCCCCCTGGTCAAAGCATGTTTCGGTGTTCCAGCGTCCCTAACTTCCCATCGTGCCTGGCGGTTGGGACGGATCACCCCACAAGCTCCAGCCATCCAAGCAGCACACCCACCCGAACAGCGAAGGGGCACACAGCCACATGTCCGCCATCCGAACCTCCCGTACCCGTCTCGCCCGCGCCGCCGCCATCGTCGTTCTCTCCGCGCTCTCCCTGACCGCGTGCAACGACGGAGCGGGCGTCAACGACGAGGGCTCGGTGGGCTCGTCCACGGCCGCGTCGCCTTCCGAAAGCGTCCCGGCGTCCGAGGCGCCCGCAGACGGTTCGCCCGCGTCGTCCTCGTCCTCCTCCGCCGCGCAGCCCGTGCCCGCCGGTTCGAAGCCGGCGGCGAACGCTCCCGCCACGAACGCCCCCGCCACGAAGCCTCCGGTCTCCTCCGGCAAGCCGGTCACCTGTGAGGGCTCCAACACCAAGACCGTCGCGGCTCCGCTGAACCGCCCGGTGAACCACATGCTGCTGACCGTCACCAACACCGGCAGCAAGCCCTGTTACCTCTACACCTACCCGGCGCTGCGTTTCGGCGAGGCCCAGGCCGTGCCGCCCGTCCTGAAGGACTCCCAGCCGCAGGCCGTCGTCACGCTCGGCCCGGGGGAGTCCGGCTACGCCTCCGTGAACCTGTCCGCCGCCGACGGCAGCGGCTCACACGGCCGCACCGAGAAGTCGCTGACCGTCTACTTCCACGGCCCGTCCGGCAACGAGAGTGTGGGCGCCGGCGCCCACCCGTCGCTGCCCGCGACGGGCGTCTACATCGACGACTCGCTCAACGTCACGTACTGGCAGCAGTCGATGGACGATGCCCTCACCTGGTGACGCTCAGAAAACAGTCCGGCGAAGCGCCCCTGCCATCAGGGGCGCTTCGCCATGTCCTAGCAGCGGCGCCGCGGTTGGGCCCCTTCGGCGGCGTACTGGGCCACGCATGCGGCGGGTGGGGCGTGGGGTGATCCGGGCCGCGCTGAGGCAGCGGCCTCAGCCTGCGAGACTGGCGGTATGGATATCGGTCGCAGGAACAATGTCACCGTCACCGGCAACCCGCAGGGGCGGACGGTGGTGGGAGATCCGCGGCGAACTCGACCATGCCAGCGCAGGCGAGCTGGGTGAACTGCTCACCGCGATCGCTCTCCAACCCGGCCGGCGCCTCGTCCTGGACCTGGCCGGCATGGAATTCTGCGACTCCAGCGGCCTCACCGCCCTCATAGCCGTCCGAAACCATGCCCAGGCCGCCCACGCGGACACCGCACTCGCCGCGGTCCCGGCCAACACTCTGCGCATTCTGCCCGTCGTGGGTCTCGGCCAGCTTTTCCCGCTCTGCCCCGACAGTGACTCCGCCACCCGTTCCTGACCCGGTGGGGTCTCACGCGAGGGAGGTCGGGATCGGTGCGAGACTGGGCACGGAAGGGGTGATCTCCGTGTCGGACCCACCGCATACGTCCGCCGGTACCGACACCGCCGTCGATGAGAATCGGCTGGAAGAGCTGATCATCGAGGCGCAGACGGCCCTGCCCGTCGAACTGCCCGCCCTGGCGAACCGGTGCGCCTCGGCCCTCGGCCTGGACACCGCTCTGATCCACCTCGTCGACCTGCAACAACGGCTGCTCATCCCACTCGACGAGACCTTGGAGCCGCTGCCGATGGCCGACTCTCCGGCCGGCTGGGCGTACCGCACCGTCTCACCGCGGGTGGCCCACGCCGACGACGGCGTGATCATCTGGATGCCTCTGGTCGACGGTGCGGAGCGGCTGGGCGTGCTGGCGGTGCGGACGGCCACGCTCGACGGGGCGTGTATGCGCCGCAGCCGGATGCTGGCCCATCTGTTCGCCATGCTGATCACCTCCAAGCGCGCCTACAGCGACTGGCTCGCCGCCCGTACCCGCACCGCGACCATGCAGTTGCCCACCGAGATGCTGCGGGCCTTCCTGCCGCCCCGCACCATCGGCAGCAGCAGGTGCGTCTCCACCGCGGTCCTGGAACCGGCCTACGACGTCGCAGGCGACGCCTTCGACCACTCGGTGGTCAAGGACGTGCTGCACACCCTGATCCTCGACTCCATGGGGCACGATCTGACCTCCGGCCTGACCGCGTCGGTCGCCATGGCGGCGGCGAGGAACGCCCGCCGCGGCGGTTGCGACCTGGCCGACGTCGTCGGCTCCGTCGACGAGGCGCTCGCCCGGTGGCTTCCCGACCAGTTCTGCACCGGCGTGCTGTGCCGGCTCGACGCGGAGACCGGGGTGCTGCGCTGGGTCAATTGCGGTCACCCGCCGCCGCTGCTGATCCGTGCCGAGCGGGTGCTCGACGGGGCGCTGGACAGCTCCCCGCAGCCGCCGATCGGCCTGGCCGGGCAACTCGCCCCGGCAGCCCGGCAGGTCCACGAGACGAAACTGGAACCGGGCGACAGCGTGCTGCTCTACACCGACGGTGTCGTCGAGGCCCGCGACATGGACGGTGCGGAGTTCGGCCTCGACCGGTTCACCGACTTCATCATCCGCTCCTCCGCCGCCGGCCAGCGCCCGGCCGAGGTGCTACGGCTACTCATCCACGCCATCCTCGACCACCAGCGCAACCGACTGCGGGACGACGCGACCATCCTGCTCTTCGAATGGCGCCCGCAGCACCGGTGACGGACCCTGCGCCGAGCCACGCTCCACTCCATCTTCGACCCACACGCTCAACCCTCACCCGGCTTCCGCTTGGCGCCGGTCGGGGCAGAGACGTTGCCAATGGTTGTGGATCAGGGCCACAGCATGTGCTTGGTCCACCCGTCGCGGGACGGCACGTAGATGAGCCGTGTATGACGACGCTCTTTGTCGCCCTGCCAGAACTCCACCGACTCCGGGCGCACCGAGTACAGCGTCCAGCCTGGCGCCACGAGGTCCGGCTCGCTCTCTACCCGCGTGAGCGACGCCTCCACCTGCGCATCCCGCTCGGCAAGGTCCGCGAGCGGTTGCGATTGCCGACCGAGCAGGGTTTCCGCCCGAGCCCCCGCGCCGCGGACGAGGAAGTCCGCGGCGCTCAGTTCAGGGCTCTGCCGTACGACCGGTCCGCGCACTCGGACCTGACGGGCGAGCGGCGCCCAGTAGAAGGTCAGCGCCGCATAGGGGCGGGCGGCGAGGTCGCGGCCCTTGGGGCTGCCCGTGTCCGATGCGAACTGCCAGCCTTCGGGGCTCACATCCTTGAGAATGAGTACGCGGGCGGCCGGATCACCGTTGGCATCCGCCGTTGCCAGCGTCATGGCATGCGGCTCCCGCACCCCGGCGCTCAACGCCTCGAGCAACCACTCGGTGAACAACTCGACCGGCGTGTCCGGCCGCACCGGTCACGTTCCGCTCCTTCAATCGTGATCGCTCAAGTCGAACTGAACCTATCAACCTGCGCAATTCGCACGTTGGTTGATGCCGATCACGCCACTGCGGCCCCAGGGGCGCCCGATGAGGTGGCCGCTATCGATGAGGGCGCCCGCGTGAACGAGAACGGGCGTACCTTCCCGACCCGCGCTGCAACGCGGGCACACTCGGAGACCCTCGAAGGATCACCGGGAAGGTACGCCCTCCGCGCTTTCCTCTCGGCACCGATCCACGAGTTGGTGGTAGCAGCCGAGGCGGACCGGCAGTGGAGCGGAGGTCGCGCGAGGCGTGGAACAGCACGCACACGTGGTGTGCGTGCGGGCTCAGGCCGTGACGGGCTCCGAGGACGGCTCGGTCTCATGCCCGGCGGTGGGCCGGGAGGCTATGAGCCGGTCGAGGCCGAACGCGCCGGAACCGGTGAAGACCAGCAGCAGGAAGGACCAGCAGAACATCACCGACAGCTCCCCGCCGTTCTGGATCGGCCACAGGGCGGACGGCTGGTGCACGTCGAAGTACGCGTACGCCATCGACCCGGACGCCAGGAACGCGGCACCGCGGGTGCCGAGTCCGAGCAGCACCAGGGCGCCGGCGACGAGTTCGATCAGGGCGGCGTACCAGAACGGCCAGGCACCGGTCGGGACGGTGCCGCCCTTGGTGCCGGCCGCGCCACCGAGGACGCCGAAGAGCGAGGCGGCTCCGTGGCAGGTGAAGAGCAGGCCTAAGACGATGCGGAACAGTCCGACGACGTATGGCTTGGCAAGGTTGAGGCGCGCGGTCATGTGGGGGGCTCCTACGGTTTGGTTCCGGTCCGCGCACGGACCGTTCTAGAGGGGCGGAAAGGGATGACGACACGTTAGGCCGACTTGATTAATGCTTGCAAGTTCAACATTTGGCCAACGCTTCGACTCCGCGACTGAGTCCGAATTCCGCCGCCTTCGCCGCGGAGGTAACGGGCGTCACCTCCCGTATCACACTCGAGGAGGAGATGGGAGCGGTCTCGGCCTCGGCGTCCGCCTGACCGGATCGTCTTCGTGCCCGACGCGCCGCCATGACCCGAATCCGCCGGGCGGCACCCGCTCGGCCCGTCGGGCAGCAGTCCGCTCCAAATGCCTGCCTCCAGGGGTGTCTTCGTACGAGGGATACAGGGAGCGGCGTCCCGGGAAACGGTGGCCGGTGTGCTGAAAATGGTCGCGATCTTCGCGCCGTTCGCAGCCTCCCAGCCCGGGTCCGCCGGGCTGCTGCGCCCTGCGCGGATCCGAATAGGAGACCGGCTGTGTCCGAACAGCAGGACGAGAAGGCCGAGCAGAGCGTCGGAGAGCTCACCCTCCCCACCCCCCTGAGTTCCACGCCCCCAATCGAGCTGCCCTACCCGGTACCGGAGCCGGACGAGAAGTGGCAGCTGCCGAACGGCTTCGCGCACGTCTTCTACGGCGAGCGCCACCAAGGGATCACGCGGCCGGTGATCATGGCCGACGGCTTCAACCTCGGCCGCAGCGACCTGAAGTGGCTCTACGCCGGCCTCGATCGCGACTACCCCTTGCTCAGCGAGCTGCGCCGCCGCGACCGTGACGTCATCCTGCTCGGCTTTGAGGAGCGCAGCGCCTCCCTCCTGGACAACGCCCAGGCGGCGAAGGCGTGCATCATGCGCACGCAGGCCGAGCAGCTCGGCGACGCCAGGCTGGTGGTGGGCGGCTTCAGCATGGGCGGCGTGGTCATCCGCTACGCCCTTGCCGAGCTGGAGTCGGAGGGGATGGACCACCGCACCGGCATGTGCTTCTCCTGGGACAGCCCGCACCGCGGCGCCGTCATCCCGGTCGGCGTCCAGGCGTTCGCCCACTTCATCTCCGGCACCAACGACTTCGCCCGGCAGATGAACAGCCCGGCCGCCCGGCAGATGCTCTGGCGGCACTACGACCCCAAGAGCGGCGAGATCGGTATCGCGCCGGAGCGAACGGAGTTCCTCCAGAGGCTGGCGGAGGTCGGCAACTGGCCCCGTATCCCGCGCATCCTCGCGCTCGCCAACGGCCGCGGCGACGGCACCGGCCCGTCCGTGCCGCCCGGCGACACCGCGCTGAAGGTCGAGCGCATCTACCCCGGCACCACCTTCTACACCCAGGCCCAGGGCAAGGACGTCATCGTCGCCGAGCTGAAGCGGCGGTTCCCCAAGGCCGAGAAGACGATCAAGACCTCGGGCTTCCCGGAGTTCGACGGTGCCCCCGGCGGCACCCTCCGCACCTACGGGATCCTCGCCGACACGCTGAAGAAGTTCGGTGCCAAGGTCGACCTGCGCCACGAAGAGGTGTGCTTCGTGCCCTCGGTCAGCGCCGTCTCCATCCGCGACATCGACGCGCAGAAGGATCTGTACGCGGACATCGACGCACTCGACCCGTCGGACAGCGATGTCGACGACTTCATCTGCTCCTCCGACACGACCGCTCATACGGCCGTCACGGAGCAACTCGGCAGCTGGCTGATCGACCGCCTGCCCGACTGACATCCCGTACACCCAGCACACGCACACTCTCGGGCGGGCCGCCGACGGCGGCCCGCCCGAGTTCATCCCGGCATCGAGGCTGGCGAGCGCCGGGTGCCGGCTTCTCTCTTTTCGGCTGATGCTCCGTCAGATACTCCCGGTCGCGGACCGCCGCCGGGTCCGTTCCAGCACGTCAGCAGGGTTCGAGGCAAGGATGCCTCCCCGGCGGCCCGGTCGAGCCGGTGTGCCGCGGCCGGAAAAGGTTTGAGACCAGGCCATTGACAACCGGTGTGTCCTGCGCCACTTTGTTCGCCTCTTCCCTCGTCGATGAGGAGTCGCGGATGTCTGCGCAAGAAGAAGTCCAGCCAGAGATAGAGCTGGACGAGGATGCTGCCCGTCTCGCGGAGATGGGCTACAAGCAGGAACTTCATCGCGGTATGTCCGCGTTTTCGAACTTCGCCGTGTCGTTCTCGATCATTTCGATCCTGGCGGGCTGCATCACGTCGTACGGGATCGCGCTGAAGTCGGGGGGTCCGTCGACCATCGTGCTCGGCTGGGCGGTGGTCGGTGTCTTCGTGACGTGTGTGGCGCTGGCCATGGCCGAGGTGTGTTCGCGCTACCCCACCGCGGGTGGTCTCTACTTCTGGGCCGGTGAGCTTGCCAGGAACAACAAGCGTGCCTGGGCCTGGTTCGTGGGCTGGTTCAACTTCATGGGCGAGGTCGCCGTGACCGCCGCGATCGACTTCGGGTGCGCCACGACCTGGATGGCGTTCATGAACCTCGTCTGGGGCACCGAGGTCACTGCCGGCGGTACTTTCCTGCTGTTCCTCGCGATCATTCTTGTGCACGCGCTTCTCAACACGTTCGGCGTGAAGCTCGTCGCGTTCCTGTCGAACGTCTCCGCCTGGTGGCACGTGGTGGGCGTCCTGGTCATCGTCGCCGTGCTGTGGGCGCTGCCCGAGCACCACCAGTCCGCCGGGTGGACGCTGACGGGCTGGCACAACGCCACCGGCTGGACCTCCGGCATCTACGTCTTCCTCATGGGCCTGCTGATGGCGCAGTACACCTACACCGGGTACGACGCGTCGGCCCATGTGGCGGAGGAGACCAGGGGAGCGGCCCGCAGCGCGCCGCGCGGGATCGTGATGAGCGTGGTGATCTCGGTCATCGGCGGTTTCATCCTGCTCTACTCCATCACCGCGTCGATCCAGGACAAGAGTTCCGCGGGGCTGGACAAGTTGGCCGCGTCGAGTACCGGCCTGCCGCCGGCGCAGGTCTTCCTGGACTCGCTGAACAGTCCGGGCACGGCGAAGTTCCTGCTGTTCATCGTGTGTGCGGCGCAGTTCTTCTGCGGGATGGCCTCGGTGACCGCCAACTCCCGGATGAGCTACGCCTTCTCGCGCGACAACGCCCTTCCCGGGTCGAGGATCTGGGCCAAGGTCAACCCGCGCACCGGGACGCCCACGAACTCGATCTGGTTCTGTGTGACGCTCTCGGCGATCCTGACGGTGCCGGCGCTGTTCAACACCACGGCATACCTGGCGGTGACCTCGATCGCGGTGATCGGCCTTTACATCGCCTATGTCACGCCGGTGCTGCTGCGCCGTCTGCGCGGCAACGAGTTCGTTCCTGGGCCGTGGCACCTGGGCAAGTGGAGCAGCCTGGTCGGCTGGGTCGCGATCGTGTGGGTCGTCGTCATCTGCGTGCTGTTCGTGCTGCCGCCGACCCGGCCGGTCAACGTGGACAGCTTCAACTATGCGCCGATCGCGGTGGCCGTGGTCGGTCTGTTCGCGCTGGTGTCGTGGTACGCGGGCGGCCGCAAGCACTTCATGACCAGTCGTGACAACCTGGAGAAGCTGTGAGGTCGTGACGCCCGCGGCCCCCGTTGGGCATGCGATGGGTCCCGATCTGGGAGAGACCTTGCTGCGGCCGGTGCGTTCGCATCACGCCTTCGAGTCGTGCGTGGAGCAGTCGGCGACCGCGGTCAGGCTGCGGCGGGTATCCGCGCGGTTCGGCGCTGCCGACCGCGCGGACCCCGGCCGAGCGCCGGGGAGTGTCGCGGGCGACTCTCCGGGAGATGATCGCCGCACCGGGGCCGCGGAGCGCGCGATGACCCGGTCGACCTGGTCGTGCCGGGACTGTGGGCCCGCGAACTCGCCATCCGGGAGCGTGAATCAGCCGTAGCGCATCCCGTATCCCTGGCTTTCCCATCGAATTACCAGGGAAGTACCTCGCGGGTACCGCAGGTACGTGGGGCCGATCCACGCCGAGGGTGTAGAGCCGGCAACGGATTGGTTGCGGCCCGGGCTTCGAGCGGTCCTTGCCCCCGCACTCGGGGCAGTATGAGTGCGCATGAGCCGAGACCGCTACGTCGATTTCCTGCGCGCGTGGGCGATTGTGCTGGTGGTGTTCGGCCATTGGCTGATCACCGCCTTGGCCCGGGGGCGGGACGGAGCGGAGATCACCGCACCGGAGTTGCTGGCGGTTCTCCCCTGGACCCAGTGGCTGACCCTGGTGTTCCAGATCATGCCGCTGTTCTTCCTGGCAGGCGGCTACTCCGCGGGCGGCTCGTGGGCGCGCGCCCGTGAGGTGGGTGGTACGGCCGCAGGATGGGTGCGGCGGCGGGCCGTGCGGCTGCTGCTTCCGACCGGTGTCTACAGCGCTCTCGTGCTGACCGCCGTCGGGATCTCCTCGGCGCTCGAAGTGGCCCCCGGCACTCTCGCCCTGGTGGGGTGGGCGATGGCGATGCAGTTCTGGTTCCTCCCCGTCTACCTGCTCCTCAGCGCGCTGACGCCAGTGCTGCACACAGCACACCGACGATGGGGACTCCGCGTTCCGGTGGCCTTGAGTGCGGCCGCCCTGGTGGCCGACACGCTCATGCTGACCGCGCACGTCCCGTACGTCGGAATGCTCAATTACGTACTCGTGTGGGGAGTCGCCTACCAGCTCGGCTTCTGCTGGCGGGACGGCCTGCTGACCGGGCGTCGGCGGGTGCCCGCCGCGATGGCGGCGGGCGGCGGACTGGCCTTCGCGGGTCTGGTCGCCCTCGGACCGTTCCCGGTCAGCCTGATTCTGGTCACCGGGCAGATCCCCAGCAACACCGATCCGCCGTCGGCAGCCATGCTGGCATGGGCGGTGGCCCAGGTGGGCCTGTGCCTGCTCGTCGCGCCCACGGCACGGCGGTTGCCGGCCCGCGAGCGGGTGTGGCGCGTGGTGCGCCGTGTGGGTGGTGCGAGCATGACCCTGTACCTGTGGCACATGCTGCCGGTGCTGATCGTCGCGGCGGCGTTCTACCTCACCGGGCTCGCCCCCGAGCCCGCACTCGGCTCCCTGGCCTGGTGGGCGCTGCGCGTGCCGTGGCTGCTGGCACTGGGCATCGTGCTCGCCGGAGTCGCGGTCGCGCTACGGCCGTTGCAAAGCGGATTGGCGACGGTGTACGAGCGGGCCTGCGCCGATGCCGACCTGCGGCGCTCCTGGCCGCTGTGGCTCGGTCTGCCCCTGGCCGTGGCCGCCCTGTCCCGCTTCGCCGTGCAGGGCTTCGCACCCGATGGCCGGTTTCCCACACTGCCCGCACTGGGGCTGACGCTGGGCGCGCTGCTGGTGATCTTCCCCGGACGAGACACGCCGCGCCGCACGCAGGATGCCGGCCCGGACACCCTGCCGGGCATCGGAGCACCGCTGTCACGCGGGCCGCGCGTCCGCCTGGAGAGACGCGAAGAACGGCTGCGCGACGGCCGGAGTCCCCTCCGCCGGCGTCGTCTGCTCGGTGATCCGCCCGGCGGCGTCGGGGGGACCTGAAGATTCCCCGCACCTACCTGCTGCCCGAGGCCGACGGCCCGCTGCCGGGCACCGGTGCGCTCACCGAAGCCGGGGTGGCCGTGGTCCCGGTCCCGGACTGCGGGCACAACATCATGCTGGACAACCCGGAAGGCTTCGCCCGCGCCACTGCGGCGGCGCTGGCGGACTGACACCAGCAACAGGCAGGCCATCCGCGAGGGCAGAGCGTGAGGCGACCGTGGGTGAGTACGCCCACGCCGAACCTGAGCCTTGCGACCGCTGGGTACGGGTCTCTGCCCGGCCCGGCCGGGACTCGCACTGGGCTGCTGTTGTGGCACCCATCGGGCGGGTGCGACGATGCAGGCCCCGGCGAGCGGAGGGACACCGACGTGAGGCACGAAGACCAACCGCCGGCTGCCGCCGCGCTGTTCGACGCGCTGGGCCCCGCCTACGAGAAGGCGTTCGCTCATGCACCCGCGCACCTGTCCGCGTTGGAGTGGCTGACCGAGCGGCTGCCACCCGCCGCGCGAACACTGGACGTGGGCAGCGGCACCGGGCGCCCCACCGCGGCCGCGCTCATCGCGGCAGGGCACTCGGTGCTGGGCGTCGACGTCTCTCCCGTCATGGTCGAACTCGCCGCCCGGCAGGTCCCCGAGGCCGAGTTCCGCTGCGATGACATCCGTGAGCTCCCGATCGAGGCGGACTCGTTCGACGGCGTGTGCGTGTTCTTCTCACTGCTGCAGATGACCCGCGCCGAGCAGTCGGCTCTGACGCTGCGGCTGGCCCAGGCCCTGAGGCCCGGCGGGCATCTGGTGCTGGCCACCGTGCCCGCGGACGTGGAGGACGTCGAGGTGCTCTTCATGGGCCGGCCGGTCCGCGCCACGAGCTTCGCGGAGGAGGACGTCGTCGGCATGGTGGAGGCGGCCGGCCTGACGGTGCTGTTCCGGCACAGCACGGCCTTCACACCGGACCACCCCGGCGCCGGGCCCGAGCCTCACCTCTTCCTGTATTGCCGCCGCGACGAGACCGGGCGCTGACGCGCAGGCGAATTCCACCAGAACGTAATCGCCGTCGACCTGCTGGACGCGGTCCACGGCAGGCCGGGCGACCGCATCAGCCTGCCGTTTCCGCGAGGCCTGGGCAGATGTCTCGCTGGATGCTGGTCCCTTGCGCGGACGCGGGCCGCGCCCCCCACCTTGCCTCCGGACCGTCGCTGACCTGCGCAAACACACCCCACTGAAGCAGACGGGGCGTCACTTCTGCCCGGAACCCTCCACCCCAAACGCAATATGACGCAGATCACATCGCCGTGGCTTTCTTGCGCATGCCCGCACTTGATACAAATTGCCCCGCGTTCCTGTCCATCGACGGTCGCCCCCTCCCTTCTTCACCCCCCACCTTGCCGCTTCCGTATGCCCTGGGAACGCCCGTGTCCTCCCTCGCGCCCGCGCACTCGCGTGGTTCCTCCTGGCCCCTCGTCGCTCTCTTCACGGCGGGCTATCTCGCGCCTTATCTGCTGCCCACCGTCGTCGGCCGCCTCGGCGACCGGCTCGGTCTCGGACCCGCGCAGGCAGGGCTTGTCGGCAGTGCCCTGCTGCTGAGTTCGGCCGCGGCGGGCTTCACGCTCGCGGCCCGCGTAGAGCGGTTCGGGCCGCGACGCCTGGCCCGGACCGGGCTGCTGCTCGCGGCGCTCGGCTACGGCTGCGCGGCCCTGTCGGACAGTGTGCCGGTGGTGGTCGCCGGGGCGATGGCGGGCGGTTTCGGCTCGGGCACGGCCACCACGGTCGCCGCGTCGGGCATCGCGGCCCAGCGCGACCCGCACCGCACCTCGACCTTCGGGCTGCTGAGCGTCTCAGCGCTCGCCGGCACCGTCTACCTGACAATCCCTCACCTCGGCACGGGACATGGGCTGCCGTTCGCCGCGCTCGCCCTGACCGCGCTGCTGGTGTGGCCGACGACGGGCCGACTCGCCGGCGCCGTGGCGCCCGGCCACACGGCGGCGCCGCGCGGCACGCTGCCCTACCGCCGCGCGGGGCTGGTCCTGGCGGGCTCGATGCTGTTCTGGTCCATGGCGCAGAACTCACTGTGGGGCGTGAGCAGCCGTATCGGCCTGCACCAGGCAGGACTGAGCGAGGTCACCGTCGGCGCGGTCTTCGCCGCAGCTCTGGGCGCCGGGCTGCTGGGCGTCATCGGCGCGAGCGCGCTCGGCGCGCGGCTCGGGCGGGCAGTGCCGATCGGGGCGGGCACCGCACTGATCGCCTGCTGCATCGCGGTCAGCGCCTCGGCCGACGACCTGCCGTCGTTCGCGACCGGCGAGATCGCCTGGAACACCGTCTACCCGATCGTCCTGTCCTACCTCATCGGGCTGGCGGCCTCACTCGATGCGCGCGGCCGCTGGGCAGTGCTGGCCGGATCCGCGTCCTCGCTGGGCACCGCGTGCGGTCCGCTCGCCGGAAGCCTGCTGTCGGCGAGCGCCGGCTACTCGGCGATGGGCCTGGTCCTGGGCGCCGGACTGCTCCTGCTGGCGCTGCCCCTGACGGCCGTCGCCCTGCACGCCGGCGGTCGGCCGCTCGTCCCCGGTACGGTCCGGCGCCGGGGTGGCGCCCCGGCGGCGGTGGTCGCGGCCACCACGGGCACCGCAACGGGCACGGTGCCCCAGGTCGGCGCCCCGGAACAGCCGGTCGTCGAGATCGAGGTACCGCTCACCGGCCCGACGCTCGACCGGCAGGCATTCGACACCGCGGGCCCGCACGGATTCACCCCCACGCAGGCGGCCCCGACCACCCACTGACCCCCGAACTCGCCCGGGAGGTGGTGCAGCAGCTGGTGCCCGACAAGTTGTGGGAGCTACGCCCCCGAGGAGGAGCGGACCGGATTTCGGCGGTAGCGGGCAGTCAGGACGGCTGGACTTGGTCGAAGAGGGCGAGGGCTTCGGCGGGGTCCGGGCTCACGAGACGCTCCAGACCGGCCGTCGTGATCTTCGCCCACCTGCCGGCCCGTGCCCACATCTGCTCCTCGAAGGCGCGGACGGCCTCGTCCAGATCTCCTGGGCCGGTGGCGATGGACTCGGCGAGTTCGGCGCCTTCCAGCATCGCCAGGTTCGCGCCCGCCCCCAACGGGGGCATCAGATGGGCGGCGTCGCCCAGTAGCGTCACCCCGGGGACGTGGTTCCAGGTGTGGGACACGGGCAGGACGTGGAGGGGGCGGTGGACGAAAACGGTGCCGTGGCGGAGGAGGTCGAGGACGGGAGCGGCCCAGCCGTGGAACAGGGCCAGCAGACTCGATCGCACGGCCTCGACGTCAGCCAGGTCCAGGTGTGAGTGCCAGTCCAGCGGCGCGCGGAACTGGGCGTACACCTTGGCGTGCCCGCCGCTGTTGCGCTGGGCGACGAGAGTCCGGTTCACGCCGTACACAGCCACGCACCCGTCGCCGACCAGCCGGGCGAGGTCAGGGTGGCGGGTGTCGACGTCGTCGAGAGAGGTTTCGACCAAGGTGACGCCGGTGTAGTGCGGCGTCACCGGCGAGACTGCCGGGCGGATCCGGGACCAGGCGCCGTCCGCGCCGACCACGAGGTCGAACGTCTCCTGTCGCCCGTCCGCGAAATGGACCAGTACGCCATCCCGGGTCCCCGGTACCACCTGTGTCACGCCCCGACCCCACTGGACGTCGAGAGGGCCGAGCAGCAGGTCACGGAGTTGCCCGCGGTCGATCTCGGGATTGGCTCGGTCCTCCGGACGGGGTCGCCAGTCGCGCAGGACGGTCCCGTCCGCGTCCAGGATGCGCATGCCCTGCCCCTCGGGGCGAGACAGCGCCTGGAACTCCGCCAGCAGCCCCGCCTTGTCCACCGCGAGTTGGCCCAGCCCTTCGTGCAGGTCCAGCGTGCCGCCCGGGGGGCGGGCGTCGGGGGCGGGATCGCGTTCGAAGACGGCGACGGGGTAGCCATGGCGGTGCAGGACACGGGCGAAGGTAAGGCCGGCAGGGCCGCTCCCGACCACGGCGATACGATGTCTCATGGCGATACACTGTATTTCTCCAATACGATGCATCGCAACGGAACGGTGTGACCATGACTGTGTGGGACCGGCCGGAGCCGCCGACTCGCCCCGTGCCGCTCGACCGGGAGCGGATCGTCGCCGCCGCCATCGCGCTGGCCGACGAGGGCGGGCTGGAAGCGGTGTCGTTGCGCAAGGTCGCCGCCCGGCTGAACGCCGGCCCGATGCGGCTGTACGGATACATCTCCACCAAGCAGGAGCTGTTCGACCTCATGGTGGACGAGGTCCAGGCCGAGATCGTCCCCGAGGAACAGCCCGGTGACTGGCGGGAGGAGCTGCGCATCCTCGCCCACCGCACCAGACAGACCGCCCTCCGCCACGAATGGCTGGCCGACCTGCTCGGCGGCCGCCCGACCCTGGGCCCGAACGGCCTCGCCGTGACCGAGGCCACGCTGGCCGCCCTCGACGGCCACGCCGACATCGACACCGTCATGCGCGCCGTGGAGACTGTCAGCGCCTACTTCACCGGCGCGATCAGGCGCGAGATCGCGAACCTGACGGCCGAACGCGCCACGGGCCTGTCCAAGCGCGACTGGCAGCGCGCCTCCGGCCCGCATGTGACGAGAATGTTGGCCACGGGCCGCTTCCCGGCGCTGGCCAAGGCCGTGTACGACGGCACGGACGTGGACGCCGAAACATCCTTCGCGACCGGCCTGGACTGGGTCCTCGACGCCGTGGCCGCCAAACTCACCCGCCCACCGGCGTGACGCTCAACTCCTGCCGAATGTGAGAGCGGTCGGGGTCGGTGTCCACGGACCGTATGGGCTTGCGCCGCCACCGAACGGCGAAAACCCGTGATCACGCTCTGTGCCTCCACGACCTGAAGGTCCGTGCCGGGCATCAGCAAGAACTATCCCGAGGAGCCGTCGACGGTGGGGGCGAGGCTCGGGACGGCGCAGGTGGATGGGCTGGGGTGCGGAGGGTGGTGGTGCTCGGTCAGGGTGGTGAGCAGGTGGGTGAGTTCATCCTGCTGGACGGGGGTGAGGGGGGCGAGGAGTTCACGCTGGGCGTCGGAGACGAGCGTGTCGAGGCGCTCCAGGCGGCGGCGGCCAGTGGGGGTGAGGGTAATGACGTTGCGGCGGCGGTCGGAGGGGTCGGGTTCGCGGCGGATGCATTCGGCGGCGGCAAGCTCGTTGAGGACGGCGACCATGTCGCTGCGGTAGATGCCGGTGCGGCGGCTGAGTTCGGCCTGGCTGGCGGCACCGGCCTCGGCGAGCGCGACCAGCACGGCGAAGTGCCACTTGCGAGCGCCCTCGGCGGCCAAGCGCTCGCTGACGAGCCGGTCGGCGACGACCGCGGCCCCGGCGAGCAGGCGGCTGGGGATGGCGCGCAGCCGGGCCGGGGTGGGTTCGGGGGTTGGGCTCACGGAGGATCCTCCACCTCTTGTGTTAGTGACACTAACAGTCTAGCTTCGTTAGTGTTACGAACGTTTGGGCTGCGAACGAATTCCCTTGGAGTGAAGACCGTGATCAAGCCGTTCCGCATCGACATTCCCCAGGCCGACCTCGACGACTTGACCGACCGCCTCGCCCGCACCCGTTGGCCCAACGAGGTCGCCGACGCCGGGTGGGACTACGGCTTCCCACTGGGGCGGCTCAAGGAGCTTGCCGAGTACTGGCGCACCGGCTTTGACTGGCGTGCGCATGAGGCCAGGCTCAACGAGCTTCCGCACTTCACCACCGAGATCGACGGCCAGAACATCCACTTCGTCCATGTCCGGTCTGCGAACCCGGACGCGCTCGCGCTGGTCCTCACCCACGGCTGGCCCGGCTCGTTTCTGGAGTTCCTCGACGTGATCGAGCCGTTGTCGCGCGACTTCCACCTGGTGATTCCGTCCATCCCTGGTTACGGCTTCTCCGGGCCGACCCACGAACGCGGCTGGGACGCCACCCGGGTCGCGCGGGCCTGGGCCGAGCTGATGCACCGTCTCGGGTACGAGCGCTACGGCGCGCAGGGCGGCGACTTCGGCGCGGGCATCTCCACGGCGCTCGGCGCGGTGGCGCCCGAGCACGTCGTCGGGGTGCACGTCAACTACCTGCCGACCCGGCCGGTTCCGGATGCCGGCATCGAACTGTCCGAAACGGATGAAGCCCGGTTGGAAAAGGTCCGGCAGCTGATGGCGAATCGCCCGCCGTACCAGGCTCTGCAGGCCCTCACCCCGCAGACCATCGGCTACGCGCTGACCGACTCGCCGGTCGGCCAGCTGGTCTGGATCGCCGAGCGCTTCGCGCAGTGGACCGACCCCGAGACGCCGGTCAGTGACGAGCGGATGCTCACCGACATCTCGCTGTACTGGCTGACCGCCACAGCGGCCTCCTCGGCCCGGTTCCACCACGATGCCCCGCGAGGGGTCCAGCAGCCGTGCCCGGTGCCGATGGGTGTTGCGGTGTTCGCACACGACATCACGCAGTCGGTGCGACCACTGGCAGAGCGGCTCTACGACATCAGGCACTGGTCGGAGTTCGAACGCGGCGGCCACTTCGCCGCGATGGAGGTGCCGGAGCTGCTGGCCGAGGACGTCCGGGACTTCTTCCTTACCCGCATCAAGTACGACGACCGGGTCGCCACCCGCTGAGAGGTGATTCTCTGCGAGCCCTTAGCGGCTGCGCGTGGGCGGCTTACCGGTGGC